>JAGKQJ010000001.1 GCA_017898095.1 Bacillaceae bacterium Marseille-Q3522 | reverse complement strand
AGAAAGTAGTTTTACCTTGGCTATCGTACATACCGTATCTGACGGCAATTCCTCCCCACCTTAACGTTGGGCTGCGCCCTGCACACGTTTGAAGATGGGGTATCCTTGCCGATTTTAGATGAAATAAGAAAGCTAAAACTAGTTTAAACAGTTCTAAACCTTTAAAGCCGGCTAACAGCAATGTCATAAACTTTCATCTGATCTCTTGGTCCAATAGCAAGAATGTACATCTCAATATGATCATTGTGCTTAACAGGTTGATAAATGATCCGTAAATTCATCGCTCTTGGTTTTATTTTTGCATAACCATGCAAATCACCATCTAAGAACTTTGCAACTCCATCTGGTACAAACAGTAACCCCTGTTTGACACGGCGATGTATTAGTACCAATATCGAAGAACGGCTACCCTTATTTATCGCCTTAAGATCATGCCTGACATCAGGATGAAAAGTTAATGTCACATTATAATTATCTAATAAAAAATATTGAAAATCCTTTAATGAATTAATCTTCATCTTTTAACTCCAGATTTAACTGGTCAAAATCAATATCATCATCATCTAAAACATCAGAAAGTGTAAATTTTTCTTTTTTGCCTTTTTTGAGTCTGTCTGCGGCTTCTTTTTCAGCAACTTGGTCAATAGCTTGATCCATCATTTCTTTAATCCGTAGAAGTTCTTCAAAATACTTTAAATTAATTAGCGCAGCTTGAGCATCCTTATTTTTTGCATTTTGTACAATAAAAACCTCTTCGGTTGGTTTAACAAAACGCTGAAGAATCTCAGTTAATTTGTTTTTACGAGTCAAATCAGAAACATTGTAAACATTCTTCATCAGAAAATTTATTGTATCGACGGATATTGAAGGCTTTTCATTAAATTTATTCATTTTAACATCCTCCCATCGATATATCGATATCTTCTCCATTAGAGATAAATTAATTAATCACGTTTTATTACCAGATATATTGTAACACTTAAAATGTGATAAAACAACACGCATAAACCCGAACCTATCCATCTTTTTTGTTACCCTAATATTAGGCGCATAAATTCAATTCTCTAATTTTATTGATATTAAAGTTTTTATTGCGCGTTTATCTATTATAAATCCATATTTCGAACGCCAAATCTAGTGTCAGGAAATTCAATAAGCTTTCTTGAGCCATTTGAACCTGAAAAATATAAAGACAGGATGAAGTTTTTATTACGAGAATCAGTACATTCATAAATCACATTGTTAGACGCCCCTACGGAGGAGTGCTACACTGAGGCTGATGAAAGAAAGGAGCGTGCTATTACCATGAAAATCGGATTTATCGGCAGCGGCCATATTGGAAAGGCTGTTGCAGCAAGTGCGATTCAGGCTGGTTATTCTGTTGTAATGTCAAACTCACGGGGTCCGGAAACACTAGAAGGTCTGGTGAAGAAACTTGGCCCTCAGGCAAAAGCGGCAACTCCGGAACAAGCAGCTCAGGAAGGCGATATCATCGTCGTGACAGTGCCGCTATACGCGCTTCCGCAACTTTCCGGCATTAATTTGGACGGAAAGACCGTCATCGATACGATGAACTACTATCCGGGCCGCGACGGAAGAATTGCGGAACTTGATAATAGATCAAAGACAACGTGTGAACTCACAGCCAGGCAATTTCCGAAGGCTCATGTAGTCAAAGCATTTAATTCCATCTATGCGGGCGATATTGGTTCAACAGCGAGACCAAAGAACGATCCTGAACGGCGGACGCTGCCAATTGCCGGAGATGATGCCGCAGCGAAGAAAACCGTTACTGATCTTTTAGAGGCAATCGGGTTTGATGTTTATGACGCAGGACCGCTGCATGAAGGCTTTCGCTTCGAGAATGGCACACCGGGTTATTGTGCCCACGTCAATCGTACTGATTTGATTAATCTGTTACGTCAGGCCTGATGAAAGAGGGGCAAACAACTGGTTTCCAGCCAATAGATAGGAAACGTTCGAAAGGAACTGGATTCCCACTAATGGAAAAAACCCGAAAACCTTATCAATAAAGGATTTCGAGCTTTCTTTTTCTTTCTTATGAAGGCGATGTCCATGTTAGAAATCATAAGTTCCCCTTATTTTACCTTTAAATTAAAAAATATCTGATTTAATAGGATAAAAGAATATGAAAAAACCCCTCTACAGAGGGATTTTCCGGGGGTGCCGATCTCAGTGTACCAGCACCTGAATGGAGACGGTGGGAGTCGGGTAACAAGGTTTTATAGTTGATTAAAAATCGCTATAGTAGTTGATTTATCAACATTTTTAATAAATGTTGATAAATCAAATAAACAAAGATTTTTAATTGATGTTACCATTTTTGTTACCATAATTAACCCTGTAAATCAGGGCATTTTTTCAACAAAATACAGAACGTATGATATGACGAAATAATTGCCCCCCTCAAAAATGAGGAGGGGCTGTTTTTATTTTATTTAACTCGTAACCGTTGTCCAGGATAAATTAAATTCGGATTTTTAATGTTATTCCAAGCGACTAATTGGTTCACAGTCGTCCCGGATTTTTTAGCGATTTTAGACAGGTTATCCCCTGAACGGACCGTATAATAAACTGGTTGTGGTTTCGGCGCGCTGCCCGTTACTTTGATTTTTTGACCTGCATAAATTTTGTTTGGATCTTTAATCCCGTTCATAGACGCCAAGTGTGCAACGGTCGTCCCATGAGCAGCAGCTATTTCAGACAGGGTGTCACCAGGCTGTACTGTATAAACTTCGTTTTTTTGCGGCTGCGGTGTTACTTCCTGCAGCTTTAATGCCGGGTTATCCACCCAATATAAGTTTTGCCCTCCATTTGCATCAATCCACCCTTCATCTGTTTCGTGCCAATCGCCGCGGTGTGAGTATACATTAACTTCTTCACCCACAACGGTATTTCGCACGAAACCGGCAGCATGATTCGGCTCACTGCGGATATCGGAAACAACGGTCGCACGGACACGTTGGATTGGCTTGCGGTCATGTTGTGGTGTCGGATGCACAATTTTTTCGGTAAACCATTCAATGGGCTTGCTTCCGATCAGCACATTCAAGTCTAGGTTTCCCCCGTAACCAGGCAACCTTCCAGTGCTAGTAAATTGATGGAGATCACATGTATATTTTGGCTTGCTTGTCACAGTACCATTATTTTTTCCGTAGTGAGGAATCCATACGGCGTCTACCTCGTTTAAATCGAGATTAAATGATTGATATAAATGGTGAGCAATATATACGCCTACCTTTTTAGCACCTAACTGACGCAACTTGTGTATATAAGCTGATACACCGGCACGCATATCTTCCATGCTCTTTTCCTCCACGTCCAGCCACCACATGAGCGGGTTAAATTCTTTCGTACGGTCGTAGAAGTCCTTTGCCTCCGTTTCCATATCGGACACACTCACGCCGCGCACCCATGCGTATGCATGTGTTGGGATGCCACGCTTCTTTAATTCAGCATGATGCGTTTTATAATATCTGTCGATTGTCCGAGATCCGTATTGAGTGCGGATAATGGCAAAATCCAAGCCTTTGCATAACTGGTCATAATTTATGTTTGCCGGATTTTGATGATGTGAAATATCTATAATGTTCCCCATGTTTTGTTCGTCTCCTTAATTTTTTTATAAAGAAAAGCCACCCGAAGGCAGCTCTTATTTATTTGATTTTCCTCTCAATATTTCAATAGCATTTTTGATTTGATCTGGCATACCAATTCCCGTTTTTCCAACATTTTCGACGATAGATAATAGCTCATTGGCTAAATAAAAATAAATGGTTGCGTCTCTGAAAACATGCGCGTCGCCAAGAGCCCCGTCAATTAGATGTGCTACTGCCACCATGGCAAAGATCATCACTTTTTTAGCGATTCCTCGAAACCCAACTTTGCTAGATAACTGCCCGTTATAAGCAGCGGCAATTAATCCTGTTACATAATCAATTGCAACGAACGAAAGCAAGATCCCGATCAATGCCGACCATCCCCCAAACAAGTAGCCTGTTGCCGCGCCAAAAACTGTAACTACGACTTTGAAAAACAAATCTAATCTTTCCACTTCTGTTTCCTCCTTTTTTTGTTTACAAAATAAAAAGAGCCGATCGGCTCCTGAGTTTGATGGTTTTGGACATCGCCTCCTTAAAAGGCAAAATAAAAAGAGCTCTTTTTTGAGCTCTCGCTTTCTTACCAATAGTTACCAAAGTATTGTTCTGTAAATCCTTCCTGACCTTTTACTCTCCATCTCACTCTTATCATATAAGATGGGGTTTCCGTACGGTTTATAGCTAAATGCACGCCGGGGGATACTCCCATACTATCATACTCGTAAACTGTCCAATCCATATCAAGAACGAGTGGCTGTACCTCTGACTGGAATACTCTCTGTGATTCTATTCTGATTTCGGTATCTGCAGGATTGCCATTTAAACCTACTACAACGTATACACCAACTGGTGACGATGTCATCGTTACGGTGCAATCCTTTAGTTTAAACGTGAATACTTCCCATGTACTTCCGTTCCATCGCCTCCCTTCAGCTTCTACCCATTGCGTTCCATCCCAGCGTTTCATGTTATTAATATCTACCCATCCACCTAAGTCATATCGTTTCCAAGTCATAGCAGATCACCATATCCATAAGTCGCCGTTTTTTGGGTCATTAGGCGCTGCCTCCTGCACAGTTATATTTTGGGTACTTATTTTTTCCCACGAACCCATGGAGTCCCCTATCACGCCAATTCTTACGTACGTTCCATAATACCCGTCATCTGCTACTTCTACCGCTATTTGTGTGACGAGCTCGTTATGCCGCATGACAAGGGTTAAACAGGCTTCTAAACCTGGTTTGTTTAGCGCTGTTGACTCCGAAAAATACACTCCGGGAGTAGAAGCATCATTTAGGTTCGTAATGATTGGAGCCGTTGTTCCACCTAACCCTAGCGCTTTTACCCAGTTTTTCGCATTATTTTCAGCAGCATTTGCTTTTGATTGGGCACCAGCTGGTGTTTCTTGTTTTACATTGTCTACATTTCCTAGTCCTACTTGCACTTTTGTTACGGAGTGAGGGTTACCTTTATCATTTTTATGGGTATTTAATTCTGGTAGTTTAACAAGATCTACATTGTTGTGTTTAACAGTTTCTGTATTAATGTAGAGTTGCCCATCCTGATTTAAATCACCATTTGGACGTATATAAAATTCTTTTGTCCCACTCATTACAGCGATTCCGTCATCGTTAAAACGTATGGTACCTATGACATCGCCGTTTTCATTTCGATAAATGACCTTTGGCACACTCTTTCGAACAGTAATGTCACCAGTAATCGTGCCTCCATTTCGAGGCAAGCTGGCATTTTTCGCGTTTGTTTCTGCAGCGTCTGCTTTTGCTTTGGCGCCTTCGGTTGTTTCTCCTTGGTTCCAAGGTGACCAACCCGTGTCAGAACGATACGCGCGCTGAAACATGTGTGTGTTATTACCAGTATTAGCCTCATACATTATCTGCCGACATCTAAATTCACTGTGGTTAATATTCAGTACAACGCCATAGTTAACAGGGTATCCTTTGGTGCCACCAACGTTAACGCTAAAAACGGAAAGTCCGATAGGAAAGACGGTAGCTGCTACCGATGCATCCACAGGTTCCTCTATTATATTTAGTTGTGCACTTGTTACTTGGTGCGGGTTATCTTTTCGATTGGCATGTGCATCTACTTTTGCTTGTGCACCCGAAGGGGTTTCTTTCGCATTCCAGTTATTACGCTCTGTAGACGTGATATGCCGTGTGTTATCCCCATTGTGACTGTCAAACTCCGTCTTTGTGGCCTGCTTTGCATTGTCCACGTTTCCTAAACCTACTTGGGCTTTTGTAACAGCATGCGGATTATCTTTTCTATTGGCATGTGCATCTACCTTTGCTTGAGCACCTGAAGTAGTCTCTCCTTGTTCCCACGATGACCACCCGCTATCGAGACGATATTTACGCTGATGTACAGATATATCGCCTGTGTAAGAAGCAAAAACTATTTGAATTGCCCTATTTTCGCTAAGGTATATATTAAGGACAGTTCCGTACATAACTGGGTAGCCTTTACTTGTACCATCGCCAAATTGAAAGGTAGATAACCCAACAGGCATAAAAGCTGTAGCTGCTGTTGAAGCATCCGCAGGTTCTGCAATCACATTTACTTGTGCACTTGTAACTTTGTGAGGGTTGTTTTTATCATTCTTATGTCCGGTTAAGCTATTGTCTACAGAAACGGCTTTGTCATAAGCAGCTTTTACTGCAGCTGGAGTAGCTGCTGTTGTATTGCTTGTGCTTCCCACTCCATCGGTTAATTGAAGGATCCCCGTCTGCGTTGTAGAACCTTTTCGAACGTTTGTTGTTAAGGTCACATCGGTGCTGCCATCCATCGTTACGTTTCCGGAGGAATCTCCGGTTAAAGTAATTTTTCGTCCTGTTTTCCATTTATCAGCCGTTGCCACATTGCCTGCTATTATGCTTGCAATTGCTTCCTGAAGCTGCTGTGGGTTAACCATCTCGTCCCAACGCAGAACATCTTCAAGCCCGATAATAGAGCCGACTTCCCATTGTTTAGCCATGTGAACCGCCTACTTTCATTTGATATCGGAACCTGGTATCTGTCTCAAGCGGCACAAACAAATTAGCTTGAGAAAGGATCCCTCCGTCTGCTTTTAATACCTCCAGCTTCTCTATTTTCGTCAATTCGCCTGGCACATCGAATTCAATCATAAGCGTGTCATTCGTTACTTGATTTACTAAGAACGTTGAAATAACAACAGTTCCATTCAATCGTATAGTAGATACTAAATCTTGATATGTGGTTGCCAGTACATTTTTTGTGAAATCTGTTATCAATTTAACGGCACCTCCTCATTCGGGCCACGTTTTTCAAGTTGTGTGATCCCAACCTGCGCATATCCAACCTTTGCAAACTCCATTCTTGCAAAAAAAGCCCGTTCATTCATGATCGTCTGCTCGAAAAAGATAGGAATGTGAACATATCGAATGTTTGCAGGTTTTATCGCGTTAACGGTAATGTTTGTTTCTTTGTACCACTCTGCCGTCCTTGAACTGCTTTCAATGTAAAGTGTGTAGGATGGATAATCTACATAAACGTTAAAGTTTCCACGACCATATATTTCATTAAGTTTTCTAATTAAAAAATCAAGCGTAAACGGCGGCCGTGTGTTTAGCCGGTTTATAATTCTTAGCCGGCGGAACTCTTCTGTTTCATTCATCGGATCTGCAAGTATTCCGAGCATTTGCTCGTGACGTGCTAACGTTGTTAAATCACAAGTAAGGATAAATTGATTGTCTTGGATATGCTGCATATGTTCCTTTAAACCCTGAAAAAGAGTATCTTCTACTTTCACAAGCGTGTTCATTTCCAGAACGTCCTCGTAATAGCTTGGAACATACTCTTTTAATTCATTGACTTCGATTCTCATGTAATCGTCACCCCGTTCAGAAACGGTAATTGCGACTTTTCCGCATCCATTTGCAACTCGATATCTGCTTCCATGCCATTCAGTTTCATTTCTGCAATATTGGCAATCCCTGTGATACGGAGAATAGCCGACATTAACTGACTTCGATAAACCGTCATATTATAGGTATTTGTTTCACTAAAATTCCCCCAGCTTTTTCGTAAAAAAAGAAAATGATCCTGAATGACTCCTATAATTTGAGGCCTTAACTGTTCCACTGTATATCCAGTCATTAAATCTATTTTAAAAGCGATATCGATATTTAACTGCTCAGCCGTTGTGATCGTCACTTTATGACCAATGGGTGCAAATCCCATTCCCTTCCCTTCGTGTGGTTCCGGATCCACCAGTTCTTTTACCTGTGAAATAAAACTGCTTGAAGCCGGATTATATTCACTGTCCAGAATAACGGCTTTTACGGTTCCTCCGCCATTCCAAACCGGATACACTTGAACGGAGCCAACCCCATCGATTTCTCTTATTTCCGTAACGTATTCGATGAAATTTCCTCCAAACGCCTTTTCATTAATGAATGTAAAAAAGCGCTGGCGCAGCTCATCATCGGATTCAATATCTCTTCCTGGTGTGTGCAGTGTAGTGAGCGTTGCTTTCGATAAATTATTAATATTATCGATGGGAAGGAGAGCTCCCACATAACGATTTCCTACGGTCCCTTCTGTTTCACATTCCAATTGATAAGAACCTGGTTCTCCGTTCGATTGTTTCACGATATAAAGCACACTATTGGTTTCAATCGTGCTAAAACGGGCATTGATTGGAACGGACATTGGCTGGCCGGATTCATCTTCAAAGTAACCTATTTTTATTGCCTTTGAAGCCGGGTAACGAGTAAGCCCATGCTCTGCAACCTTTAAATCAAGATACTCTCCAATGGCCGTTTGCGGGAAAGTATCAAGCAACAAGTTTTTGAGTTGCATATAAAAATCAGCAAGCTGATAACAGGCAGGAGCTAAGGAGTCATAAATGATCGACCCTTCCCGGATATCGATATCCTCTGGAACTTGGCTTAAGGCGGACTCCATTAAATAATCAAACGTATAAGTTTCCAAAAATTTTCCTAAATCTTCGATATTCACAAGCTCACCTCTTTTTCAACACCAATACTCCCATCAATCGTTCGTACTGTAAACGTACATAACAGGCTTTCACCAGAAACTTTCTTAATAATAAAATCTTCTAACCCTTCTATACGGTCATCCACCAAAAGGGCAGCTGTAATCGTTCTTTCTAAATCCGACTTTACAAAATCATAGCTTTCTCCAATCAACCGATTCAGTTCAACGCCATAATCTTCCGAATAGATCACATTTTCAAAGCGTTCTGTGGAGAGCAATTTTTGTACCATCTGCTGCATCGCTTCCAATCCGGACGTCCAGCCAAGAATACGGCCATTTTCCACTTTATAGGTTCTGGTGGGGAGTATCGTATTTTGAATTTCATCTTGTAAGTTCAGTTCCATTTAACCACTCCTTTCCAGTACGTAATAAAGTTGTCCGTTTTGTACCCGTAGCATCCGGACCTGATCGTCAACTTGCAGCGGCCTGAAAATTTGTATTTCCTGTACTTGCTGAGAAACGTTTACCTGGTTCACCACTGTTACCTTTTCCACATCCTTTGTTACGTCAGGTTTAGTCCCATTTAACCCGACACTATTCACCTGCCTTGTGGAAGCAGTGATAACCGGAATAGAAATCTTTACTTTTAAATCTTGAACCATTGCAGATAAAATGAGAAAGTCACCGCTTACCTCAAACCGGTTATCCACCATAACGGATAACGGAGAGATAGAAGTGACTTTTCCAAAGACGATATCAGACAGCTCACTGGGGTTTCCTTTTGCCTCGGCCAGTAATTTCGCCAGTACTTCTCCGGCCATGATTACACCACCCTTACTGTTAAATCCATTGTGTGAGTCTTACCAAAGCTATGCGTGCATTTGGAGACAATCGCAAGCTGCTGCTTGGCAAACCCTTCACTCTCTAAATCAGAAAGCATTAAGACAACACTATTTCCGGCTGAGATATCTTTATTTCCTATACAAGGGATGGTTAACGTCCTTTTAGGGCTGTTTTTTGCTTTTAAAAGCATTGTCGCCTGATTCGCAATTTGTGCTTCATTCATATTTTCGTCCACGGTATCATGATATTGGAGCTTCCCCCACTTCGTGATGTTTTTAGAATCTTTAACGATATAAACCTCACGCTTCATCGTATCTTTGTTTTCTTTTGTTAATTTGATTTGGTTGTAGGAGTCATCGATGCTGCTTTCATAATCAAAATCAGTGGCTAAAGAGCCATCCCCCAGAACAAGCCTTGTCACCAAAGAATTAAGGGCAATATGTTCCAAAGTCCCAAAGTTATCGCGAATGATATACCACATTCCATAGTTGATAAGCGTGAGATCAAGGGCATTTTGAATCATCGCAAATAACGTTTTTTTATCCTGAATACTTGCAGGGCAATTCCAACCACTACGATCAACAATCCGATAAGGGATCCCGTTATCGCGACATACTTTTGCAAAAATATCATGGCTGGCCATTGCCGGAAACACAATCGTATCCTCATTCTTTAAGTAGCGCATTTGATCATAGGCTGTTAAGCTCCATTTGTTTTCTTTGTTTCTTTTTTTAATAAAAATTTTCCCGAAGAATATCCCTTTTTCTGAATATTTGAATCGGATAATATCACCATGATTAACTTGAACCTGGTTATCCATTAGCATTTCAAATGTTAGTTTCCCAGGTTGAAAATCAATATCTGTTTCCCACTCAATGTTAGCCACCAGCTCTGAAATGTCATAGACTCTTCCGTTAAGGATATTTTGAATTAAAAATTCCGTTATCATAATACTCTCACCGAACTTGCCGTTACCCAGCCTCGCCATCCTCCATTTAAAAGGGTTACATGATATGGATGCGAACGCCCCGGTTTAATAAAATTCACAAGTCTTTCCGCGTTAACTTCCGTTCTTCCAGGACCCCCACCGTATGAATCCCGATGCAGCCGTCCGTTCACAATAACCCGGCAACCTTTTGTAACAGGCTTATTGGTACTCGCGGATTGCTTGTTACTTGTACTAACTGCGGGCCGGTTCGGCTGAGTCACTTGCTGAATGATCTTCACGAACTTAGCTGCGTGTTCCCGGAACTCTTTCAAATCGAGCGTATAGTACACATCTTCATGATCTCCCCATTGGTGGCCATATTCAAAACTTTCCACACTGGCTAATATATTTATTTTTGTATCAGATACAACAAAGCGACAAGGTCTTCGCTCTCTGCGGATTTTTTCGATAAAATCAATGTACTGTCCAGGACTCCAAAACTTATTTTTTGTTAACACGAAAGGATAGTCCTTACTTGCAGGAAAGAAACATTCAAAAGACGTTTCAGAAAGCGATGGGATCCCCAATTCCGTTACCTCTCCAAGTTTGACAATCTCGGTCGTTTCATTATTGGAATCCTTGTTTATTTTTATTTCTTCCGGATTAACAGGGAATTGAACCACTTGTCCACCGTATTCAATAAAAAATCCAATAGCCATGTGATTCCCTCCTTACACCAATTGAGAAGCTACTTGTTCTTGTATCATCTGCTCCATCATGGCCAGTAATCTTTTAGCATCTTCCTCCGAATTTCCGGTACTGGTGAAGTTTACAGTAGCACTAGGACTAAGCTGCTGATATCTGAGAATATATTCTCTTTCCGCAATGTCCCGCATTAATTTAAGATCATCTTCTGTGATGGAGACGTCATCTTTAATCTTATCAACAGTACCGACATCCCCAATATCTTTTCCCTTGCCAAGGGCATCTCCAACTCCGCTGTTTCCGAAATTATTTAACGCATTAGCCATCGTTTGATCCGATCCAATCATGTTATTAATGTTATCTAATAAACCCTTTGCGTTAAATCCTAAATTAGAGATAGCATCTGCTGCTGTATTGAAACTTTTAACTGGATTTTTAAGCCCACTAATTGCGCTTGCTAAGCCATCTACCGTTGTCATTTGTGCTTGAGGTGCACTCCAATAATTTTCAGGTGCGGGTCCGGGATTGAACTTTTCAGCAAGACCACGAATTGAATCGCCCGTTTGCCCAGCAGACGAAAATTCTTTGAATTGATCAACCTTTCCAAGATTAACCCCCGGAATCATGTTCAATGCATCGATAATCCAATTGACCGCTTTAATGGCAGTATTTGCACCTGAAATAAATGCATTTCCTATTGCAACCCCTACTTTACCTGCACCGTCCGCAATCGAAGCAAAGAAGTTTAATATATTCCTTACTAGATTATAGAAAAGCATTTGCGTCGCATAAACCGGATGATTCCAAACATTCACGAAAAATTCCGCCACACCTGCAACAATATTCCAAAAGAAAATAAAAATATTATTAATCACTTGAATAAACGTGGTAAACAACCCAATGACAAACAAAATGACGTCATAGAATACGGTTGCTACGAATGCAACCATTCCCGCCATCCTGGCTGCTATTTCGCCAGCCTTTACTCCCATTTTGTCCATAAAATTAATGACGGTTGCAATAATGATAATAATTAAAAGTAATTGCCAGTTTACAATCGCCCATGCAATTGCAGCGCCTATTGCCGCATAGATAATTATCATGCTTAAAGTAACAAACGCCAGTTGTACCAGGTTGGCATTTTGCTGAATCCAACTTATTCCTGAAACAATAACATCAAATGCCCAAGATGCTACTTGAGCTAGCATAACAATCCCTGTCGTAATAGACTGGAAAAACTGTTGTCCTTGTGGGGAGTTTAAAAAGGCACTGAATCTCTCTATTAACGGCTGAAATGCCTTTAATGCAATATTTTTAGCAGATGTCCACATATCCGCCCAAGTCATTGGGATAGAAGTAAATTTACTATTGATATCATCTGCAGCATTAAACATCGCCCGTTTGATAATATCTGCCGTAATTCCTCCCTCACTGGCCACATCTCTTAGTTCTGCCATTGATATTCCCATTTCTTTTGTGATTGCTTTAACCACTAGGGGTGCGCCTTCTAAAACAGAGTTCAATTCTTCACCGCGTAATGCACCGGAAGCTAATGCCTGTGTCAACTGCAGCATTGAGCCTTGTTGTTCTGCTACACTAGCACCGCCAATTTTATAAGCTTTATTTAAAAGCTCCGCAAAAGCAATCGTTTCATCGTTTGAAGCGAAAGCATCACCTGCGTTAATTCCAAGTCTTGCAACAAAATCAGCTGTATCCTTATAAGCACTGCGGGATCGCTGTGCTGCAGCCAGCACTTTATCCGATAACTGTTCGGTAGTTTGGGATCCATCATTTATCATGTTCAGACGTGCCATTGTTTGTACAAACGTATCTGCCTGTTCGATCATGGACGTTAGTTTCTGCTGTATCATCGTTAATGCAGCAAGCGCTGCACCAAATTGCAAAAGGCTGACTGCTTTGTTAAAACGCATTTGTGCCCTCGAAGTCTTATCTACTTCATTCCTCATTCTCATTTGCTTTGTTATATTCCGGCCTAACATAATACCGGCTTTTGTTAAAAGGATAGGCAATTTCCCTGCAGATATTGGTATTTTAATAAAAGTAGTTAACAGCCTGCCGGCGCCTCTTACTAATTTATTTTGTACCAGATTACTCCTTCCAATCGCTTTTACAAATCTAGTAGTGGATTGGCCCAATTTTGATTGAGCAAGGCTGCTTTTACTTAAACTGGATCCGAGTCTGTTTGCCAATTGAACGGCCCTTGCTTGGTTCACGTTATTGTTCATCCAAAGCCGGCCGGCAATCGCTAAATTGCCAATCATTCTTTGTATTGAAAACGGAAGCTTTTTCGCTGCTGCATCTGCCTGGTTTGCTTTTATCCCCATCGCGGTTAGCTGCTCATTTGATTTTGTTAGGGCATTGTTCAGCTTCCATGCCGTTCCTACCGTAGCAGTAATGTTATCTATGTTCAGCATATTTTGCAGCCTGGATGCTTCCATAGTGCCGGCTCGTAAGCTTTGATTTACCTTCTCTACTTCGCCTGCAGCAGATTGAGCCGCCTGCTCCAATTTATTTTGAGTGACCGTATTATTAAGTCTTTGTTGCGCTTCGGTTGCTTGATTGATCGAACCTTCTAATTGATGGACGGCTTGGACAGCTGAACCCGTAGAAACTCCTGATTCAAGGGTGCTTTGCAGCTTGTTTGCTTCTATGGTTCCTTCTCGAAGGCTTTGATTTACCCTCTCCATCTCAATAGCAGCAGCTTGAGACACTTGTCCGATATCATTTTGAAGTGCAGCCTCGTTTAATTTTTGCTGCGCAACGGTTGTCTTGGTAATCGAATCCTCTAATTGATTAACAGATTGAACAGAAGCGTTTGCCGATATTTCTGATTCAATTGCACCCTGAAAATGCTGAAACATGCCAAGTGTCGCCTGCATACCGGCATTAATTTTATTAAGAACCGAGGTAAATCCGTCATTTAATTTTATACTTTGTTCTAATGATGGCATTTACATCTACCTCCTCCTTCTTCTTGGCCGTTTGCTGCTGGTGCTTTTCATCTTTTGCTGTTCTCTCTTTTCCTTCTTAAGTCGCTCGTCAATATAGGCAAAAACTAATGCTTTTTCTCTTCTCGACATATGAGAAAGCGTGGACGGCGGCCAGTGAAATTTGTGAAGGCAGTAATAGCCGTAATTAATCTCACCATCGCCGTCCGTGATTAGTTTTTTGCTTCTTCTTTTAGATCATCAACATCAAGATCATAGCCATTTATTTCTTGTACTTTCTCACTTAACAATGCAAACTCTCCAGGGCGTAGCATTGCCCGGAGGGTGTCCACAGCGCTTCCCGGTGTGCTGTAGTGTTCCTGCAATTCCGAGTTATGCAAATCAGGCTCCACCACACTTGCTGCAATCAGCTCCCCTGTGTATTTACTCGTATTCGTTTCCGGCACATTCATTCCGTTCCTGGCTTTTACCTTAATCGTACAACGTTTTCGAATGGCGTCGTTTTCAGCTTCAGTGATGCTTTTAATAACAAACGGGGATTTGAACCGTTTGATATGCACTTCCACCTTCTCTTCTTCATTGACATTGTCCAATAAAAAATCTGATATAGGCATCGCTTTATTCCTCCTGTTATCCTAAAGTCGGTTCTTGAAATTTTTCCAGTAAATCTAAATCGTCAAAGGTGAAATCAAGATCCTGTTCCAAAAATTCTGTGTCTGTATCCAAATTGACAATAGGAATACTATCCAGATTCACATCTAACAAGACAACGGTTTGCCTGCCAATACTGGATGTTGGATCTGAGTTAGTAGTTTTGATATCGAAATAGGTATCCACTCCATTTTTGACGTAGTCGATGGCCATTTGAATAAATTCTGAGGTTACCGCATATATCGTCATGGATCCACTACCGGTCCAGCCAGTCGTTTTGTGCTGGGTTCCCCTTTTTCCAAGTGTTTTAACTTCTGATTTTTGCTTTTCAACTGTCGCTTCAATCGCCCGGACATAAAACATTTCAACATTTCGCCCATTAATAGTGGCAAAGGCTGTGCCCTCTTGGCCGCTAATAATATCTTTCGCTTTTAAAAATCCCATCGCATTTCCCTCCTTACGCTACTACAACGGTCATATATAGTTTTTCCATAGAATCAACCGGCTGTACTTCCACATTCAACACAACACTGTCCTTTAAATCGCCAGGTAACACTTCCACATCGTCTGCCTCAAAATTTGTTATTGATCCACTGGCTAGCAGCGTATTAAAATACTTAATCCGGTCCGCTTTAAATAACTCTCGGCCATCCACATCGTTATTGACTTTTCCGACAAAATTATCTTCAAAGGATTGTTTACTGTTATTCGCAATATCATCCAATACACGAAGGACACGATTTTTACTGAATTCCTGTCCTTTTTCTACTGTGAAACTTGTCAGGGAGTTGATATCTTGCTCCACAACTGCAGTTCCTCTTTTTTCGGTAAAAACAAATTCTCCGGCCTGTAGGGCTTCGACGATTTCGGAATTGGTCATGCGCTGATCTACATCCATAGCCCCTTCATAAGCGCTGTAGGTCAGTGATTCGTTTGTTGCTGCACCGGCTGTTGCAGCTGCTACCCACGAAGTAGTTTGAACAGCATCCAATACCGTTCCGTCAGCTAATTTCACACCGTTTTTTACATTGATGACTGCTTCTGAATTGGCCGCATAATTAGCGACAACCAATTGGCTTTTCTTCCCTTCCTCATCCCGCATCCGTTTCATAAAGTTTGTTCCCGCGATCTTAATCGACTCATCGCTAATCGGTAACGCCATTGTATTAAAATCATAAACCTGGATGGCTGAAAAATACTGCGTATAATCACTGGCAGTTACCGGGGCAACAGATCCTCCTGCCAATTTTAACCCTGCTGCAGCAACCAGGTTTCCGGTGCCGACAAATTTTACAAAATTGTTCGGCTGCAGTTCATTAATGGTTTTCGCTATTTGCGTATCGACCACCGTAGTGTCGATAAATGTCACGACATCAAAGCTTTCCGGATCATCAACATTTACTTTTACTGTTACGGAAATATCATTTCCCCGGACGCCTCCATGTAAAGCTTCAATCGTAAGTTCCCCATTGATAATACTTGCTTTTTCACCAGTACTAACACGATAAAGCAAAATTTTTGAGGCCCGTTTCATCGCTTCTCGTACGAGCAATAATGCATTAGAGTCCAGATCATATCCGAGTAATTTTAAAAAATCAGTTTCGCCATTGACTTCAATGACTTGTTTTGACGGGCCAAAGCCAATAGAAATAGGCATCGTCATCACACCATTTGTGGATGGCGCAGCTGGTACGCTGCCTTTTGATTTCACATTAACGTACGCACCAGGGCGTACTTTACTTTGTGTTGTCCAAGTTCCTCCTGCCATTACTTAATCGCTCTCCTTTGCTCTCTTTTCAATAAATCCGTAGCCTCTTCCAATGTATACGTTTTTGAAGCGTCTAAAACTGCCGGCAGCTGGTCCTTTTCAATCTTGGTGAAGCTGCGGGAACAAAGTAACTCCTCAAGTGTAAATCGGGGAGGTATATTTACTATTTCAGAAGAGTTTTCGTTTTCAGTTGTTGTTACACTTCTTTTAGTTTCCATTCTTTATATCAGCTCCTTCCGTTAATTGTTGCATTTTCGTTTCCACGGTTTCTGCTACCGCTCTGAACTTCAAATTAAACGTGAAATGAAGGACATTTTCGCTTATCGAATGTTCTTTATTAATAACTTTTAAGGAACGGTCTCGTAGATAACAGAACCTCTCTTGAAGGCTCTCTGCCATCCATTCGCATTCACTGGCTTTTTCATTTTCCGGAAAGTATAAAACATCATAGACATAGTTCCGGAATTGACGGTTGAACAATTCTTCTTTCCCGGTTGCTTGAATTTGTTTAATAAAAAAACAAGGCTCTATAAAGCCCTGTGATTGGTTGTTTCGATAGATGGTGATAGCAGGATAAAGCACTGCAAGTGTGTCTGCTATTTCTTGTGTAATATCCATTTAATCACCCTCCCATTAGTTTCTCTAAGAATTCGTTATATCGTTTTCCGAGCAGCGCTGGCATGATCTGCTGAATTTCCTCTAAAGAAATCCGCAGCATAAATTGCCCTTCCACCCAGCCTTGCCCTCCGCCTCCTCTGGTACGATGGCCATTCTCAACAAAACTTGCGTATTCCACATTATTAAAAATAGTAATTTCAAAGATAGATCCGCGGCGTTTGACATCTGTTATTTTCCAACCTCTTCTAAGTTGCCCTCCACTTCTCCCGTTTCCTTTTGCAATAAAACTTACTTCCTTCCCGTCTTTCGTCGTGAATTCAACAAGCTTGTCCCCGTACTGACCAACAGGTGTTCTCGGCTTTACTTTTGCAAGTGTCCGGTTGCCGAGCTCTCTTAAGACTTGAACAATAAACTGGTTGAGCGATTCTGTTTTAATCCGATCCTCAAAATTCTTTTGAAACTTTTCAAAGCTTTTATAATCAAAACTGCCCCACTTGCTCATGCTTTTTCGTCCCTGGCTAAAATAATTTCCTGATGCGTGTCGTACGTCATTGATTCACCGGAACGCTTGAAATGAAGTGTAACACCGCTTTGTGTAATCACGATTTTGGATCCAGGCGGTATCTCCAATTCCGGAGCACAAAACAGCTTTGATACATAAAACACATCGCCGTATTCCCCGTCTCCGGTTGCCGTAATGGTTTTCTGAGATAGCCTGCATTTCTCGTTTTCAATAACGGCTGTAGGAACTGTTTCCGTAACGCTCCCGACTTTTACCAGAACATCTGCAATCACCGTCATTTGTCCTTTATAAAGCCTTTCAATAGCCCATCTTCTGGCATTCATTAGAACACCAACTTTCGATACACGTTCAATTTCGATTTATAACGTTTCGCAAAAGACGGCATAGAAGCAATGGCTTGATAGATTTCTGCCTCCGTCATCATCGTAACCTGGGTATCCCCTTCTTTAATTGCCTTCACACGGCCGTCTGCTGCCTGTTCATCCGAAAGAAGAAATCCACCCTCGTTTAAAATGTCTAGTGACATAGAAAGGAGTGTGGATTCAAACACTGCCGGTATTTCTTCGATATGGCAATAGATTAAAACGTCATCGATCGCTTGTTGAAGAGCAAAATCAAGGACTGTGTCAAAGGTGTCATCTGCCAGCTTTTTGATCTTCTTGAGTTTTTCAAGAAGTCTCTGCTTCAGTTGATCCATCTTCTTCACCTTTTTCTACGGACTTTGTTGCTTTTGAAGTTTGTTTGGACTTGCTCGTCTTCTTTTCTTCTTCCACTTCATAGCCATGGGCTTTAAACCATTCAATTAAGGCCTTATCATTTGTTTCGCCTGCACCCTTTTCAAATTTTACAGAGGCAGAAACTCCTGAATATTGCTTGTTTGGTGCAAGAATTTTAGCCATCAGTCAGACCTCCTTATTTCACTTTAATATCACGAAATACCCCTGCTGCTTTCGTCGCTTTTAAGGCTACAGCTGCAAGCATTTCTACTTCACCGGTCTTCACGGCTCCAGAAGTAGTGAAATCAGGCAGCCACGTTTTTATTGGGGAGCCACCGGCAGCACTTACCGCATGAAATCCGTCTAAACCAAACCGGACGGCATAAAGAGACGTGGTTCCAGCTGTAGCATCAATGTTAACAACTGGATCATTGCTTCCGGCTTTTGCTCCTAAGTCAACTAACGGAATGCTGTCATAAGAAGATACATTTCGACCAAAGTCGTCTTTCGTTTCCTGGTACTGACCTGAACGGCGGGCAACGGCACGAATTTTCGCAATAAGCTTTGTATTGCCCATGATTGCCCCAGGCTGCCCATCCAGTGCCAGAAGGAACTCATCCAGCTGATCCAAAAAGGCTTTATAATTGGTATCAAGAGCACTGGAGATGGATAAATCAATCGGTGCAGCCGGCTTGTATTCTGTACTGGATCCGGCCAGTGCTTTTTCTAAGCCGTCGAAAGCTTTTGCATTTACTGCGCTGTCCCCATTTATTACCGTGTCATTAAATAGGGCCTGTGCCCCTTTAATCTTTTGGCTGGATTGTAAGATAACTTCCTTTACGATACCGCCCATATCCGCGATTACACGGTCAATTTGATAGGATCCGCCAAAAATCTTTAAAGTGGTATGGAATTGTTCCTTTTCCACTTCGTGCGGTGTATATTCCATGTTTACCTCACGAAAATCAGCAGTTGGCTGTGTTTTTAAACGTGTATAGCTATACGTTAAGGTTGTTCCTCCTCCTGTTGGGGAAACAGCGTCATCAAATGTTAACGTGTTTAATAGAAAATTACTTTTACGAAATTCATCAATCACACCCATTTGCAGGGCATCTTGAACATTTTTACTTGCTTCCGCTAATGTTACTGGCATTAATCAACATCTCCATTCATTTGTTTTTCAATTTGTTGCTTTACTGCTTCTTGAAAGCTCTGTGGCTCTGCACCTGGCGTATTACCGGAAGCCGGATTGTAAGCAGTCTGTTTTTTATCAGTGCCAAATAAATACGGGTTTTCTTCCTTCACCGCTTTAAGCTGCTCGTCCAACCCTTCCAGTTCCCCGTCTTTTAGCGTAATCTTTTCCGAATCCAATAAAGCCCGGACGGCTTTGATATTGCGCGCTTTTGCACCAGTTAAGGCAATCTCAATGGCTGAATTTAATTGAATACCAGATAACTTTTCGTTTAGGGCTTGTGTATCCGTATTGTATTTTGTTTGTAGTTTTTCGTACTTTTCCTTTAAGTCCTCATTACCCTCAGCACTCTTTTTCAAATCAGATAAGTCTTTGTCACGTTGTTTCAGGTCCGCAGCAGCTTGATTGTATACATCCTTCGGAACGGCTTGCTTTGGAAACTCAGTATTGATTTCAGCCATGGCAGCTTCCAGGTCAAACGTTCCATCTTCTTTTTTGTGTTTTTGTAAAATTGCTTTTATCCATTCCATTTTCCGTACCTCCAATAGCATATTTATGCAGGTCGCTTCCTGCCAGGAGTTGTGAGTTATGCCCCTCACATTGGGCAAAAGAAAGAAGCCTTTTAACGACATGCTTAGGTCGGTTTTTATGCATAAAAATAGCACTCAACTTTTCGTATCAAGTTAAGTGCTATTTTATATTTTAGGTAATTTTTCTAACTCTTTTGCTATTTCTTCTTCAAGTTCTTCCAAAGTCATTTTTTCAATTTCAGGATCTTTCTCATACCAACAACTTTCATCGCCTTCATCAACCCGATACTTTTTTCTATCAAGGTTTTCATAATCAGGCATCAAAGTCATCCCCTTTTTTTTCAAGAATTACGTGCTTTAAACTAATTTAATTAATTTAACTTCTGATTCATCAAACCCAACATAAAGATGATCAATTGTTTCAATTGTCAATTCTTCTAATTTTTTTTCACTATCGCCCGGAGCAGTGTAACCAATCAGCTTGCCCGTCAATGTATGTCCATCCATAAATGTGACCTCGATTTTTTTCCCATAATCTAAATCAGGAATTGTAGAAAATTTCATTATCACCCGTCCTTTCTTATAGGCACAACATGCGTTCTGTTTTTGGAATAGTGAATTTTTATACCATTAGCCTCTTTTTCGCCAGATAGACTAATTGATTTTCCTATCTTTCCATCTAGCCAAATAACCTCACGATTTGTCCTGCGCTGCTTTGAATCTCTTTCCACTTTGCCTGTGCCGGCATAATCATTAATCAGTTTTTGAATATCAACATTGTTATAAAAATAGCTTTTACCTACTTCTCTTGTAGATTCCATGTGCGGAGCTTGCTTTTCAGGATTAAAAGTTAAACGGTAACTTCCCTCTTTCAGTCTGGATTTAATATAATAATTATCCTTAATTTTGCTCCATTCTTCACTGTTATTATACTTTAAATCTCGAAAAGCTTCCAGACTACCGGGTACTTTATTCCCTAAAACATCTCGATAACGTTTATATTGCTCGCTGTCCACTCGTCTATTTTTCGTTGCAGTTTCAACCGATTTCCAGCTATCTTGTCCGATATTTTCCATCTGACCTTTTTTCCATTCAGTAAACGTCTGTTTTGGAACCAACTTCCCTTTTCCGGTTACCGGATCACGGGACCAACGCATCTCATTCGATGTAAACTCATCATCAAAATAAGGGATGGAAGTGCATCGGCAATTCGGGTGCATGGGTGGAGCATTTTGCCCAACCACTTTGTCTTTTACATCAAATACTTTTTGATCAAGACTGGCACATTCCGGGCAAGTGTGGGTTTCCAGCGTGGCTTCATATCGGTACTTCTCCACCCCTGTTTCTTTATAGGACTCGAAAGTAGCTGTTTCCGTGATAAAAGTCGTTTCCGTCTGTACCAACGTCACAGCGCGGTTTTTGGCAACATCAAAACGCTTTGTAAACTGGGATGCCATTTTATCGATGGAATGCCCCATCATAACGCCGCTATGAAGAATCTTCTCCAATTCATCGGGTAAACGCTTTGTGTCGTTTTTCCAGACACGCTTTGAAAAATTGCCACCCTGCCAGGGCTTGTTTAAAATAATATCAATTTCTTTTTGATCATACATCGCAAAGGAAGTGGTAACAGCTGTTCTGCCGATTGCATTTTGTATTTCATAGACGTTTCGTAAATAGGTCTCCTGAAAGGCATCGGTTAAATGATCATGCAACTGTTTTTCTTCTTCTGCTGCAAGCTCCATAAGATGCATCTTCGCTTGTGTCTCCAATTGCTGCAGCCTGCTGACCCGGGAACGGTAATATTCCCGGTTTAATTCTGGCTCATACCCTCCTTCAAGAGCCTTTCTCCGAAACTCTTTTAAAGTCATTCTCCAATTTTCTTGTTCAGCTTTTGATAGCAGCTTCCTGGCTTCTTCCGGAGTGATCTTATCGTTTATGGCGTATCGCTTATAGAAACGTTCTAACTCAGCTTGAATGAATTTTTCAAATTCTGCATACAGCCGGCGAATTCTTGCAGCATACTGCAGGTCTTTCTTTTCCTGGTCAAGATTGATCTGCAGGAAACGGCGTTCCCAATAACTAAGCTTGTCCTTCTTCTCCGCCATGGTCTGTCACATCTTTCCCCGGCTTAAAATCGCCTTCCATACGCTCATCCTCTTGCTGCTCCTGCTTCTGAAGCCTGATTTCATCCTGCCAATCTTCCACAATCGGATTTGACTTCGCTATATTTTCTTTACTTGTGAAAGGCGCTACCGTCGAAACAATTTGTGCCTGTTCTAAATCGTTACTGATAGATGATCTTGTCCATGTCTGCTTAATTTGAACCAGGTCATCCTTACGAAGATAGCGCAAAATAAAACGGACCAATTCAGCGAAGCCAAGTCGAAACTCTGTTTCCATCAGTCCGGTTTTTAACTCTAATAACGAATATAAGAATTTAAGTGCAACACCTGAAGAGTTACCGAGCTTATCCTTGTCGGGATCCACTCCCTGGCCACTAATGAAAATTTGCTTCTTAGTGATTTCAAGCACTTTGTCGCGTGCTTCTACCGGTATTTCAATAGCCAGTGTATCGACTCCTGACTTATCCCCTTCCCCGTCATTTGTGACTTCCACCATTTTGTAGCGGGATAGGTCTTGCAGGAAAGAGGTTTTGTCTGTTCCACCGTAATTGGTAACAACAAAGACAATTTCTTGGATGTCATCCAGATCATTGACAAACCCGGAATAGACTTTATCGTATACGTCGATTAAGGATTTAACATTATTCAAGTCCGAGGATTCAATGCCGTTATTTCGAAACGGGATAAAGGGAACAGCTCCCCAATCATGTGTAAAGGTCTCTGTGCCCTCCTGTTCGCCTGTTCCCTCATCGACAAGGGAAAACATTGGGTAATACTCTAAATCGTCCAAAGGGCTGTTTTTCTTTCTCCTCGTGGCCACGCACTCTCTATCATTCCAATATTCATAGACGATCATTTTCTCTCCCTGGCCATTCATATCTTCATAGATTCGCAGCATTCCGACGAGTTTTTTATCCAGCGTTTTGGCGTAAATGGGGATGCATTGCTCCGTTTCAACAACCCCATATTGGAAGAGGTTATTTTCATCTATCCAAACATGCAGCCAGGCAATTCCGGCATTCCCTGCATTGACACATAGGTCTTTTGCCACTTTCGGATAAAGATCACCGAGAATATTAACGATTTTCTTGTTTAATTCGGTTTCGTCCACATCAAATGCCGGCGGAACGGTCATCGCATATGCAGCTTTCTGGTTTAAAAGCAGCTGGTGCCAATTATGGCTTACCCGATTATCGGCATTTCGCAAAGGATTTTTATTCGGATCCGTTTGACTTTCATCCACCGGTCGCCGCCTTCTTAAAATGTCATTTTCATTTTTGTAATAAAGCTTGGCTTTGCGAACATTTTTGACAAAAACAGCGTGCTGCCTGTTGTTTTCTTTTATCAGCTTTTTGAAGACTTCTATTTCCATACCCTCACACCTCCCGGTTTCTTGATGATCGTATGAATGAAATATCTGTCTGCATCCATACAGTGGTCATGCTCTTTGACAGGCTTATCTTCTCCGCGCTCCGCCGCCTTCTCATCCCAAACATAAGAATGAAATTCTCTAAACGTATGAACACAGTCGGAAGACCATTTTACAATCCCCTCATTCATCGCTGTTTGCATCGAACGTATGCCGTTTAGTACGTCATTTTTGGCTTTTCTTACCCGGAATCCGTCTTTTCGTAGCTGTGCCCGAAAGGATGCAGCGGATGGATCTAAAATGACAGTGACAGGGAGAGCCCCAACAAACTCCTGCAGGTCTTTGCTAAACTCTTCATCCGTTTTCTGTTTGGCTTTCTCACGGCCGCTATAATAATACTCTTTAATGCAGTACCAAACGCCTTGATAGAAAGCCCAGAGCTTAAACACGGTCGGGTTCTGCGTCCCATAGTCAATAGAGACGTAGTATTGCTCATACACGGTTTCAAGCGGAAGATCCACAACCATTTTGTCTTTATCAAAATTGTCATAGATAACCCCTTCAGCCATTACCCACAGGCCCTGAATGTATCTCAGGAAGAACACTCCACTGAACATGCGCTTAAAGCGTTCTTTTACCTTTTGCGATAATGAAAGATTATCGTCCATGGTAAAGTGAAGATAATAAATCATTTTTTCTTTTTTCTTGTCAATCAGCTCTATTTTGACAAAGTGGTAAGGCGAACCAGGGTTGCAGTTCATGAAAATCTTTGCCCCGTCTACGGAGCAGCGTCCAATCATCTGGTCAACAAAGGATTGCGGAAACAAGGCAACCTCATCTGCTAAGGCTCCTGCAGCTGTTAACCCTTGCAGGGTATCCTGGGAGTTTTCTTTGTTGGCACCAAACAGGTAATACGTATTCCAGCCGATGATGAGATAGTTTTCGGACCGGTTGTACTCGTATTTCCAACCCCATGCCGTCAAAATCTGAATCATAGGATTAATTACGTTACGCTTAAGAGCTCCAATTGACTTTCCAGCTACGATAAAGGATTCCCCTTTAAAATTCTCTTGTGACCACTGCAGGAAACTGCATATCATGGAGATGGTTTTTCCGGAACGAATGGCACCGTCAGCAATCACCATGTCATAGTCTATATAAGGGGATCCGTCTTTCCACCACCATAAAAGCTTCAATTGCTTTGGTGAAAAAGGTTTAAATAAAAAGGATTTTGTTTTGCGCTTTTTAATCCTCTTCATTTTCATCACCAAACAATTCTTTCAGTTGCTGTTTATCCGGGGAGGTAGCTTTGAGGAAGTCCTGGATTACCTCTTCCGTGTTATGATCTTCATCCCCGTTTATTAACTCAATCTCTGCCTTTGTTTTCTGAATGCCTAAACGGATCTGCTCAATCTTCAACCTGCGCTCATCGTTTGCATGGGCCAGTTCATCAAATTGCTTTATTAAATTTCGCAGTTCACTCATTGCCCTGGACTGGGCATTTAAAAAGGTGGCATGCTTGTCCCAAGCAAACTGCAGCTCGTACTCTTCTTCCCAGCTGTTACTTTTATCAGAGGAGCTCTGTTTCTCTCGTTTTAACTCTTTCGTAGTATCCGACTGACTGGATACAAACATGATCTGCTGCGCCCGTATAATGGCCGCGTATTGAATTTGTATTTGGTCCCATATTAAATCAGCAGCAGAACGTTCTTGCATTTGTTCCATGATCTCCAGCGTTTCTGCCGGCAGGAATTTTGAGAAGAAGCCGTGCTTTACTGCATTTTGGTTTTGTTTTGGCGAACCGTGTCCAAGAGCATTTTTATTCCCAATCGGAGCGCCTTTTGTGTGCACCCTTTTTGTTTTGTGTGCACCCTTTTCCCTTGTCCATCCATATCGTTTTTTCCACGACTTGACGGTGTTAAGGGAGACACCGTATTTTTCGGCGATGTCTTTGTATTTCATTCCGTTTTGGTAATCTCGATAGGCTTTATCTTTGTTGTCATCCACTCAAAACACCTCACCTCCATCCACCAATTTGTTTGTTTTGGAAAAAAGAAAAAAGCCCTTAGCTTCGCTAGGACTCAATAACTTTTTCGTAAGTCAATTCAAAAATATCAGGTTTACAAACATATCGTTCTTTTTTGACACCTGTTATTATCCAGTCTCCTGGAGAAACGATCATTTCCCCTTCTAAAGTGTTAATATAAGGCTTCCTAATTTTACGCACACCGCGTATTCCAGGACCTATTTGCTCCACTGCATCTTTAAAACCATCTTCTAATCCTAGACGATAAGGTTCTGCTTCAACCACTACTGGCTTTTTGCGGTACTTCATTCTCCTTTACCTCCTGTTCAAATGTTAGCTTATTACCTTTTAATACTTGGTACAAAACAATGCTAACGCGATTGATCATATCCTCGTCCTGCTCTTCATATCCAGCTTCATTAAAGCAACCGTGTAATACTTCATGAATTAGGATTTGCTCTTTCTTATCGTCTGACATACCTTTTTTAATTTGAATTTGGGCCCTTTGATATAGGCATTGACCTAAAACATTAGGGTTAGAATCTATTTCGTCCTGTTCAATAACGAAATAATCAATGCCAGCGATTCTAATTTTTTCAGGAAGCATATTTTCACCCCAATTAAAAAAGCACCCGGAAGGATGCTCGACTACTTAATCACTTATGCTTTTTTTTATGATATTCACTAGCAACTGTAAGTATTTCATCATATACATCTTTAGAAAACATCTGCTCAGGTAATAACGGTGCCATTGTATTCATAACACTTCCTGTGATTAATTCTCTGATAGTTAATTGAACAATATCTTTATCAGAATTTACACTTATTCTATCAATAATTCTGCTATCACAGAATTTATCACAAATAAATTTATATGCTTGTTCAGCTTTACTCCTTGTTTCATATTCAAATGAATTATAAACTCCTTTTTTATTCACCTCAAGAGAATAAATAACACTTTCCCCCATGTCATCTCCTCCTTGTCTGTTCCATTCGACAAAAGGGATAAATTCCTGCTACTTTTCGACAATAAATTATAAAAATGTGGCAAAACATAATAAATGCTTCCTCAAATATAGATGAGTTGTATGACAAAAATGGTTTGCTTGATACAAAAATAAATTTCATTCCAAATTGACGTTTCTTTCATATAAAGAAATTAACTCAACATCATATTCTTTCCTTACATCGTCTAATTGATAAATTTTTCCTAAGCTTATACCATTGGTAAGGTCGTTTATTTTATTTTTCAACATATCAGTGAAAAACTGGCCAACTCCGACATAGGTATTATACTGTCTTTTTACCGTCTCAATATATTCCTCATTAGCAATCCGATTAAACGAATAGTAAACGATAGCATTTGCAATTAATAGCTTATTTCCATGTAATCCAACAGATGTATAATAATTTCCTAATTCATCTTTAATTAGATCTCTCATTGGTAATATTTCCACAATACCACCTCCTTTCATCTACTCATTTCGACATAAGGAGATAAAAGTCCTGCTACTTTTCGACTATATAATATAAAAAATATACAACAAAGCCACTCATTATGAGTGGCGCTAATGTTGATATGCTGTTCAGGCAGTAACTCTAAAATTTCTCACAATACCATAATAGCACGATTTATAACGTCAAAAGTGCAAAGATAGTGCAATGTTATCTCCAACCCAAAACATTTACAGTTGCATGTACTATCTCATCTCTCCAGTAAATAGCTTGCCGTCTGCTCACTTTTACTTCTAAAGCAATAGCATCCCACGTTAAACTACGTTTTCCCCAGTATCTTATCCTAACTAATTTTTGATAGTCATCCGGCAGGGCCTCATAGACTTGCTTGATGGCATTTGTTATTTTGGTTAAATACTCCAATTGACGATGTGTCATTAATCTTGTTGCAATTCGTTCTGTGGGATCCCCCGGTCTTCTTACCGAGTTAGCACCTTTCACAATGTTAATATCTTCGTAATCTTCTTCAAAAGGATTCATAATTTGCTCTCGTAAACTGGCTATTTCTTTCAAAGTGTGATGGTAGTTGTACCATTCGGCTTCTACATGTTTGAAAGTCGTCTTTTTTATTTTAGTTTTAAGCAACATAGTCTTTCACCCTCTCTACCCTTGCCTTTACTGCCTGCATAAGTGTCTCCTGTCCAACAGCTTTTCCCTCGAGAGCTCTCATCACGTCTTCATCCACTGTTCCAAAAGCTACGAGATGATGAATGATCACACTTTGCTTTTGGCCTTGCCGATACAGTCTTGCATTTGCTTGCAAATATAATTCCAAGCTCCAGGTTAAACCGAACCATACAACAATATGCCCGCCATCCTGCAGGTTAAGTCCATGACCGGCACTTGCAGGGTGTGCTAGACCTATTTGAATCTTCCCTTCATTCCAGTCTTTAATATCCCTGGTGCCATCTAAAACTCTTGCATTCTTAAACTTTTCCCGGATCCTGCTGAGATCGTGTTTATAAATATAAAAAATAAGTATCGGCTGTCCGTTTGCAGCTTCTATAATCTCTTCCAGTGCTTCAAGCTTTGCATTGTGTATTGGCTGGACGGATCCATTCTCGTTGTAAATCGCACCATTTGCCATCTGTAGCAATTTGTTTGAGAGAATGGCGGCTGTGTCCGCAATCACATCTCCACCAGCAAAGGGTAAAAGTAAATCTTTTTCAAGCTGCTTATAAAGCTTCTGTTCTTTTTCCGGCAGTTTCACACGAATAATGTTATCGAAACGCTCCGGAAGATGTATCCAGTCTTTTGCTTGCATGCTGATGCAGATATCGGAGATCTTTTCGTGAATCCTTTTCTCCGAACCCTCTTTCAGTTCCCAGTTGTAGACAATATGCCGACTTGGATCTCTTCTGCCTGGCTTAAAGTATTTCTCCCGATATCCGGTAATGGTTTTTCCCAACCTCTCCCCGCAATCCAGTAAATAAAGCTGCGGCCATAAGTCAATCAAAGAATTTGGAGCCGGTGTTCCGGTAAGTCCGACAATTCTTTTAATCAACGGCCTGACTTTCTTCAGAGACCGGAAGCGTTTTGCCTTACTGGATTTAAAACTTGAGAGCTCATCAATCACCACCATATCGAATGGCCATTTCTGTTTGTAATGACCCACTAGCCATTCAACATTTTCACGATTAATGACATAGATACCTGCAGGTTCGTTCAAAGCTCTTAAGCGCTGCTCACTGGATCCTAACACTTTTACAACTTTTAAGTATTTTGTATGATCCCACTTTTCTGTTTCCCTTGACCAGGTATCCTCTGCCACTCGTTTTGGGGCAATCACTAGCACTTTTGCCACTTCAAAAAAATCATAGAGTAGATCAGAAACAGCTGTTAAGGTGCTTACCGTTTTCCCCATCCCCATCTCTAAGAACAATCCTGCTATTGGTTGTTCAATAATTTTTTTGATTGCGAATTCTTGATATGCATGCGGAATAAACTTCATGTGAACACTTCCTCAATAAAGCCATCTATCTTGTCAATCGAATCAATCTTATAAACTTTAAAACCAAGTCTCTCTAATTGCTGTTTTCTTTTTTGTTGAAGTGGTCGTAATTTCTCCCCAATATCTTTTGTTTCCACAAAGAAGGCTCTTCCTCCAGGGGCTAAAATAAGTCGGTCAGGCACTCCCGCAATGCCGGATAAAAATTTTGGTGCCAGGCCTCCCAATTTTTCAACCTTTTTCGCCAATCGCCGTTCTATATTCGATTCTGACATTTTTGTTATCCCTCCCATGAAATATGGAAATTTTTATGAGGGTAGACGGATATGACGGGTTTTGGGGACCTATTCCTATATATACACGTATATACGTTACCCCTATATATCTTTATATATATATTTTTCTTCCCCCGTGCGTATAAAGTAAAAATACCTGTCTACTCCGTCTACTTCCTACAGCCATAAACAATTTACCCGTCTTTCATGCTGTCATCTAATCGTCTACGAGTCGTCTACTTTTCAGATGTAAATTGCTCAAATTTATATAATTTTAGAAAATGCTATTAAAAGTAACTTTTACAAACCTGTCCACTCTGTCCACCTTGTCAACTTGATATTTAAAAGCCCGTCTACCCTATGCATACCCGTCAACTACTCAAGAAACTCTGAAGGTACCTCCAATTTCAACCCCCTCCATCTTCTTGGCGATGTTTTTCTATACTCTTTTATTTCTGGATAGATAGCTTGCAATCTAGCGTTAAATTTAGCTTGATTTAAAGGATGGCTCCCCCATTGAAAACATTCCGTACGATAGGCGTCGTAAAGCGCCTGCTTGCCTGTCATTGCTTCCGGATCCAATATACAAAACTCATCTAAGAACCTCATTACCGTATCGCTTTGCTTCCGATATTCCTTTAGGGATTCTTCCACTACTTTTGAATTAGAAAATCCATCTTGTGATTGAAGCCTCTTTAAACCTTGCAATGCCCGTAAAAGAAATCCTGATAGCGCCTCTGGGGTAAAGAGCTCTTCTCTAAGCTTCCTATCTGTGAATTTTGTTAAAAACGGCACCATCAACAGCCGCCGATGGAATCCCTCCGTATTATCTTTACTAACAGGTGGCTCATTCGCACTAAAGATTAATTTTGCCCGGTTACGAAAGCTAAACGGGGATTTGTGCTTCTCCTCCGCACGGATCATATCCCCCGAAACGAGCTCCTTAAATCTCGAGGAGTTTTCCAGCACTCTGCTAGGGATGTCAGCATGTAAATTGGCCATCTTGCCGAAAAGTTCTGCAGATGCAAAACGGTTTTCAGCTAAATCCTGAAAAGACACTCCTGCTACATTTTTTTGTCCTAATAGGCTAATCAACAGAGCAATAAGCGTGCCTTTCCCGTTTCCACCTTCCCCATATAGGACTAGCGCTTTCTCGTATTTCATCGTTGGAATGAGGCAGTATCCTGCCATTTCTTCGATAACCGCAATCGCATCTTCCGGAACAACCATTTTTAAAAAAGCATCGATCACTGTACAATCAGCATCCGGATCATAAGCTACCGGAAGCTGCATCACTGTCCTGATATCCGGAGTATGAGGTACAAGTTCCAGCGTATCCAGCTGCAGTATTCCGTTCTTTAAATTTAAAAATCCCTTATTCGTTGAAGCTTCTTCATGTGATACTTCTTCAATGGTATTTTTAATGTAAGCTAAAGCGTCGGCCAGCCTTCTTGGTGTAAACTCTACACCTAATGCAGCGGTCCCCAGCTCCCGAAATAGTCGCTCGCCCTTAACATACACGCCATCCGCATACACATACATGCTGTCATTTAATACAAAAGCATCATGATTTTTTAGGAACCACTCTCCCATATAAGCAGGAATAAATCGTTTCTCTTCAAAGAATAAGCGTTTCGGATCTACCTCTTTACCGGCAAAGTCTTCTTCAATGGCTGCGAGTCTTTCCTGCTTTTTTAACTCCTGAACATTAGTGTCCTGCTCGGCAAAATGGATCATCTTCTTGTAAGAAGGAAGCTTGGTTATATTTTTTTCTTCTTTTCCCTCATCTTGGGCTCCGAACTTATGGATCCTTACCAGGTCAAATGCGTTCACCAGTTTTCCACCGACCGGATCGGTACCATGGTGGGAGTAGGCGAATTTATCGTTTTCATAAAGGATTAAGCCCCCGGTTGTGGAGCCGGCTAAATACGTATATCGGTTTTCACCTGCAGGTTCGTAGATATCTTCTAAAAATGTCTCTATCGCCTCAGGAATAGAATACGCCCGGCAGAACACACCTACCAAACCGGGTTTTTCATATGGATCCCCTTGTTTTTCTGCTGCTCTCTTATGTGCCTGTTGCAGTCTTGTTGACTCTGGCCAATAACTTGAATCCTTCCAGTCTTCATATCTGGCTAAGACTTCATCCGGGTTTAACCAGGGCGCATCCTGCATCTTAAATATGTATTCGCCGTCTCTTGAAGTGGATGGCCAATACATTAATCGGTGCGGCTGGTAAGTTGTATCATCAAAAAAATCAATGCCTAAATCTGCAGCAATACGTCTGGAAACAGCTTGATACTCATCAGGTGTTACGGATCTACTTAATGGGATAACGAGTCTCAGACGTGGCTTTGCTGGCGTATGCTTATGAGTGGAATAAATGGTACATGCGCAATCCAGCATCATCTCAACAGAGCTCCACAAATCGCCTTTAATGAAGTCTGCATCAAGAGTTAAAACGGATCTCCACACAACCGCATCGGTCTTCCTCCGGCCACCCTTTAAAGACCCTCCTACAAAGCCCCCAATGTCCTTAATTTGGTCCTGTTGGCTCTTCGGTAACTTAATATACTCCGCATGCGTTTCCCCTGTATAATTGGTCATAGAAAGACGCTTGGTCAGTTCAGACCAGAGCATCTCTCTATTTTTCCAATTCATCTCTTTTCTGCTTCGTCCAATGGCGATAGTGATCGAGCCATCGTATTTTAATTTCGAAAACAATTCACGCTGTACGCTCAACCCTACCACTCCTTTCTACGTACAATTTGGTCAAACCCATTCCCAACCATGCTCTAATTTGTTGTCTAGCACTTCTGTAATTGGATAATAGTCCCCATCTTCGTCCTTAATAAAATAGTCGGTGTTTTCTCCCTCAATAGTCGTAAATCTAGGAAAGGCATCATAAACTTTCCCAAACACGAAATTAGAGAAACCTTTCTTTAAACAACGTACTTTTTTATATTGCTGCAGCTCTGCGCATGCGCTGCATAATGTATGGTCATCATCAACCCACCAGCATGGCCCAAACCTTGTCATACAAGCATGATCATCAGTACAACCACAAATCCTACAAACCCCTCTCAATGTTATACCTTCCCTCACGTTTCTATGTCGAAAAACAATAGTTTTCAATCGATCCACTCCTTCGCATTTGCTGTCTAACTATCAATCCATTAGATAATCTTGTCTAACTCCTTATAAGCTTTCGGGTACTGGATAATTCCATAAACCATTCTTTATCTTCGATAGCAAGAGATAGATCTATTAAGTCGTCCAGATCATTTGCAGTTAGCTCTTGTTTATAGGGAAAGACGATTTCAGGATTTGCATGGATAATTCTTCTGTTGCCAAAATTGATAGCCCTGATTCGAACCCAGCCAAACATCCAATCAATGTTGATTACATAACCGTGTTTAAAGCCGTCCATTGTCACAAACTTTACCCAGTCACCTGGTTTTATCCGTTTAACTGTTCTCGGCATTTTCCTTCCCTCTTTTCCTGTCTCCAATAAAGACACCCGCTCCCCAGACGTCTAGCCGTCCTAATCTTCGTTCCACAGAAGTTCTACTTCTACGCTTCTTCGCCATATCTCCCAATCCTTGCTTCGGGGATATGCTTAAAATCATGAAAATAGGCTGAAAGGTCTTCTAAAAGCAAGCATCCGTGTGAGTCTTTGTTACGATATGATAGTTTAAAAGCAACGCTATTTATTGATTCTTCAATTTGAAAGTCACTTAATTTTTTCATGAACGCTGCATATACTTTATAATTAATGATTAGCTCATTGATTTTTACAGGCAATATTCTTGACGCTGAGTAGATAAAATCCCTTTTATACGTTAGGACGGCAACCTGGCTTTCTACTTCTTTTGGAAGTACCTTTTTATCTTCATAGAGCTTTTTCAAGCCTTTAGTTGCTTTTGTGATTGCCTGCTTTTCACTTTTTATTTCTTCTTTTAAAGCAGAAAAATCTGTATTTAATAATTGGATCATTCTTAGTACTCCCTCCTAACCGGCATAATGAGAGCAATTAGGCTTTCGTCCCCATTTTTTAGAACTGCAGGGTTGGTAGTTCCATAAAGGTTGACTGATATTGTTTTACTGTCAGCTGCTTTAAATAGCTTTAATGCTTCCTCCCAATACAGGGCATCAAAAAATAAGGTAAGACTGAATGTAACAGGAAGTGTTTGGTATCCCGTGACTTCTTTTGATTTGTATGAAACATAGTTATCTCTGAAACAGATAACTACTTTATTTTCAACGAGTCGGCCAACTGTATATAGCATGTCTACGCCTTTTAACAATTCATTTAGATCAATCTTTAACTGCTGTTGTGGCTCACTACTTGGAAAGACTCTTCGTACATCTGGATAGGCGATATTAATTATTTCTCCTTTGGGGGTAACCAGTTCTTCCTCTTCTCGATTGTGTATATGTTTTGCTAAGTAAAGTCGAAATCCGTCAGTTACAACAGCCGACCCGTTTTTGTAGTGTTTAACTCCTTTTAGAAACGGCCGTACTTTGCTGGCTGTTTTTGTAACTTTTCCCGCATGGCGCATGAAAGTTTTATATTCCAGCATTTTTATCACCCCTTTAATCTTTTTTATAATAGTCCGTTTCGTATCCATCGGCTGTAAGTGGAAGGTCTGGAGCCCATGCGATCGGTCGGCCCATAATCTCTGCCACTTCATCAACAGAACTCTGGTCAACCGGCACATCTAGGATCACTTCATCATGAACATGCATGACAATCTTTAGCCCTGCTTCATCTAACCGAACCATGGATATAGCCAAACAATCCCTTGCAATGGCTTGGACGATGTTTTCCACTAATTTACCGCCATATGTTCGAAGCGTACCCCATTGCCCCTTATCAGGAATCCCTTCATACGCTAATTTGTTCCGGCCATAATCATCTGGCTTTAGCTTCGGCCTCACATAGGCAAGGCGCCTGCCAGATGGAAGCCTTACAAAGAGCATTCCGGATTCATATATAAAAGCCAAACCGTGGTGGAGTTCAACCGTTCTTCGTTCTTTCACTGCTTTGATGGCTGCACGTTCAACGTCATACCAAAACTGCACGATTTTTGGGCTTGCATTTCTCCACACTTGGACAAGATCGGGAAGCTCTTCTTCCTTTAAGCCATCTTCCAGCGCACCCATATTAATGAGTGCTCCGGGGCCCCCTTGATAGCCTAAAGCCAGCTCCGCAACTTTTCCCTTCTGTCTTAATTCGGAGCCTTTTTTTATTGACTCTATGGGGACATGAAACATTTGAGACGCCGACGCCTCGTAAATTTTCCCGTGAGTCCGGAAAACTTCCAGCCTCCACTGTTCTCCTGCAAGCCATGCAATAACGCGTGCCTCGATTGCGCTAAAGTCACTGACAATAAAACGGTAGCCCCTTGAGGGAATAAAGGCGGTTCTGATTAGTTGCGAGAGCGTATCAGGGATACTTCCGAACAAAACATCTACTAATTCAAACTCACTATTTCTGACCAGACGCCGTGCGAGGTCCAGGTCTTTTAAGTAATTTCGTTTTAAATTTTGAACCTGTACCAACCGTCCCGCCCACCTGCCGGTTCGATTTGCACCATAAAACTGCAGAAGGCCATGTACCCTCTGGTTGCTACATACCGCGCCATCCATTTTGACATATTTCTTTATTGATGTTTTAGAGCTTTCCTTTCTCAGTTCCAATACTCGTTTTATCTCGAGATCTTCCGTTTCTTTAATTAGTTTTTCTACAATATCTTTCGCCAGGCTGGTTACTGTCAGGCCCTTATCTTTCAACCATTCTTTGATTTGTGCAACGCTATTCGGATTATCAAGGCCGGTCAGTTCTTTCATTTCAGCTATTAGTTTTACTTGGTTCTCGTCATAGCACTCGATCGCATTTTTCACAAAATCCAAATCAAGTCGTACCCCGCGGTCATTAATCTCCTGATCAAGTGCCCATAAATTATTTTCAAATTCACTTGGGGAATATCGAATCAGTTTTTTCTTTATAGCCCTCTCGACCTCAACATCCTGAATGCAATAGTCGATAAACTTTTGCCATTTTTCCGGTGCATGTTCAGGAAGATTTCTAGTTCGTCCTTTGTTTACTTTTGTTGGCTTACAAGGAACAGTAAAATATTTAATCAGAGCCTTACCGACTGCATCTTTTTGAACGTCTAACTTCATTGCTTTTGCTACACCGTCGAGATAACCGGGCAACCCGAGAGTTAAAGCGTGTACTGACGTGCAACGCCATTGCATTGGATCCATTTTATAGCCCTTTTTCTCAAAAAATTTTGTAAGACAGGTGCGTTCAAAGTTGGCGTTATAAGCAGTTTTTATAATGTCTTTGTCTTGTAAGGCCTTTACGACAATCGCCGGTATTTCCTCGCCTTGAGCTAAATCAATGCATCTAACTGGTTCATCATCAAAAGCATAGGCAAAAAGTAAAATCTCGAAATCAGGAGCATCCACGTATTTGTAAACACCAAAGTCAATTAGATCCACGCTCGAATAGGTTTCGATATCAATAGACAGTTCACGCATTTGGATCACCATATTTACGGTCTAAACATTCCACGAAGGAAACAGCTACAGCTGCTACTTGAATAGCTTCAGCCCGCATGTTTTCATATCCACCCTTTTTTCTTGCTTCCGGTCCGTTATCAAACCACGTTTCATTTACCGCCTGGCAGAGTTCCCCAAATTCTTCTCCTAAAATCCCAAGCCACACAGGAGCATTGTGATTCTGCTCTCCCCACTTCTCGTCTTGTCTGTGACGTTCATTTATAACACTGACAATTGCCGGTGTTAAAGATATCCCTTTCACCTTTCTAACCTCTCTTTCTAGTAAAAAAGGGAGACCGAAATCCCCCTTTCTATTTAATCCATTAGCTTAAGAAATCATCGTCATCGTCATCAAAATCATCGATGACATCGAAATCATCTTCTGCACGGCTGCGGCCGCCAAGATAGTCCCCATCCGCTACCTTTTGAACGTTATTTAATCCGCAAGCAATACCCTTGTTACCGGCTTTATTAAAAGCATAAAAGTTAATGGATACACGAGCATAGCAACCACTGTAAACCTCTTCGCTATCTAGGATTGGTTTCAGATGGCTATCAACAACTCCTGGCTTTGTTTTACTTGAGGCATTTAGAAAATAATGCCCTGCATACTCTTCCTGATCTGGTCTTTCCTCATCTCCATCACGAAGAGGCGTTTTCAGATTGACTGGTATTTTTCCTCCAAAAGTACTCTTACCGGCTTCTTTTGCTGCTTCAACTGCCGTTTTTATAGCTCTCAATGTTTTCTTATCCGATTTTGGAATAAGGATTGCAGTACTATATTTTTTGTCCTGCCCTTCCTCCACTGCATGTGGTTCAAAAAGATGTGCATAGCTCAATCGAATTTTCCCTGTTACTACTTTTGTGTCTTTATTTGTTGTTGCCATATTTTCATTTCTCCTTTGTACTGGTTTTAGGTCTTCAAAATATTCATCTGCTTCTTGTGCGAAATAATCTTCGATATCCCACATTAGCTGAAATCCTCAACCGCTGAAGCCGTTGAACCTATTTCCGGTCGTTTATCAGATTTCGGAACAAGCGTCGGCCTACCCGCAGGTTTGATAACAAATCCATTCAGCAGTTCTGCAAATCGTTTCTTACCTAAGCCTTTTTCCATTGCAGATATTCCAAGCAGAGATTTTTTATAAATCGCTTCTTCATTGTAGCCTTCATCAAAAAGGACTTTAGCGACTTGTTTCTCGTCTGTGTATTTCCGATTGCTTCTCCCTTCAACAAGTTTCCAACCTGGGAATTTCACGCCGTGTTCTTCTGCTTGGGCCAGTGCATAAGCCTTTACTTCTTCCGCCCATTTCTTAAGCTCATCTGCTTTGCCTAAAACTTCCCCGATCTCATCATTAGAAAGGGATGGTGGCTTAGCAAAATCTAATTTAGCGAGAGCAAGGTTGTATTCAGCTCTTGCACGGCAAGTGTACCTAGCCTTACAGAACTGACAGTGATCTCCTGCGACAAATTCGCCTTCACCGTCGATTGCCATCTCAGCCCGTGGCTTTACAACTTCATCTGCCCAGGTTAGTAGCTCGTCAACACTAATCGTGTCCGTTGAAATACTATCCAATCTTGGCTGGACGATTGTCATATTTACTGTTTCAATGTCATAGAGTATGGAGAACTGATTAATCGCTCCAAGAGCGTATAATCGCATTTGGGTGTTCCCCTCTGCAGAGACAGGAACGCCCTTCCCATATTTCAAATCCACAACCTCCAGGATGCCTTCCCCGACGATCAATACGTCACCAGTACCGAAGCCATCCGGAACCCAATTTGAAAAATCCAATCGTTGTTCCAAAAGAACTGTTACGTCGTCTGATAAAGACTTAACATAATTCATTCTTTCAATGACCTGGTCTACGTAGCTTTCTACATAATCAAGCATGCCTTCTGAAAACAATTCATGCTTCTTATGCTTGTTAATTCTGCGCGTAAAGGCAGCCTTTGAGATTATTTCAAGATGTTTTAATAAGTACTGCTCACTAATTTCATGAGCAAGGGTTCCCTCTTCCGCATAGACGGAAGTAGAATCGGGAAATTCCTGTTCAAGTTTTACGGAAGGTGTACAGGTAAGCCAACGTTTGGATCCTGAAGCACTTAACTTGGCATGACTACGGTCTGCATGATTCCCACTCATCCTAATTCCTCCGCTTTTTCAAGCAGTTCTGCATATTTCTCGGAAGGGATTTCAGTGAGCTTCTTATAACCAAATGATCGAATTAAAGCTTTGACTTCTTTTTGCAAGCCGGCTTGTGACAAGGTTGCGAGCTTTTTGCGAACAGTTTCAAGCTTAATGGAAGATTCTTCTTTCACTGGTTCCTCTTCGACAAGTTCATTCTCAGGTGCTTTATCCTCTGCAGGCGGCTTACCTTCTTTTGGTGTGTCAGGTTCTGCAGAAACATTAATGGCATTAGCACTTGTTCGATCCCCCAACACAATTGCCAGATCCTCAATTGCTTTTGCCAATTCCGGAGCTTCAATTTTTACTGTGATTTCCATATAACTCATCTCCCTGATTACTTTCTATTTTGAAATGCAAGAATTTCATCTTTCTTCGGCTTTCGCTGTTTTAAGCGAAAGGATTCTTCGGTATACTCGTTCTTCTCAATTAACTCAGCTGTAAGCTTGCCATCCTCCACAAGCTTTGCAATGCCTATTGGTGTTAAATCTGAGGTGCTGACATGAATTTGTGCAGCAATGGCATCCTTGTTAAGCTTTTTCGTATACTTTTTTACAGTTTCGATCATAACTGCTTTATCTTCTTTGTAAACGAGAACAGGCCCATTTTTATGTGTAAAGCGGATAAGCGACTCTTGAAGATTATTAATCCCCTCACTCATTACACGTCGTGAACTCTTTAAATCTAGCATTTTACGAAACATATCATTTGCTTGACTTACACTAGTAATCTCCATTTAGTCTGTTTCCCTCCCTTTCCTTTTGCCGCCAGATCGTGTTATACTGACGGCGGATATGGTTTTTACTTTTTGACTCGTTGTGTCAGCAACGGGTCTTTTTAATGTCCAGCTTTTAAGTACTTAGCATCTTTATAATCGATAACATAAGCTTTTAAGTTCATTTCCAAAACAACATCTTCGCCAAAGGTATAGTAAGTATCGCCCGGTAAAATTTCATCACCGTAAATATCTTCAGTTGGATGATCATCTATCTGAACTAATCGTTCCTCATTCCAAGAAACCTTAACAACGATATTTCCGAATTCTTGTTCGGCTAAGATACTAAAACCAAGATTTTCAAAATGTTCGATTACTGCATTTGGACAACCAAGGATATCAGGGTTATTTATTTCCCAACTTTTCACTGCATCATATTTACCATGGGCTACTCTTCGTCTAATGATTTCTTCTAAATCGGAGATCATGTTGTTTGTTATTTCATTTACTTTTTCAAGATTGTTTTCTCTCGATAACTTTCTCGCTTCATCGGCATCCATTTTCCTCTCACCTCCCTTCAAATTGACCTAGCTTCTGACACTGTTTTATAAAGCATCATTACAAACGGGTTCTCTGCTTCAAATTTTTCATTCCGTAACATTGGAATGCTGTACCCCGTTTCCAAATCAGACATTAACGATGCTAAACGGCGATCCTTTTGGGCCTGTGACAATTTAGATTTTAAGATTGCTTTAAGCCTTGTTTGGTATGCTAACATTTCCCCTGCAGTCATTTTGTTGTCTCCTTTCATACTGCTCTCCAAATAAGTCGTCCAGTGAACACTTAAATATCTTGGCTAGCATCTTTGCTTCGGTTAGTGTAAACTCACTTTTACCACACTCTTTTCGGTGATAAGTTTGGTGCGAGATACAAAGTTTTTTAGCAACGTCTGTTTGCTTTAAGCGGTGCTCTCTCCTGGCTACATAAAGTTTTATATGTGGCAATTTAAAATCACCTCACTTTCAGGTGGCGGCTTTCCGATTAAGCTGATTGATTATCCAGAGCAACGCCATGTTTAATCGCAAACTCTTTTACAACAGCAACATAGATTTCAACTAAACGCCCGTCATCAGCAATTACGTCGACTTTGGAGAGTTTGTCCCGTTTTGACTTGGAAACTCCCTCATCGGCTAAACGTCTACGTTTATTCGTTAATCGCCTGCTTAGATCAAACTTTCCTCTGCGTTCCACCTCTTGATAGATCTCGCTGTTAACTTCTTTGTAAGCTCCAAATCCTCCACGAGATTGAGCTATCTTGCTGATTAATTGACGAGCATCCTTTCGCCAATCAATCGTATTAAGGGCTACGATTTCAGATATGTTATCTACTTTTGATTCAAGCTGTTTAGTTGCCAGTTCTTGTTTGGCTAAAGCCTGATGGAGCAAGCTAAACATTTGTAGTTCAGGACTGAGTTGTGATGTGTCAATAATCCTTTTCTCCATCTCATTAAACTTAGTAACGTAAGCTGCAGTAAACAACACTCCTTTTTCGCCAGTCATTTTGTTAGCCACCATTTCGCAGCCTTTTTTAGTGAGTAAAAAGCAGGGTTGATTTTTGTTCTGAGCATCTTTGTAGCTACTTTCAATAAAGAAATCAGACAGTCCAAAATTGGACTTACCTAATATTTCTAAATATCCCTTGATATCTCTCAATAAATGCTTGTGTTCTTTCCCCACCATCTCAGCAACATCCCGACTATCTGTTACAAGTTGTCCATCATGACTTAAAATTGTTAAATTGCTCATTTGAGAATTCCTCCATTTCTAAAATTTTTGAAATCTGACTTAAATACTTTGTGCCCGCACGTGCGCCCTTAAAGATATCGGACAAATAATTTGTTGATATACCGATCTCTTTAGCAAGCTCAGTCATTGTCACACCCTTTAATAGCATGACTTTTCTTGCTTCAGCGCCAAACTCTGTATAATTTGGCATACAATTCACCTCTTTCTTAAAATCGAGAAAATTTCAGCTTAATTATTGACTAACGACTGAAAATATTCTAATATAGTCAAAGAAGGCAAGTTAAATAACATCGTTGGGGAACGATTTTAAAAAAAAATGGGTCATATACCCTCAGTCTTTTTATTGCCTTTTTCGTGAATAACCAAGCTGATAATGTGATTATAACGTTATATTTTACGTAAGTCAATAGTTATACGTTAAATTTTACACATTGGAATTATAGGGGGAGGAGAGGATATGTTAGAAAATATTCAGAGGTTGTGTGTGAAATCAGGGATAAGTGTAGCTAAACTAGAAAGGGAACTAGGTTTCGGTCGAGGTTCAATCTATAAATGGGATAAAAACTCCCCATCTATAGATAAGCTTCAAAAGGTTGCTAACTTTTTTAAAGTTGCACTAGACGAAGTTGTAGGACGCGGGGATATTTACGATTTAGGGTGGGTAATAAAAGAGGAAAGGCAATCCCAGGGTATGGCAATCGAAGAATTGAGTCAAGAAACGAAATTATCACCTGAAACTATTAGAATGATTGAAGAAGATGCAAACCCAATGACTGATTACGATTTGCGTGCTTTTGCAGAAGCATTTGGATACACCTTACCAGAATTACTTGTTAAGTATGATCTATATGATGAAGAAATACCCCCACATTTTAACGGAGACGTAAACGCCTACCTCAAATTTGAGGAAGCTAAATACCAAGACGCTATGCAGGACGGGCCTGAAACCATAGCAGCTCATCATGATGGCGAAGAATGGACAGATGAAGAGCTTCAAGAAATAGAGCGTTTTAAAGAATTTATAAAGTCTAAGAGGAAACAGCAAGGTGATTGATTATGCAATATGAAAAACTGTTAAAAGAAGCTGCATCTTTAGGGGTACAAGTTTATGAAAAAAATTTAAGAGGTCAAATTAAAGGATTATACAGTGACAATGTTATATGGCTCAATAAATCGCTTTCCACGAATACCGATAAATATTGCACTCTGGCCGAGGAGCTTGGTCACTATCACACCTCAGCTGGCGATATCCTCGATCAAAATTCAATTACAAATAGGAAACAAGAAAAACGTGCTCGCAATTGGGCTTATAAAAAATTAGTACCTCTTAACAAAATCGTCCAAGCCCATAAGCAGCACGTAAAAAACAATTATGAACTAGCTGAATTTTTAGGAGTAACTGAACAATTTTTAGAAGAGGCACTGGAACGTTATCGAGGGAAATTTGGAGATACCGTAAGTTATGGGGGATATGTGATTTGTTTTAACCCCCTTGGAGTTGTTGATTGGTTTGAGGATCACGTTTAAAAAATTTTACGCTTTAAACAGAACAAACGTTCTTTATTATTGAAAGGGGGTGAATGTAATTGCCAATTTACTATGATAAAAAGTACAAAAATTATTATTTTATTACCAGGGTGCAATTAAAAAATGGACAAGCGAAACAGGTGAAAAGAAGAGGCTTTACTAGCTCAAAAGAAGCCCGCTTGGCCGAATCCCAATTTATAATTAATTGGGAAAATGAAGTAATTGCCGATGAGGAATACACGCTTAAGGAAGTAGCAGAAGAATATCTTGAGTGGTATAAACGGCGCCGAAAAGAATCATCATATACAAAAATAGCAAGTATTGTCAATACACATTTAATCACTGCTTTTGGCAGTAAAAAAATTAGTAGTATCCGAAATAGGGACATTACTAAATTCCATGATCATTTGATTGATAACTTTTCTGCAGCACACGCAAAGAAAATCCACACAACTCTATCTGCTATATTTAACTTTGCGATAAAACAAGAATATGTGAAAAAGAACCCGGCTCGCTTAGTTGGAAATGTGGACATGGAAGATAAAAAGCATATGGAGTATTGGACTTTAGAAGAATTTAAACAATTTATTGCTATAATTGACGACCTACCATATAAAACATTGTTTATGACACTTTACTATTCTGGATTGCGTAAGGGAGAACTTTTAGCTTTAATTTGGGCTGATATAGACTTTAACCGTAACACGATCAGTGTTAGTAAAACTGTCTATAACAGAAAAGTAACTAGCCCAAAAACGAAAGCATCCAACAGAACGGTATTGATGCCAAAACATACGATGCAGTTATTGGCTCGATTAAAAGTGTCTGCCGATCATTATAAAAGTAATTACGTTGTATTTGGTGAATTTTATGATCATGTATCAACTACAACTCTCGATCGCCGTTTTGCGCATTATGTAAAAAAAGCTGAAGTAAAAAAAATAAGAATTCATGATTTTCGTCATTCACACGCAAGTTATCTAATTAACAAAGGTTACACGCCAACAATGATCGCTAAAAGATTAGGTCACGGCGATGTTGCAACGCTTTTAAATATTTATGGGCACCTTTATCCATCTACAGAAAAAGAAGCCGTCTCGAAAATGGAGGACGACTTCTGAAAAAATAATAATGTTACCGCGAATGTTACCGCAGTTTTTAAAACATTGATACACAGGGCTTAAAACTTCATTAATGGAGACGGTGGGAGTCGAACCCACGTCCAAACATATCGCCACTTAAGCTTCTACGAGCATAGTCGATATATTCGCATTTCGCTGCAGCTTCTGCCTATCGACCGGCGTTAGCGCAGCTAGTCTGGTTGTTCTCTTCCTTCATCCTCAGACGGTGGAATCCGGCGTAGCCCACTTACGTTGAGTCCCTTACCCTACCACATGGGCGATGGAGGGAGGAACCGCTAAGCGCTTATTAAGCAGCTAAAGCGAAGTTGTTTTGTTGTTTGCCAGTTATTGGCTTTGACGTTTTAACGAGGCCGATCCCCTCGACTCGCAACTCAAGCACAAACTATGCCTGTCGAATCCGTAACGTCCCCTTTGTCATCCCATCTTTATCATGGGAAAATGTAACGCTTTTTCGCGTCACATAGTATTATACCATACTGCATTTAAAATTCAATCAATCTGTAAAAAAAGAAAAAACTACCAGAAACATGCACCCGCGATGGAAATTGCAAAACATCGTGCAACTTTTCCTCATGAAAGTATACGAACAGAAGAAGTATCAAATTAGCTCTTCCAAATAACTGCCCTTTTTAATTAAATCAATATTTTTCCTTAAACTCACCGTTGTACGGTTTGCCTTTCTACATCTTTTGCCGCTCACGAAAGGCTCGTTCAATTTCCCGTTTTGCTTCTTTGCGTTTTAATGTTTCGCGTTTATCGTAATTTTTCTTTCCTTTTGCCAGACCGACCAGAAGTTTTGCGTAGCCGTTTTTCAAATACATTTTTAACGGAACAATTGAATAGCCGACTTCTTTTGTTTCACCTGTCAGCTTTGCAATTTCTTTATTGTGCAACAGCAACTTCCGCTCCCTGAGCGGATCATGATTATAGCGGTTGCCTTGTTCATAAGGGCTGATGTGCATGCCGATAATGAATATTTCTCCGCCTTGGATGCGCGCATATGCGTCCTTTAAATTAACCTTTCCGGCACGTATCGATTTTATTTCTGTTCCTTGCAATACAATACCGGCTTCGTATGTTTCTTCTATGAAATAATCGTGATAGGCTTTTTTATTCTGGGCAATTACTTTCCCTGCACCTTTCGGCATCGAAGTCTCCCCCTTTAGTCTTGCTCTATTTTAACAAAAATAGCCCGCTCCGACAATGTTATTCTCTTAAGCGGAAGATGCCAAAAGGGATCAAGCACCGTACGGAAATTAGAAGCAGGAAATCGGAGGGTGAAAAAACTTGTGAAGCCTGTTTCGCGGGTTTCCCTAATTTTACACTGTTCGTATCCAAGAGTAGCGGATTTTGATAGTAACAAAGCTTGCCATTTTCCGATAATTTTTTGACATCACAAAAAGTCACGGCGCCGCCGGTAAACCCGCACCTCCCGCCGGCTTACCCGCGCTTTGCTCCGCAATTGTCATACAATTTCTTACTATTATCCCCGTTTCTCACCTGTTGCATTTTAGCCAAACACGATCAACGATTTTTATGGCGCCTTTTCTTTTTCTTTCCTTTCGCTACTGATTCGTAAAATTTCGTTTTCGGTTTGTTATCACCATTTTTACGATTTTTCGCATGAATCTTTTTCCCTTTACTGCTCCCTCCGGTGCGGAGAATTTTCGCCTCTGCTTTTTCACGGCGGCGCGTTTCTTTCATCCCGGCAATTTCAAAGTCGATAATCCGCTCATCTTTGTCCACTTTGATAACACGGACGGAAATTTCATCACCGATACGAAAGACATTGCCGGTACGCTCGCCGATCATCGCATAATGCCGTTCGTCGTAACGGTAATAATCATCGGTCATATAACTGACATGTACAAGCCCTTCAATGGTGTTCGGCAGTTCTACAAACATGCCGAAATTGGTGACTGAACTAATAATGCCATCATATTCCTGACCAATCTTATCTTCCATATACTCTGTCTTTTTCAGTTCATCCGTCTCCCGTTCAGCATCAACGGCACGCCGTTCCATACTGGAAGAATGCTCGGCAATATCAGGAAGATTTGCGGCCCATTTGGCTCTTGTTCCGTCATCCAGCTTTCTTTCCAGCAAATAGGTGCGGATTAAGCGATGGACAATTAAATCCGGATAACGGCGGATTGGCGAAGTAAAGTGCGTATAAAACTCCGTCGACAGACCAAAATGACCGAGACATTCCGGATAGTATTTCGCCTGCTGCATTGAGCGCAGCATCACCGTGGAAATCACCATTTCCTCCGGCGTTCCCTGGACCTCCTCGATAATCTGCTGCAACGCGCGCGGATGAACAGAATTCGCCGTTCCCCGGACGATATATCCGAAATTAGTGATAAACTCAAAAAACCGGCGCAATTTGTCTTCTTTCGGATCTTCGTGAATCCGATAAAGAAACGGAACCTCTAGCCAATGAAAATGCTCGGCCACCGTTTCATTGGCACAAAGCATAAATTCCTCGATCAGGCGCTCCGCTACAGAACGCTCCCGGGTGACAACGTCTGTCGGCTTTCCTTCTTTATCGACGATCACCTTTGCTTCTTTAAAATCGAAATCGATGGCGCCGCGTTTCATCCTTTTAGCCCTTAAAACGGCTGCCAGCTCTTTCATCAATAAAAACATTGGTACAAGCGGCTCATATTTTTCGGTCAGCTGCTGATCATGATCAACCAAAATCCGGTTGACATCCGCGTATGTCATCCGCTCTGTTGTTTTTATGACACTTTGAAAAATTTCATGGTTTACGACCGTTCCTTCCTGATCCAATTCCATTTCGCATGACAGTGTCAGGCGGTCTACCTGCGGATTTAAAGAGCATATTCCATTAGAAAGGCGGTGGGGAATCATCGGAATCACTCTGTCAACTAAATAAACGCTCGTTCCCCGGTCTGCCGCCTCCCGATCAATCGGCGAATCCTCTGTCACATAGTAGGAAACATCCGCAATATGGACACCAAGCTTATAATGACCGTTATCGAGCTTTGTTACGGTAACAGCATCGTCTAAATCTTTAGCATCGGCACCATCAATCGTAACAATCATATCCTGACGGAGGTCACGGCGGTTTTGTATTTCCGATTCAGAAATCGCATCCGCGGTCGCGTTTGCCTGTGCCATCACTTCCTCCGGGAAAGCAAGCGGCAGCTCGTATTTATGAATAACCGATAAAATATCAACGCCGGGATCGTTTGCGTGGCCAAGGACTTTGACAATTTCACCCTCTGCGCTTTTTCTGCCCTCAGGGTAGGTAGTCAGTTTGACAACAACTTTATGCCCTTCCACCGCCCCCATTTTCGCAGCCTGAGGGATAAAAATATCACTGCTGATTTTTTTATCATCCGGTATTACAAAGCCAAAATGCCTGCTTTCTGTATAAGTCCCGACAATTTGTTTGATGCCCCGATCCAAAATCCGCACAATCGTTCCTTCCCGCCTCTGTCCGAAACCGGCGGATGATACACGGGCAAGAACAATATCCCCGTGCATTGCATCTCCTGTTTCTGTTGGCGGGATAAAAATATCATCCATTCCCGGCTCATCCGGAATCACAAAGGCAAATCCTTTCGCATGTGCGGAAAGCTTACCGCGTATTAAGTTCATTTTTTCCGGGAGCCCGTAACGATTGCTTCTCGTTCTGACAACCAACCCTTTTTCTTCCATAAACACAAGGGCTTTTACGAAATTTTTAAAATCCGCCGAATCTTCGATTTGAAAAGCTGCTTCCAATTCTTGAACGGTGAGCGGTTTGTACGCTTCATCCTTCATATAAAAGAGCAGCTTGTCCACATGCTCCTGAATTGTCTGTTCCAATTTGCCAATCCTCCTTAAAAAGGATCTATTCATTCCTCTGCTTTTTAGCTGCTAATAATTTGCTTGAAGTCGCGCTCCCTTATCTTACAATTATAAAAAGCAGGATGATTTGAACAACCTTTTTCTATTCTGCCCAATGAAGAGATTCTAAAAACTGAAAAATATCCACATGAAGCTGTTGTTTTTCTTTTCCAAGTGTGATAACATGCCCTGACTCTTCATACCATTTTATAGATTTATTCGCCGATTGTACCTCCCGGTAAATAATATTGGCACTCTCCGGATTAATCATTGCATCATGGCGTGCCTGGACAACAAAAATGGGTTTCCTTACCTGCTTGACATTGTCCCGCACATCAGCAATGAAATGCTGCAATGCTTTTAACGTATTCATTGGCGTTTTTTTAAACTGTTCGATCTCTTCTTCGATTTGCGCATCCGTTTTTTGTTCATAAAAACTTTTGAATTCGCGGGCATATTTCACAACCCCTTCATACATCACTTTTTCACTTTTGATATACATTGGAGCACACATTGTCACTATTCCCTTTACAGGGACGGTATAACCTAATTTTAATGAAAAAACGCCTCCTAGAGACAATCCGATCACAGCAATTTCATCATACCCCTGCTCTTTCAAAAAGCGGTATCCGTTCATTGCATCCTGCCACCATTCATCGGGGCCAGTTTTCACAAGCTCTTCCGGCGGCACACCATGGCCTTTATAATGAGGGGCATGACTTGTATAGCCGTTCTTTTCTAAAAAGCGGCCAATCATCCTTACATCTGCTGAATTTCCAGTAAAACCGTGCAAAAGTAAAACAGCTCTTTTTCCCCCTTTAAAAAAAAACGGCTTCGGTACGACTATTTTCATTTTTCAAAACTCCTTTATGATGTCTATAAATCAATATCCGCTTTATATATGGTATTTGTATAACTATTATTAACAAACAAAAGCGGAAGATGCCAGTTAAACGCCTTTGTAATCACTACTTATGTATTCTTTGTTTCTCTTTTGATTTCATAATGTTCGAACTAACTTTTTTAATTTTAGAGGTAAACGATTCATACGGGATAAAGTAAACTCCCATCAGCAGGACTTTTTCAATGTACAGGATGTACTAATGCCGACGTTGCCTCGGGACTTTGTTCCACAGCCGTCGTTCATCCCCATCATCTGCAATAAACAGCCCTATTTCCAGCAAAAAAACCTGACTGAATATAGCCAGGTTAATGCTTGTACTTTTACAGTTCAAAATAAGAAACAGCAATCGCCAATACAAAGAAGAGTACAGCGAGAACAATCGTCACCCGGTGGAGAATTAACTCCAGCCCTCTTGCTTTTTGTTTGCCAAAAAGCTGCTCCGCTCCGCCGGAAATAGCACCTGATAATCCGGCGCTTTTCCCTGGTTGCAGAAGTACAACCGTGATCAGTGCCACGGAAACAATTACGAGTAAAACAAGTAAGAAAGTATGCATTTATGAACCTCCTAAAAAGCACATTCATGTAATGTAAGTGTAGCATTTTTCTGAATTAGACACAATAACAAGTTGTAATGGTCCGTTCAATATTTTCATCCGAGTTTGTGACCCAAGGTCATGGATGTTTAGCTTAAAAACAAGTACCTCCCGTGTTCTGAGTCAGGCCTTACCCATTCCTTGAAGAAGGAGTCTTCTCACCTTTAAAAATAAAATATTTACTGGCAAAATAATTAAAAATAACGACGAGAATATTCGCGATAATTTTCGCAAACAAACTGCCGCTGTGAAGCAGTTCTACCAAAAAAATCATCGTACCGAGATCTAAAAAATAGGACAAGAGCCGCATGAACATAAACGCAAAAAATTCTCTGCATATCGCGCGAAAACTGTTTGTTCTACTATTAAATACATAAATCTTATTGGTAACAAACGCAAAAAGGACAGATAATATCCAGGCAATCGTCGTTGCCAATTTATAATCAATATGAAACATAGCGGTAAAGATCCAAAAACTAATAATGTTTACTAGCGTTGTTAAAACTCCAAAAATAAGATAATTAATCATTTCCTTTTTATTCTTCATTCTTTTCTCCCTATTTGTCTGGCGAAATCTCTTTGTTTCTTTCCGGCAAATGTAACTTTTTCATCATTATATTCTTCGGCAAAATAAAGCGGACGATTTTTTGTCTCATTAAAAATTCTCCCTAAATACTCGCCGATGATCCCAAGTGAGATCAGCTGAATGCCGCCTAAAAATAAGATCACCGTCATTAAGGAAGGATAGCCGGCAACCGGTTCTCCAAATATTAATGTTTTTGTGACAATCCAAATAATATAAAGAAACGAAAAAATCGAAATGATTATGCCCAGCATCGCCGATAGACGTAATGGCGCTGTTGTAAATGAGGTAATTCCTTCAATCGCCAAATCCGTTAACTTTGCATAATTCCATTTTGTTTCGCCGGCTGCTCTCGGATCACGGTCAAAGAGGATTTCTTTTTTATTGTACCCGATCCAGCTAAACATGCCCTTCGTATATCTTTGCGTTTCTCTTAATTGTTTCAATGCATCGACGCACCGTCTGTCAAGCAGGCGGAAATCGCCGGTGTTTTCCTGAATCGGAATTTTCGCTGCTTTTTGCAGCAGCTTATAAAAAGTAGCGGCTGTCGATTTTTTCAGCCAGGATTCACCGGACCGCGATATGCGTTTAGCAAACACGTCGTCATAGCCCATTTCCCAATACTTTATCATTTCCGGGATCAGCTCGGGAGGATCCTGTAAATCCGCATCGATGATAACGACAGCGTCTCCCTTTGCATAGTCCAATCCTGCAATCATCGCAATTTCTTTACCAAAATTACGTGATAAGTTCACATAAGAAATTCTGTTATCTCTTTCTCTCATTTGCTTGATAACCGTTAATGTCTGATCCCTGCTTCCGTCATTTATGAGCAGGATCTCAAATGTATAATTGGGAATGATCTCTATTACCGCAATTAAGCGGTCATACAATTGCTGCAACACTTCTTCTTCATTATATGCCGGTACAAGTATCGTGATCTGTTTCATCATAATGAATCCTTCTTTCCCTGCTTATCATGTGATAATTGCTTCCACATTCTCATAGGTCTTTTTTTTACTAAAAGAAACACAAGTATCCCTAAAAGTGTGCAGATGGAGATCATGCTGCCTGCCGTAAACCCCGGCGGTATGTAGTTAAGCCTGATGTGATGTGTTCCTTCCCCGAGATGGATGCCAATAAAGCCCCCGAGGCGGACAACCTGAACAGGTTCCCCGTCTACCGTTGCCTGCCAGCCTCTGTCATATGGGATCGAGAGAAAAAGCGGATTTGCTTTCTCTGCAGTAATGTTTCCTTCTACCACTGTATCTGAATAGCTGGTAACTTGTAAAGATTGTTCCCTGATTTCCCCTATTTGCCCGGCAAAGGAAGGCATATCCAACGCACAAAATAACTGTAGCGCTAAATCTGTTTCCGGGACAGAAAAAACAACTTTAACTGTGACTGTTTCATTTGCAAATGCTCCTAAATCCAGGATTCCTTCATTATGGAAGGTCGGATATACGCCGAGTGACCTGCCATTAACAAAAACCGTCGTTTCCCCATAACCAGGAAATCCTTTCCCGGCAGATAATAACGTATAGAATTGTTTTTCGCCCTGAACATCAAATGTCCATTCAATTGAACCTTCTTGGTTCGGATCATCCTTTTTCACATGCAGTCTTTCCCCTTCTTCCCGGACAGACAGGTTATTATATTTTACTTCACTTGGAATGGCTCTGGAAAAATAATCTTTGCTTCCACCTATAAAAATATTTTGATTCGTAAACAGATTAGCCTCCTGATTTTGTAAATCAACTTGGCTTTCTTCAATCATGTAACCCAATGGCAAAGCATGATTATTCGTAAAGACAAATCCCGTTTTCACAGCCAGTTTTTACATACCCGTGCTTATTGACCGGCTGATCGGTAAGAACATATTTAAAGCCAAGCAGAGCATCCGATGCCAGGACACCGTCGTTTTGCGTTAAGGAACGTGCTCCCATTGTTGTGCTGTATCCCAAATGATACATGAAATCATGCAAGATCCCGTTGCCCATTGAATTGAAATTTGTCATTCCTTTATAGTGATAGCGGAGAGAGTCGTTCGCTGTCAAACGGATTTTCGTGTTTAGACGATAAAAACTTTGATCCTCTTCCGCCACCTCTCTGACCAACATTTCAAATTCCGGCGGCGCACTGTTATATATATTTCTTGGATAGCTGTAGCCGGGATAACTGTTTAACGTTTTTATATGATTGTAGGCGTTGGAGCCGACATCTGCCACACTCAAAAACAGCAGCAGAAACGTAAATAGTTTCCGATATGGAAACATCACCGTTCTTGCATACAGACACAAACTAAATGCAACCAGCAACAAAATATTAAACAGTGCTTTATGTATACTCATCTGCTCCGGGGCAAGCTCTGTCAACAGCATAACCAGGAACACATTTGCGACCGTAACTTTAAATAATGCCGGTATTAGTTGTTTATCAAATATCATAAACACTCTCACGGCAAGATAAATCATCACAAATGAAACGAGGAAGGCAAAACGCTGCAAATATCCGGTTGGTATTTGAAACGCATGCCATATCAAATTCAATCCTTCGATTTCAAAACTTAAAAACAACAAAAATAGCAGCGAGAAGAAAGAGCACTTTTTCTTTCGCATTTATTTTCCTGCTGAGAAAAAATAACGGAAATAACAGCAGTACAATTAAGCCGCTATATACATTTGGCCGCTCCAAAAGTTTTATCCCACTATGATAAAACTTTGCAATTACATCAATAAAGTCTGCTTGAATTTTAAAAATGTTATTCCAATCAATCACATGGTATTGACTTGTTCTTAATTGTAAATAGGTCGGCAGGATCGTAAACGCAGAAATACCTACCGCAATAAACGTACTTCCCATAAAGGCAAGGAAATTTTTTATTGGATACTGATTGATAATGCTGCGAAGGACGAAGTACAAAAAAGCAAAGATCCCGACGATATAAGCCATATAAAAATTGGAGACAAACAGGAGTACCAGGCTGCTTATAAACAGGCTGTATTTTTTATGATACAGTCTTTCGATTCCTAACAGCACTAGCGGCAGTAGATAAACGCTGTCTAGCCACATAATGTTAAAGAAGTAGGCAACAGAAAATGACATCAGTGCATATGCGGTCGAAAAAATAAGTGTGATCCATTTTCCGGAACGACAGATATTGCGCAAATATAAATTCATTGTCAAACCGGACAATCCAATTTTTGTTAAAGTCATGAATATAAATGCTTCAGGCAAATTGGAACGGTCAAAGAGGAGCACAAAAGCAGAAATCGGGCTGGAAAGATAATACGTAAATGTTCCCCAGAAATTCAACCCCATACCTGCTTCCCATGAATAGAAAAGACTGCCGTTTCCCTTCATCGTATCGTAAAAATGATTATAAAATTGTATGTATTGGGTATATTGATCTGCCATTAAAATAGAATGACTCCCAAATGGATATACTTTCAGCATGATCAAAACCAACCCCATTAAGAAAAAAGGGACTAGAAAAGCGGGAAAATAAGAAAATGCACTTAAAAACCGTTTCATCCGTATTTCCTCCAAAGATGTTCCAATCGACATGTTTTTTCCATTTTAGTATCTACTAATTCTATGAAAATGTCCAGTTAAATCCTATTATCCAACTCTCCCAGTATTTCATTCGTAAAACAACTAATGGATTATTGGATAGCAACTGAATTTGAAGGCAATATACCGGAAGGTTTTTTAAAATTGGAAATTCCCGCGTCAAAATGGGCTATTTTCCCTGTCCATGGACCGATGCCGGATGCGATGCAAAAAGCATGGAAACAAATATTTTCAGAATGGTTCCCCTCCAGCGGTTTCGAATATATGGGAACAGCGGAATTAGAAGTCTAAAGAAGTCTATTCAGATGACAATCCGGCCAATCCTGATTTATATTCTGAAATCTGGATTCCGGTAAAATAGAATTGTAAATCGGGTATCAGAAGTTACTCCTGATACCCTTTTTTCAATATAATTTTGTGAATTCACATTGCGTTTCTATCAATATCAACTTTTTAAATCAGGGAATAATTCTTAATCGTTCTTTCCTCCACAATACGGCTTCCGGCAAGAGTTCCCTTAGATTCAAAGAGCCGATAATCGTTTCCATGATCAGCGGATTTTTACGCCGAATAATGTTTTTCATGGACTGTTGGTGTTTGACGATGTTGTACTTCTTTTCTTCTTAAAAATATCGCTACCGCTGCAACACCGGCAATACTCGCGATTGTGGCCATTCCCCCAACCATAAGTCCCGGTACTTCATAAAATAATTGCACATCATGGGAACCCTCATCAACATCCACTCCGATAAACCCGCCTACTTTTTTCACAGGGACAGTGGCGCCGTCCAGCTTTGCTTTCCAGCCACTGTCATAGGGGATAGACAAGAATAATGTATCCGGTTCTTGTACAGTAATATTTCCTGCAACAGAAGTATCCGTCCACTTCGTGACTTGCAAAGACTTTGTTTTTATCTCGGAAATGCGCTGTTCAAAGCCCGGAATATCAAGCGCGTAAAATAACTGCTGCGTCAATTGCGTTTCCGCGACGGAAAAGTCGATCTTGATCGTTACTGTTTCATTTTCAAAGGCACCTAAATCCAGTACCCGGTCATTATGAAAGGTCGGGTAAAGCCCTAATGATTCCCCGTTTACAAATACGGATGTTTCATTATAACCAAAAAAGCCTTTCCCGGCAGACAGCAACGTGTATAATTGCTTCTTCCCTTGCAAGTCTATTGTCATTTCCATCGAGCCTTCTTGATCCGGGTTGATTTTTTTCACATGCTGAATATCCCCTGATTGTTCCACTTGCAAATTATGATATTGAATCGAACGGATGTTGACAGGTGCAAAAATCTCTTGCCCTAACAATTGATTTTGCTTTTCAAAAGGATTGTCAAGTTCAGTCTGAAAAACTGTCTGCCTTTCATCCATCATAAAGCCGATCGGCAGGGCGTTATCGTTTTGATATAAACAAACATCGTCTCTACATTCCACTTGCTCAAAACCAAACTTATCGACAGGTTTATCGCTAAGCAAATACTTAAAGCCAAATAAACTGTCCGTCGAAATAATTCCGTTATTTTGTGTCAGCGAGCGGGAGCCGAGCGTTGAGCTGTAGCCTAAATCGTACATGAACTGGTGCAGCGTGCCGTTCGATAACGTATTAAAATTAGACATCCCTTTAAACTTATAACGCAGCGAATTATTTACATCCAATGGGATATCGCCTGTATAGTGGCGGTATTGCAACGACTCATCTTCAGATAAACTCATGACAGGGCTTATGCGGTAAAAATCCTTGTCTTTACTGTTTAGTTCATCAATTATTTGCACAAAAGCCGGCTTTTGCATATTATACTGACCTCTTGTAAAACTATAACCAAGATAGCTGTTTAATGTTTGCACATGGCTGTATGCATTGCTCGCCATATCTAAAGCAACTAAGAAAAGCAAGAAGCCCGCAATCAGAGACTGATGCTTTTTTACTGTTACCTTCAAATAGAGTACAAAGCTGAACATCGTTAACAAAATAATATTGAAAAGTGCTTTCTCAAGCGGCATTAATTCCGGCTCCAGCTTTGTTAAGAGAATCAGAATACCGACATTACATAAATAAATCTTTATTAAAGCCGGCAGATATTTTTTTTCAAAGACAAGATAAGCGCGAAAAGCAAGATAGATCAATACAAATGAAAAAACAAAAACAAAACGCTGCAAATAACCGGATGGTTTTTCAAATGCATGCCAAATATAATTTAATCCGTCTATTTGCAAGCTTAAAAATAATCCGCACACGAGAAAAAAAGTAAGGATTTTCTCTTTTGCTGTTATTTTTGTATGGAGAAAAAATAACGGTGCCAACAATAGCGGCAAGAGTCCGCTAAAAACATTTGGCATCACTAACAGCTCGATACTGCCGTTATACAGCTTTGCAAAAAATTCAAAAAAACCAAAAGCAGGATTTAATGCTCCGGCCCATTGTGTCGGATGATCATTACCCCTTAAAAGGAGATATGTCGGGATCGTTATAAATGCCGAAATACCTGCCGCAGCAATCGTGCAGACGGCAAATGAAGAAAAATGCTGAAAAAATTTCTTCACTGTTACCTTCTCTATTAAAAAGCTTCGTAAAATAAAATAAAGAAATGTAAAGATTCCAACCATGTAAGCCGTATAAAAATTGGCAATAAATAGGATTGCTAAGCTGATGATGAATAAAAGAGATTTTTTCCGAAATAAGTATTCAACGCCCAACAGGACGAGCGGCAGCATATAAACACTATCAAGCCACATGATATTAAAAAAATATCCGATTGAAAATGATATCAAAGCATAGCTAGTTGAAAAGATCCATGTTGTGATCTTTTCCGTTTGAAAAAGCTTTGCTAGATAAATATGCATGAATAATCCCGCCAAGCCTGCTTTAATCAACGTCATAAGGACGAATGCCTCAGGGAGAAGGTGGCGGTCAAAGAAAATGACGATAAGAGAGACAGGACTGGCCAAATAATAAGCAAATGTTCCCCAAAAGTTCATTCCCATTCCTGCTTCCCACGTATAAAAAAGGCTCCCGTTTCCCCTTAACACATCATAAAAATGATGATAAAAGGGAATGTATTGCGTAAATTGATCGGACATTAAAATGGAACGGTCCCCAAATGGATATACACCCCATAAGACAAAAACCCCGCCCAGTAACATAAATGGTATGAAAAAAGCAATGATGTACCTGCCGAACCGGGAAAAAAACTTGTACATTGTTTACCTCCAACCTATCTATTAAATAACAGTACCTTTATTTTACCAGATAAGCCGGAGCTTTTTATATTTTTTCTTAAAAAAAGACTATCGTCCTTTTTTGATACACAAAAAACCTCCTATAACCGAATAGGAGGTTTTGTCTATCAAATTTATTGGCCGGGAAAATTACTTTTTCAAATTGTAAAAAGATTTCAGGCCAGCGTATACTGCTAAATCACCAAGCTCGTCTTCGATGCGAAGAAGTTGGTTGTATTTCGCGATCCGGTCTGTACGGGACATAGAACCGGTTTTGATTTGCCCTGCGTTTGTTGCAACGGCAATGTCGGCAATTGTGGCATCTTCGGTTTCACCGGAACGGTGAGAAACGACAGCAGTATAGCCGGCGCGTTTTGCCATTTCAATCGCATCAAACGTTTCTGTCAGTGTACCAATTTGGTTTACTTTTATAAGAATGGAGTTACTGACTCCTTGTTCAATTCCTTGCGCTAATTTTTTCGTATTGGTAACGAATAAATCATCGCCAACCAATTGTACTTTACCGCCAAGGCGTTCTGTTAAATGCTTATGTCCTTCCCAGTCATTTTCATCCAAACCGTCTTCGATGGAGAGAATCGGGAATTCATTGCAAATTTCTTCGTAGAAGTTGACCAACTCTTCAGAAGTCAATCCGGTACGGCCTTCTCCGGCAAGATCGTATTTACCTGTTTCTTTGTTATAGAATTCAGAGGAAGCAACGTCCATTCCCAAGAATACATCTTTTCCTGGTTCATATCCTGCAGCTTTAATTGCTTCGACAATTACTTCTAATGCTTCACGGTTGGAACCAAGGTCAGGAGCAAAACCGCCTTCGTCGCCGACACCGGTGTTCAATCCTTTGCCAGAAAGTACTTTTTTCAAGGAATGGAATACTTCTGAACCCATGCGGATTGCTTCTTTAAATGTGGGAGCACCGACCGGTAAAATCATGAACTCTTGGAAATCAACATTGTTGTCTGCATGAGAGCCGCCATTCAGGATGTTCATCATCGGTGTTGGAAGCTGTTTCGCATTGATGCCGCCAAAATAGCGGTATAATGGAAGACCGACAGAATCTGCAGCCGCATAAGCACATGCCATTGATACGCCAAGAATCGCATTTGCACCAAGTTTACCTTTATTTTCTGTTCCGTCAAGCGCAATCATTGCCTGGTCGATCGCAACTTGATCTGTTGCATCCATTCCGATAATCGCTTCGGCAATAATTTCATTGACATTTTTTACAGCCTTTAATACACCTTTACCTAGGTAGCGTGATTTGTCACCGTCACGAAGCTCAACTGCTTCATATTCACCTGTAGAAGCACCTGATGGAACTAATGCACGGCCAAAATAGCCGGATTCCGTTATTACTTCTACTTCAACAGTTGGATTGCCACGGGAATCCAATACTTCACGGGCATAGACGCTTGTTATAATTGACATGATTATTCTCTCCTTTTTCTATTTTCAAGTTGCAGCCATCAACTTACAGGCTTTGCTTACTTTATTTTTTAATTAATGATTTTCCAGTCATTTCTTTTGGCTGCGGTAACCCGAGCAGTTCAAGCATCGTTGGTGCCAAGTCACCAAGAATACCGTCATCGCGAAGTTCACCGACATCTTTAGTGACAATGATCGGAACCGGGTTCGTTGTATGAGCGGTCATCGGCTTTCCTTCTAAAGTGACAACCTCATCAGAGTTGCCATGGTCTGCAGTGATAATCGCGGATCCGCCTTTTTCAAGAATTAAATCGACGACTTTGCCGAGACATTCATCCACAGCTTCAATCGCTTTAATGGTAGGCTCGAGCATTCCGGAGTGGCCAACCATATCCGGGTTGGCAAAATTTAAAATGATCGCATCGAAGTGATCCGCTTCGATTTCTTTCAGTAACGCGTCCGTTACTTCATAAGCGCTCATTTCCGGTTTTAAATCATAAGTTGCTACCTTTGGTGAATTAATTAAGATCCGTTTTTCGCCTGGGAATTCCTCTTCACGGCCACCGCTCATAAAGAAGGTAACGTGCGGATATTTTTCCGTTTCTGCGATTCGCAGCTGAGTCAGGCCGTTTTGCGAAATGACTTCCCCGATTGTATTATCCAAATTTGTCGGTTTGAAAGCGACATAGCCTTTTACGGTTTCACTAAAATGTGTTAAACAGACAAAATATAAGTTTTTCGGATGATTCTCACCCCGGTCAAAGCCGCGGAAATCTTCGTTTGTAAAAGCATTGGAAATTTGAATCGCCCGATCCGGACGGAAATTATAGAAAATCACGGCATCTTCGTCTTCAATGGTTGCAACCGGTTCGCCATTTTCTTTTTTGATAACCGATGGAATAACGAATTCGTCAAAGATTCCATTTTTATAGTTATCGGCAATCACTTCATGCGGATTGCTGTAGGAAGGACCTTCGCCATAAGCCATCGCCCGGTAAGATTTTTCCACACGGTCCCAACGTTTATCACGGTCCATGGAGTAGTAGCGACCGGATATCGATGCGAATTCACCAACGCCGTATTCTTTTATTTTTGCTTCTGTTTCGTTAATATATTTTTCTGCTGTTTGCGGACCGACATCACGCCCGTCCAAATAGGCGTGGATATAAACTTTTGTTAAACCAGTTTCTTTTGCCAGACGCAGCAGAGCATACAAATGTTGGATATGGCTGTGAACACCACCGTCTGATAATAAACCAAACAAATGCAGGCTTTTTCCTTTTTCCTTTGCATGATTCATCGCTGCGACAAGCGTTTCATTTTTCGCAAATTGTCCTTCTCGAATCGCAATATTCACCCTGGTCAGACTTTGATAAACGATACGTCCGCCGCCAATATTTAAATGGCCTACTTCTGAGTTTCCCATTTGCCCTTCCGGTAACCCGACAGCTTCTCCGCTTGCAGTCAAGAGGGAGTGTGGATATTGATTCCAAAAACGGTCAAAATTTGGTTTTTTTGCTTGTGCGACGGCGTTTCCTTTGCGTTCTTTGCGAAAGCCGAAGCCGTCTAAAATAATCAATGCTACGGGAGACTTACTCATTTTTTCCCGCCTCCAATAATTGCAGAAATGATTGAGATTCGAGGCTTGCTCCGCCTACTAAAGCTCCATCAATATCCGGTTGTGACATGTATTCTTTAATATTTGCAGGTTTGACACTGCCACCGTATTGAATGCGGATTGCAGCGGCAACTTCCTCATTAAATTGATCGCTGACAACCTGGCGGATATGGGAACAAACATCATTTGCATCGGTTGCCGTAGAAGATTTACCAGTTCCGATTGCCCAAATAGGTTCATAGGCAATGACAACTGTTTTTGCTTGTTCATCTGTTAAGCCTGCCAATGCTTTTTTTACTTGATTGCCTACAAAAGCATTTGTTTCTCCATTTTCACGTTGCTCCAGCGTTTCCCCAACACAAACAATCGGTGTTAAGTGATAGTGAAAAGCTGCCAACGTTTTTTTATTTACTGTTTCGTCTGTTTCATTGAACATTTCCCGGCGTTCTGAATGGCCGATAATGACATATTTGACGCCGAGATCCTCTAATGCTTTCGGACTGATTTCGCCTGTAAAAGCACCGCTTTCTTCAAAATGCATTGTTTGCGCACCAATTTCCACATCTGACTTTTCTGTGCTTTCCACTAAGCTTGCCAGAAATAATGCCGGTGCACAAATCACTGTCTCGACCGATGCTTTTCCCGGCACAAGTCCATTCACTTCCTCAACAAAGCTTTTCGCTTCGGGAAGTGTCTTATGCATTTTCCAGTTTCCCGCAATAATAGGTTTTCGCATGCTTAACACCCTTTCTCGCTTACTTGTCATTTAAGGCGACAACACCTGGAAGATCTTTCCCTTCCATAAATTCCAGTGAAGCCCCTCCGCCTGTTGAAATGTGATTCATTTTTCCGGCAAGATTAAATTTTTCAACAGCTGCTGCGGAGTCACCACCTCCAATAACAGAATATGTATCTTCTGCCTCTGCAAGTGCGGTTGCTACTGCTTTTGTTCCGACGGCAAATTTGTCAATTTCAAACACACCCATCGGACCATTCCAAATTACGAGCTTTGATTTTTGAATCACGTCGCGGTAAAGTGCGGCCGTTTTCGGTCCGATATCTAATGCTTCCCAATCACTCGGAATTTCGCTAATGGACACTTCATTTGTGTTCGCATCTTCTCCGAAATGATCGGCAACTATGACATCAACCGGCATATAAAAATTCACGCCTTTTTGTTTTGCTTTTTCCATAAAGCCCTTCGCCATATCGATTTTATCTTCTTCTAATAAAGAATTGCCGACTTCATTTCCTAAAGCTTTTACAAAGGTATATGCCAGTCCGCCGCCGATAATTAAATTATCTACCTTTTCAAGCAAATTATCAATGACACCAATCTTGTCTTTTACCTTTGCACCGCCAATGATTGCTGTAAACGGTCTTTCCGGATTGGATAGTGCTTTGCCCAGCACATCAAGTTCTTTTTCCATTAAAAATCCGGAAACGGCGGGAAGATAATGGGCAATTCCTTCCGTAGATGCATGGGCACGGTGAGCGGCTCCAAATGCATCATTTACATAAAGATCAGCCAGTTCAGCAAAAGATTTTGCCAATTCAGGATCATTTTTTGTTTCTCCGGGGTAGAAGCGGACATTTTCTAATACAAGGATGTCGCCATTTTCCATCTTTGCAATTTCCGCTTTTACTTTATCTCCGTAAGCTTCATCTGCTTTCGCAATTTTTTTACCCAATAATTCAGCTAAACGTGCAGCTGGGGCTGTTAACCGCAGTTCTTCGACTACCTGGCCTTTTGGCCGTCCTAAATGGCTGGCTAACAGTACTTTTGCACCATTTTCAGATAAGTATTTGATCGTTGGCAAAGCAGCGCGAATACGCGTATCGTCCGTTACTTTTCCGTCTTGCAGCGGAACATTAAAATCAACGCGGACAAATACAATTTTTCCTTGTACATCAATGTCACGAACCGTTTTTTTACTCATGAAAACAGCCTCCGTTTTTATAGGATTGAAACCTGGTTCTTCACCCAGAAAGAGCGGAAACAGCCGTTTCCGCTCTATTCATTTCCATTTTGCTTATCTTCGGTTGCTTATTTAGCCAATTTCGCGAAATATTCAAGCGTACGGATCAGTTGGGAAGTATATGACATTTCATTATCGTACCAAGCAACTGTTTTAACCAATTGTTGATCGCCGACAGTCAGAACCTTCGTTTGTGTTTCATCATATAATGATCCGTAGGTCATGCCAACAATATCAGCTGAAACAATCGGGTCGGCAGTATAACCGAAAGTATCCGGATCAGAAGCTTCTTTCATCGCTGCATTTACTTCTTCAATGGTTACTTTTTTCTTCAGAACTGTAACAAGTTCTGTTAAGGAACCGACTGGTACCGGTACACGTTGTGCAGCTCCGTCTAATTTACCTTTTAAGTTTGGAAGCACTTCTCCGATTGCTTTTGCTGCACCGGTGGAGTTAGGAATAACACTTACTGCTGCAGAACGGGCACGGCGCAAGTCACCTTTACGGTGCGGTGCATCCAATGTGTTTTGGTCGCCTGTGTAAGCATGAATTGTTGTCATTAAACCGGAAACGATACCGAATTTTTCTTCTAATACTTTTGCCATTGGTGCTAAGCAGTTTGTTGTACAAGAAGCTCCGGAAATAACTGTTTCAGAACCATCCAGCGTTTCATGGTTTACATTATAAACGATTGTTTTCATATTTCCACTTGCAGGTGCAGAAATAACAACTTTTTTCGCACCGCCTTTTAAGTGCAATTCTGCTTTTTCTTGTTTTGTAAAGAAGCCTGTACATTCAAGTACAATTTCAACGCCTAATTTTCCCCAAGGAATTTCTTCCGGGTTAGGGATGGAAAATACTTTTACTTCTTTATTATTTACAGTGAAGGAGCCGTCTCCAACTTCGACTTCACCAGGAAAACGTCCTTGAGCAGAGTCGTATTTTAATAAATGAGCTAACATTTTTGCGTCTGTTAAATCATTAATAGCAACTACTTCGATTCCTTCTACTTCTTGAATACGGCGGAATGCTAAACGTCCAATACGGCCAAATCCGTTAATACCAACTTTTACTGTCATGTTTATTTCCTCCTTAAATAAATTACAGGATATTTATTGGAAGGGTGAAAAAATCACCCGTTAACCAACTCGTTTGCTGCTCCTTCATCCGTGATAAGTACAGTGGAGACAGGAGCCTGTTTTAAATAGGCACGGATTGCTTTTGCCTTTGAAGAGCCGCCGGCAACGGCAATAACGTGTTCAATTTTCTCTAATTCTTCTAACTGTAAACCGATTGTGCGTACTTTATGGACAACTTTACCCGCTTCATCAAAGTAATAGCCAAAGGCTTCGCCAACGGCCCGTCCTGAAACAATCTTTTCCAGATCCTCTTTACTTGTTTTACGGCGTTCTGCCATTGTAACGGCGTCACCAATCCCGTGTATTACCATGTCTGCAGAAGTGATTAACTGCAAAATTTCCTGAATACTTGGTTCCTTGACCATCGAGGCATACATTGCCTCGCTGACCTGATCCGGCATGAAAAATAAACGGTGTTTTGCATGTGTACGTTCTGCCATTGTTGCACAAATCGTATTGGCCTGGTTTTTTACATCTTCGCCAAGACCGCCCCGGGACGCGACAAACAATAAATCCTTTTCGGATAAATCCTGCGGAAGCATTTCCGCCACGGCAGCCATCGTCGAACCGCCGTTAACCGCAATGATATTTTTTCCTTTCAGCCTTTTTTTCATACAGGCGGCACATGCTCTGCCCAGCTCACTTTTCACCCATGGAAAAGTATCGCTGTCGCCGGAAACAATGATGACCTTTGCAATCCCTAAACTGTTTTTCAATTGAACTTCCAAATCATTGATCCCGGTTATTTCGCGCATGACATTTTCCAGTTGTCCGACAAGCTCTTTTCCGTCCTTCGTCAAAGACATCCCGGCACTAGTAACAGATAACAGTTTTTGTTCTTTTAAGAAGCTGACTTCACTTCTTAACACTCTTTCCGTAAGCCCAAGGCTGCCTGAAAGACTTCTTCTTCCAACCGGCTGCATCAAACCAATATATTTCAAGATGTGGTAACGCTTTTGCATAACAAGCAGTAAATCAGGCAATAATTTTTTTTGTATTTCCATTATTGAGAACACGTCAATTACCCCTTTACTCAAAAATGGTCATCTTTTGTCCCGCGTAGACTTATAGTGTCCCACTACGGCTAAAAAAAATCACCACCCTGTTACAAGTTTATTTTATCAGTGGCAAATGAAAAATTCAACTTATATAATCGCCTATTTTTGTGAAAAGGCTTTCAAAATGACATCTTTTTGAATTTGTCCGTATTGAAGGAGCTTCCCATTCCATTTCACTACCGGAATCATTAATCCGTACGCCTCCAAGTCTTGTTCATTTTCCACTATATCAATTTCTTTAAACTCGAATGGCCAATCCGTCTGAAGCTCCTGAATGATTTTTTTTGCTTTGTCACATAACGGGCATTGTTTCCGTGTATATAAGATAAGTACACCCACTTGGATAACCCTTTCTTTTTTAATGTTTAAGTTACCTGAAGATACTGCTTGCTACCAATGCTGTCGTAATATCCAGATCCGAATATTTCCGCATGTATTAATTTAGAAAAATTTTAATCAAAGCGTCTTCTTTTTGAAGATGAAGCTATTCCCAGCTGTTCGCGGTATTTTGCAACGGTGCGTCTTGAAACAACAATGCCCGCGGCTTTTTCTAACGCTGCTGAAATTTGCTGATCCGATAACGGCTTTTTCTTATTTTCTTTTACTATTAATTCCGCCATTTTCTTCTTTACTTGCTGTGATGATGCGTCTTCACTTGAAGTAGTTTTGATAGTGCTGGAAAAAAACGACTTTAATTCGAAAGTTCCGTATGGTGTTTGCGCATATTTTTCACGAACTGCCCTGCTGACCGTCGATTCGTGAATCCCAAGCTCATCAGCAATTTCTTTCATCGTCATCGGTTTTAAATTGGATGGTCCATGAATAAAGAATTCTTGTTGTTTTTCGACGATTTTAAGTGAAACCTTGATCATTGTTTCTTTTCGCTGCTCCAAACTTTTTACAATCCAAAAATAATCATGCTGTTTCTCTTGCAGGAAACGTTTGACTTGTTTATCTTCATGGTTTGAAAATTTCCGATAAAATGATTCATTAAATTGAACAGAAGGCAAGTTTTCATCAAAGACGCTAACGTGAAATGAACTGCCGTCCCATTTTATGGTGATGTCCGGAATAATATACGCTGTTTGTTCTTCACGAAAAAAAGCAGCCGGTCGTGGATTTAATGTTTGCACATAGTCAAAAACGTCTTGAATTTCTTTTAAAGCAATATTACATAACTTACTTATAGTTTTCCATTTTTTATCTGCAAAAGCCAAAAAGCATTCTTCTAAAATCATTTCAGTAAACGGCGGCGCATCAGAGTTCCGTCTTACTTGCAAAAGCAGGCATTCTTGCAGATTTCTCGCTCCAACTCCTGCCGGTTCTAATGCTTGAATCAGCTGCAACGCGTCTTCCAGATCCTTTTTTTCAACAGCTAACTTATTTCTTGTTTCCTCTAAATCAACACACAAGTAACCGTTTTCATCTAAACTGTCTATAAACAAGAAACAGGCGCGCTTTATCGCATCCGAATAGCCATCTAACTGCAGTTGGCTTTGCAAATATTCCTGCAGGCTCGTTGTTTGCCTGCCAATTTGCTCGATCCAATTCTGCTTGTCCTCGTTATTTTTTACTTTTGATTTTTTTACCCGATCCGCTAACGGATCCATCGTTTTCACATTTACTGTTTCAATTTGCATTAGGGGATTTTCCAGCGCTTTATTTTCCAGAAATTCTGTCAGCTCTTGTGTATTATACTGCAGTAAAGTAATCGCCTGACTCAGTTCCTGCGTCATCGTTAATTTAAGCGTTTGCTGCTGCCATAATCCAGGCTTCAAATTCATCACAATCCCTCCCCACTTCTATTTTAACTTATTCACCGCTATTTCGGAATAAAAATTAATAAAAGAGGCAAAGAATCATGCTGATTACATTTCATCTTGTGTTTCCTTATAGCCAAAGCCATAAAATAACTCGGATAAGTTGCTGCCTAAATGATCTAATATTTCTTCTATATCCAAAGCAAAATTTTTTGAATTTTTTATTGCTTGAGGTATTTGATTTTTTCCTCTTGTCTATCGAACGCAGATGATCGCAAGCGAAATCGACTGGTTTTAGTCGCCATCAATATCACCTTCTTCGTTTTCATCCAGTGCAAATTGATTAAAAATTGGAATAGCGCCATAGCAACCTAAAAGGTAATCCTTTTCCATCTTTTTATCAAATTCGTATTTTAAACTTATACTTCCTCGCTAAAAAATATGGGTTTACAGTAAAGATGTTGATTCAGTTATGATGACGAACTGAAGTTTTAATTGATGTAAAAATTATTAATGTAAGATTAGGGGATAAAGACAAGAGTATTTTAGTGATTTTAGTGAATATCTATGGAAATAAATTAGCAATATTGGAATAACAAAATATGGAGAAAATCAACAAATTTATGTTGAGGAAGAAAAATGGTAGAAAACAAGTTGTGAATCACTGGAAAAACGTTGTTAAACAAGCTTCTTTACGCCCTCGGCAGGAATCGAACCCACATCTCAAGAACCGGAATCTTACGTGCTATCCGTTGCACCACGAGGGCAATATTTAATGAAGACACTAAGATAGTATATAAGATAATTGGGAGGAATGCAAGAAAAAATTTTCACTTATGTCAACGTATTAGAGAGTGATGTAAATTCCTGAGAAACTAGACAGTTCTATCATTCAGTAATTAGTTGGAAATTTCTTAGAATATTATTAAAGAAAGCAAATCAAAAATTCGCTGCTTTTTAATACGAACAGCAGCGAAATTAAACAAACTGAATTAGTGGTTTTTTTATAAGATTCCAATTAATAGCTAGCATTTCAGCAAACTTTGATGGATCAAAATGAAAAATTGTTTCCGGAAATGGATTAAATACTTCCATTACTTCAGATTTATGCTTTGTCATCATTGTTTCAATTTCTATTATTGAAATATCAGTATTTTCAACTATCCATTCTGCCATTTGTTCAATATAAATCTGAATGTACTCGTTTTCACTGAACTGATGCTGTAGTTTCAATTTTCTCAACCTCCTCTTTATTCTGATATATTATATGTGTATTTTTAACTTTAAGCAATAATTTTTTTGATCCAATCCATAATTGATCATATTCAAAATGTGGACGATTCACTCTAGGTGTAAAATTCATAGGTTTCAATAGTGCTGTTAACCTCTTATAGTCAAAACCACACGTACCATGATAAAGTTGGATTTGCAAATTGTCTCGATAAAAACTATGAGTAATCATATAGGACAATCTAGGCATCTTATAACACAACTTTCATTACTATTTTACTAATATATAATAACAGAGTAAGTGCCTTAACTCACGTGTTTTTTTACTTTCTACTTTAAATTGAATTATTTTCATCCTTTTTAAAAAATTCTTTCTTTGTAAGAACCCCAAGTTTTAAATACAATCTAATTGGGTATCATGAATGTGAAAACGGATGTTTTTCAGTAAGCGCAGGAACTCAGGAAATCAAGCGCTCTACTCCACCTGATTAAAAATTCCCGCCTACATTTCGATTAGCGGTGGAGGACTTTTCCTTTCAAAATTAACTTTTTGTGTATTTTATTTGACCTTATTTGACCTTTTGTGTATGATAAAAGCACGGTAGTTACCTATTTTTAAGGAGGCATAAACATGAATTTAATTCCGACAGTTATTGAACAAACAAACAGGGGAGAACGCGCATACGATATTTACTCCCGTCTGCTAAAAGACCGTATTATTATGCTTGGCAGCGCAATTGATGATAATGTCGCTAACGCAATTGTTGCCCAGCTTTTGTTTCTAGATACAGAAAATCCGGATAAGGATATTTCACTCTACATTAACAGCCCAGGCGGCAGTATTACGGCCGGGATGGCAATTTATGATACGATGCAGTACGTGAAATCCAATGTGCAGACGATTTGTATCGGAATGGCGGCTTCCATGGGGGCTTTCCTGCTAGCTGCAGGGGAAAAAGGAAAACGCTTTGCCCTCCCGAATGCGGAAGTGATGATTCACCAGCCGCTCGGTGGCGCACAAGGACAGGCAACGGAAATTGAAATTGCCGCAAAAAGAATCCTTTTCCTTCGTGAAAAATTAAACGGTATTCTTGCTGAACGTACAGGACAACCGCTAGAAGTGATTTCAAAAGACACGGATCGCGACAACTTTATGACAGCTGAAAGAGCAAAAGAATACGGATTAATTGATCATATTATTACTCGTCTGCCATCAAATGATAAAAAGTGAACTCGTTTCAGGAAGCTGAAACATCGGGAAATCAGGCGGGACTCTGCCCCACCTGATTAATTCCCACCAGTGCTTGAGGTCTTTACCTTTCCAGCATGAAAAGATAAAAAGCAACCGCTTTTGAAATTCGCGAAATATCAAGAGGAAAAATGGAATGCTGTTTCATCCGGAATCTCCTTCTTTTCGCGGCTCTGACTCTTTATAAAGCAAAAAAGCCTACAGGGAAGTAAAATTTCCCTGCAGGCTTTTTTCTTTGTTCAGGAAATGATCGTTAAATTCGAATCTTTGCAGATGAAGGGGGACAGCTATCCCCTACCTATCCTCTTCAATAAATTTTGACAATACTTCAACAGCTTCCTTTTCATCACTGCCGTCTGCCATAAGCGTTAATGTACTGCCGGTACTTATCGCCAGACTCATAAGCCCCATGATGCTCTTGGCATTTACCCGTTTTCCGTCTTTTTCTAAGTATACTTCTGAGGAGAACCGGTTTGCTTCTTGAACGAATAATGCTGCTGGTCTTGCCTGCAGACCCGTTTTTAAATGAACGGTTGCTTCTTTCCTTTCCATCTTTCATTCCTCCCAATTACTTTATCCCTATTTCATCTTAAAACGGATACTCTTCATTTATGAAAATTCACATTTATTGCTGAAGGGCTATAATATCAAATACGCTTGAAAAATTTCTCGACGTTATTTTATCGCAGATTAAGGGGCAGTAATGCCCCTGCCTCAAAAATAGAGGTGAAACCAATCATTTTAAGCGGAGGATTAATGCCGACTAAGATCTCAGGCGTCCTGTTGCAACGTCGGCACTAGTACGTCCTGTACGTCTACCGACTAAAGGCGCAACGTCCTGTTGCAACGTCGGCACTAGTACGTCCTGTACGTCTACCGACTAAAGGCGCAACGTCCTGTTGCAACGTCGGCACTAGTACGTCCTGTACGTCGAAAACCACCACTGATGGAAGTTTCACTTTATTTGATGGCCGGCACGAAGCTTCTCGGCGATATCATTTATTTTCCTTAAGCGGTGATTAATACCGGATTTACTGATTTGACCGCTTGCAACTAATTCGCCAAGTTCCTTTAGCGTAACGTCCTGGTGGACGATACGGAGCTCGGCAATTTCACGAAGCTTATCCGGCAATGCCTGCAAGCCGATTGTTTCTTCGATAAATTTAATATTTTCTACTTGCCGTAGTGAGGCATCGATTGTTTTATTTAAGTTTGCAGTTTCACAATTGACAAGCCGATTGACGGAATTGCGCATATCTCTGACAATTCTAATATCTTCAAAATGGAGCAACGCTCCATGGGCGCCAATGATATTTAAAAACTCGGCTATTTTTTCTGCTTCTTTTATATACGTGATGAAACCTTTTTTTCTTTCAAGTATTTTGCTGTTTAAATGAAACTGATTCATCAGTTCTGCCAAAGACTCACTATGTTCTTTATATAAAGAAAAAATTTCTAAGTGATACGAAGATGTTTCCGGATTGTTCACAGAGCCGCCCGCGAGAAAAGCTCCACGCAAATAAGAACGCTTACAACATTTCTTTTTTACAAGATCCTCTGCAATATGACGGGTAATAACAAAATTTTCTTGCAAGATTTTCAAATCTTCCAAAATAGTCTTTGCCTGGTCTCCTAAACGTACAATATAAACATTATTTTTTTTCAAACGCATTTTTTTTCGTACGAACAGTTTCACTTCAACTGAATAGTTTTTCTTTATTAATGTATAAATACGCCTGGCAATCGCAGCATTTTCCGTTTGAATGTCAACAATTAGCCCCCGATTCGAAAAAGAAAGCATCCCATTCATCCGTATTAGTGCGGATAGCTCGGCCTTATTGCAGCATGCCTTACTATCTAAATTTGTAAGTTCTTTTTTCGTTACTGAAGCGAAAGACATCCCCTTCACCTCCATTTACTACATTTACGGATGAAATTACTTCGCTGCTGCTTTCCCATTTATGAATGAATAAATAATTCTGGCAACTTCCTTTGTATCATGACGGATAACTCCGTTCTCCAAACTTACAATCTCGCCGAAAATAACATTTAAACCCAACTCATACAACTGATCCACATCAAAATGAACTGGCTTAGCCATTTCTTCTTTATAACGAAGCTGAATATTTCCCGGTATATCTTCCCGATTTACAAGTATTGTATCAATAAACTTTTTATGCAGATGGGCATAGATTGCTTTTACATGGTCACTTGCTGTGAAATCAAGCGTTTCACCTGCCTGTGTCATTAAGTTGCAAATATAAATTTTTTCTGCCTTTGCTTTGCAAATTTCATTACCGATTTTTGGAACCAGTAAATTTGGTAAAATACTCGTGTATAAACTTCCCGGTCCAATGAGGATGAAATCAGCCTGGCGGATTGCCTGAATCGTTTCCGGAAGCGGATTTACATTATCTGGCGATAAGAACACGCGTTTAATTCTCTTCCCTGAATAAGGTATTTTCGACTCACCGGAAATAACCGTGCCATCTTCCATTTCTGCATGTAAAATTACACTTTGATTCGCAGCAGGAAGCACTTTTCCCCTGACATTTAATACTTTGCTCATTTCTTGAATTGCATGCACAAAATTCCCGGTTATTGAGGTCATTGCCGCCAGAATCAGGTTCCCTAAGGAATGGCCGGATAGTCCTTTCGCATTGTGAAAGCGATGTTGAAACATCTCTTCGACAAGCGGTTCTACATCGGAAAGCGCAGCAAGTACATTGCGAATATCTCCGGGCGGAGGAACGTTTAAGTCGTTTCTAAGTCTTCCGGAACTCCCCCCGTCATCTGCTACTGTTACGATCGCCGTAATATCTAACGGGTATTGTTTTAAGCCCCGTAATAATACAGGAAGACCGGTACCGCCGCCGATGACAACAATCTTAGGTATTCTAGGCATAACGTTCTACCCTTTCATTATTTTCTCACTCGTTATGGGCAGCATCGAATGAAGAATACTTTCACCATATGAAAAACAGGTGATTCTTCGTGCATGCCCCAAGGTTTCACTTTATATCACGATGTGTTACGGACGTGGCATAGTCATTTTTAAAATAGTCGGCAAGATACTCGGCAATCGTAACGGAACGATGCTGCCCTCCTGTACACCCAATTGCAATGATCAACTGAGCTTTCCCTTCACGCTTATAATGAGGCAGAATGAAAGCAAGTAATTCTGTTAATTTTTTCAAAAATATAGATGTCTCTGTCCATTTTAACACATAGCTTGATACTTCATCATCTAATCCTGTTTTCGGCCGCATGTGCTCGACATAATATGGATTTGGTAAAAACCGGACATCAAAAACAAGATCGGCATCAATTGGAATACCATGTTTAAAACCAAAAGATATTACATTGACCTTAAAAAGTGATTTTTTGTTAATGGAAAATTCCGAGAGTATTTTTTCCCTTAATTCACGCGGTTTCATTGTTGATGTTCGATAGATTGTTTGCGCGCGGCCTTTCAGTTCTTCAAGTAACTGCCGTTCTAGCCTGATGCCTTCGAGCGGTGAACCTGACGGAGATAAAGGATGGGATCGCCTTGTTTCTTTATATCTTCTCACCAGCGTATCGTCGTTAGCATCTAAAAATAACACATGCGGGGTAATCCATGATGTCTCTGCCAAATCATCAAGTGCTTTAAAAAGAGAATCGAAAAATTCGCGCCCCCGTAAATCCATCACCAGCGCTACTTTATTCATTTTATTCTCCGATTCCTTTATAAGTTCAAGAAATTTTGGCAGCAAAGATGGCGGCAAATTATCAACACAAAAAAAACCTAAATCTTCAAAGCTCTGGATAGCAACTGTTTTGCCTGCACCCGACATTCCTGTAATAATCACCATTTGTGTGTCTGTTTCTGCGCTTTTTGCCACTTTCCATTCCCCCATTTCCGTTTAACTGGGACTTAATCGATAACTAATTAGCTCGAATGCTGGTGAATACGTAAAAGTGCCGTAAATGATTCCCTTTCCTTGTATCATATAGTCAAGAATATGATGGTCGCCTTGTGCCATGGGCAATTCTCGAATGGAATCAACATCGTGCCAAGCCAATTTACCTTCCTCGGATTGTTTAACGTTTTTACCCTCTCCGTCTGTTGCATAAAAAGTAAACATCATCCATTCTGACTGCAGCTTATCTCCATCTTTTATCGTAAATGTAAAAATTCCTTTAATTTCAGGATTCAACAAGTATATTCCTGTTTCTTCACGATATTCCCGAATACAAGATTCCTTAACCGATTCACCCGGTTCCATCTTTCCTCCTGGCGCAACCCACCAACCTCTTCTTGGTTTTTGCAGGAGCAATACTTTTTTATCCGTTACGAATACACAATTTGTAACCCGCTGCAAATATGTCACCTCAGTCTCTTTATCGCGCGACTAACCATCAGTCGGGGAAGTCCGGCTAAGAACAACAACGTCGGCGTTAGTACGTCGTTGCAACGTCGGCACTAGTACGTCCTGTACGTCTACCGACTAAAGGCGCAACGTCCTGTTGCAACGTCGGCACTAGTACGTCCTGTACGTCGAAAAAACTCCCACTGATGGAAGTTTCAAATTATAAGAAGCTCCATTTTGTTTCATTATACTATTATTATTATGACGCCACAATGAATTAATTAATTCATTGCGTATTTAAAAAAAACAGGCAAAAAAAAACACAGGCTTTCACCTGTGCCACGTAAAATTGTATATCTTAAAAGGGGGTCAATTTCTACTTATTATGATACTCGAAATTTATTTCACCCCTGTTACAATAGAATTAAAACACAGTGACTTTTTGTTAAAGATTAGTTATTTTTATTAAGATTTCATTTTCAATTTGTCCATCAGTTCTTCGATATAATGCTGTGCACTCTGTGCCGCGATACTTCCGTCGCCGGTGGCTGTGACAATTTGGCGGAGCATTTTTTCCCGCACATCACCTGCAGCAAAGATACCCGGAATGCTTGTTTCCATCTGCTCGTTTGTTTCGATATAGCCATTTTCATTCGTGATCCCTAAACTAACAAACGGCTTTGATAACGGCAGCATACCAATATAGATGAAAACACCGTCAGCACCGAATTCCCGCTCTTCTCCCGTTTCTGTAGAGACAAGTGTGACACTGCCGACCTTTCCGTCTTTTTCATTAATTTGCTTTACCGTATGATTCCAAATAAAATCAACCTTTTCATTGTCAAAGGCACGTTGCTGGAGAATTTTTTGTGCACGAAGCTCATCTCTCCGGTGAATAATAGTTACTTTGGAAGCGAATCTTGTTAAATATACCCCTTCTTCAACCGCGGAGTCTCCACCGCCTACAACAACAAGCTCTTTCCCTTTAAAAAAGGCTCCGTCACAAACAGCACAATAGGAAACCCCGCGTCCGCCCAGTTCTTTTTCTCCGGGAACGCCGATTTTCTTATACTCCGCTCCGGTAGCAATAATAATGGAACGCGCTTTATACTGTTTGGAACCGGCAATCACCGTTTTGTATTCTTCTCCGTCGATCACTTCTTTAATATCGCCGTATGCATATTCAGCACCAAACTTTTTTGCGTGATCAAACATTTTTGTTGATAATTCCGGCCCTAAAATAGACTCATACCCGGGATAGTTTTCTACTTCTTCGGTATTGGCCATTTGTCCGCCCGGAATCCCGCGTTCAAGCATGAGAGTTGATAAATTGGCACGTGAAGTGTATACAGCAGCTGTCATGCCGGCAGGACCGGCTCCTGCAATGATGCAATCGTATATTTTCTCTTCTGTCACGTCGTTTTTGCACTCCTTTCTCTAATAGATAAAGTAAAACTTCCATTTTTGAGGCGGGGGTATTACTGCCCCTTAATCTGCGATAAATGAATATCCAACTGCTTATACATATCCTATAAAACAATAAAGCGATAGTCTAAAAATCTGCTCACCCTAAATAATCATGGATATACTTCACATATTTGCGCAAAGTGGCGGAAGATAATTGATATTTTTCTGCAATACGTTTTTTTGTTATTTTTACATTTCGCAATGAAAACCATATATATTCTACCGCTGCTGCCAACGCATTACTATTTTTAAAAATTTTTGATGTTTTCTTCATCATCTCAATAACGATGGAAAACCAAAATAAATATAAGCCTATTTCCAAATTTCCAATTGGCTGATGAAAACGGTAGAGCATTTGCGCTGTTTCATGGGCAACCAACAACTGCTTTGCAGCAACTTTTCCAGATTGGATGTATGAAATATATTGTTCTTCTAAAGCAGTCATTTTTTGATTTCCTTGCAAAGCTTTCAATACGAGTTGCGCATCTTTTTCTACGGATACCGAAGTTAAAAAAACTGCAAATAAGCGTTCTTCTAAATTATCGCTTTCCGCTTTCTGGATAATAAGAGATAAACGATTATCATTCCAAGGTTCCTGGCCTTTTTTATCAGGACTCAAATCTAGTACTTTCTTCCAATAGCCCTCTGCCAATTCCTTTTTCCCCGTATAATAGGCGGCGGTTGACAGCCAAAAGTAAAAGGAACCATCTCCTTCAAATCCCTGCTTTTCTAATTTGCGCAAAAATCCAAAAGCACATTCATACTCCCCTACCAATGCAAAAGTAGCACCTAATTTAAACTGATGTTCAGGGGAAATCGGTCTGATTTTTTTTAATAAATCAACATACAGCTTTATTATTTCATCATTTTCTTCGTAATAAGCAAAAACAATTTTATTACATAGTGCATGCAAATTTCCCGGATCGGTTTGTAATACTTTATTTAAAATTGCCTCCGCTTTAGGCAATTCATTTAGATAAAAATGAGCTAACGCTAAATTATTATAAGCAGACCAATTCTCAGGATATTCTTTGATCATTTCCAAAAGTACTCCCTTTGCTTTTGAAAATTCGCCTGCCATGAGAAAATCCCTTGCCTGTTCCTGCTTGATGATCTGCTCATCCTCTTCGTATTCTTCAAGCTCATCTGTCTCAAGGGATAAAAAATCAAGCAGTTCTTCTGCATCCTCGACAAATTCGCCGTTTTTATCTAAATCCAAATACCGTAATGCGTGTTGATAGGCTGCTTTAAAAAGGCCAATATGCACATAATTCGTTGCCAGAAAATAATGGCATTCAACCATCTCTTTATCGATCCCATTTAAAATTCGATGGAGAAGTTCATTTGACTGTTCATACTTGCCTAACTCCGTATAAATAATCGCCAATTGACAAACAATTACCGGCTCATACGGCTCTAGCCGGATCGCCTTCTGGATATATTTAATTGCTTTCTGGTAAGCTTTACGTTGATACGCTTTCATTCCAATAGCAAAATAGTATTCACCTGTCGGATTAAATGATAGCAGCTGTCCTTTTGCGTCTTTCCTCATTCTAATCCTCCAAAAAATTTTTGATTTGGTTAGTGACTGTTTCAGCTTTCTAAAAATAAATTATGCTCCGCCCAATTGAAATTTTCCACCTGGGTCCCGTTTAAAGGCCTGGCCCACCTTGCTTCCTTTTTGATTGGAACACTGGTTAGTATAACATAGGTGACATGTGGATGTAATCAAATTTATTAAGAATATCAGAAAAGCCGGCACGGTTATCCATATCCTGATACTATCATGCCGGCTCGTGATTATTTTTTTGAGGATGTTCAAAAAGCCGCCAAAAGATAAGCGGCTAAACAGAAGGCGGTTCGTTCCCTTTTTTAACTCGCAACTTTAGAAAGAAGATAAAAAATGAAGATAATAAGAACTTTCCCCTGAGTCACTTGCGGCGTTCCACTAATACATTAAGCACTTCGGATAGCGGAAGCTTTTGTTCACGTAAGAGAACAAGCAAGTGATACAACAGATCGGCACTTTCCCATTTCAATTCTTCATGGCTGCGATTTTTTGCGGCAATAATCACTTCAGATGCTTCTTCGCCAACCTTCTTTAAAATTTTATCAACGCCTTGTTCAAATAAATAAGTAGTATATGTTCCTTCCGGCCGTTTTTCGTCCCGTTCTTTGATGATTTGCTCCAGTTCCGATAAAATAAATGCTGCTTCTCCATTTTTTACAAACTGTCCGTCTTTTTTAAATAATGTTTCGGAAAAGCAGCTGATCTTTCCTGTATGGCAGGCAGGACCGGAAGGTTTGACATATACAAGCAGCGCATCCTGATCGCAATCATATTTTATTTCTGTGATTTTTTGTGTATTACCGCTAGTTTCTCCTTTATGCCAAAGTTCTTGCCGGGAACGGCTGAAAAACCAGGTTTCTCCTGTATCAAGTGATTTTTGCAATGACTCTTTATTCATGTAAGCCAGCGTTAAAACCTCTTTTGTCGTGTCGTCCTGTATAATCGCAGGAATTAACCCTTGTCCATCATATTGCAATTCTTCTACATTCAACGAATCGTCACTCCCTGTTCTTTTAAATATGCTTTTACTTCCTCAACAGATGTTTCTTTATAATGAAAGATGGACGCTGCCAAAGCCGCATCTGCATTTGCCTCTTGAAATACTGCAGCAAAATCTTCTTTTTTCCCCGCACCTCCGGAAGCAATCACCGGAACAGATACAACTGCGTTGACTGCCTCTGTTAATGGAAGGTCAAAGCCTTGCTTCTCGCCGTCACAGTCCATGCTGGTTAATAAAATTTCACCAGCCCCGCGTTCAACGGCTTCCTCTGCCCACGCGATTGCATCGTGGTCTGTTTTTGTTCTGCCGCCATGCGTATAAACTACCCAGGCCTTTTTCTCATCATCGTATTTTGCATCAATCGCAACAACTATGCATTGTGAACCAAAAAAATTTGCTCCCTCGGTAATCAGCTGCGGGTTTAATACCGCTGCCGTATTTAATGAAACTTTATCGGCACCTGCACGGAGCATTTTTTTCATATCCACAAGCGAATGGATCCCGCCGCCGACTGTAAAAGGAATCGCCAGTTGTGCCGCAACAGCCTTTACGACGTCAACCATCGTTTTCCGTCCTTCATAGGAGGCGGAGATATCCAAAAATACAAGTTCATCCGCCCCTTGCTCATCATAAAACCTTGCCAGCTCAACCGGATCCCCGGCATCACGAAGGCGGACAAACTGAATGCCTTTTACGACACGGCCGTCTTTAACATCTAAGCAAGGAATGATCCGCTTAGTTAACATCGAAATCCCTCCATTTCTTTCATTCGCAAGAAAGATATTTAATTCATTCGAAAAGCTGCACTTTGCAGCAGCGTGATTTTCGCGAAAAAAACTTTCCTCCTGAGTTCCATGATAATTTCATTAAACATGCTAAAAATAGCCGGATTTATTTGCTATAGCCCTTTCTTTTTAAACTACAGCAATCACGAAAGAACGGCGATTGCTTCTTCAAGCGTAAATCTGCCTTCATATAGTGCTTTGCCAACAATTGCTCCGGTTACTCCGTCTGCTTTTAGCTCCTGTAACGAGCGGATATCTGCCAAGCTGCTGACGCCGCCTGAAGCAATAACAGCTTTTCCGGTCGCTTTTGCCATCGCAGATATTGCTTTTAGATTTGGTCCTGTCAGCATGCCGTCTGTCGAAATATCCGTAAAAATAAAAGTCTCCGCACCAGCATCAGCAAAGCGTTTCCCCAAATCCACGGCACTAATTTTTGACTGGCGGAGCCAACCGTGTGTGGCAACATAACCGTTTTTCGCATCAATTCCTATTGCCAGATTACGGTGATATTTTTTCACCATCCTGAGTGCAAAATCTGGATCAGAGACTGCAACACTTCCTAATATGACTCTTTTTACACTTTGTTCAATATAATGAACAATATCTTCCTCCGTGCGGATTCCACCGCCAATTTGGATGTTAATTTGCTTTTCTTTAGCCGCCTGTAGAACAAATTGATCGTTTACACGTTTCCCGTCCTTTGCGCCATCAAGATCCACCATGTGAATCCAGGTTGCTCCCGCATCCTTAAATGCTTTTACCATTGCAAGTGGAGAATCCCCATAAACCGTTTCTTTTTCATAGTCTCCTTGCAAGAGGCGGACACATTTCCCGCCACGCATATCAATAGCCGGATAAATCGTAAAACTCATGCCGATGTCTTCCTTTCTCCTGCTATTTCAACAAAATTACGCAATAACTTCATGCCGAGAGTGCTGCTTTTTTCCGGATGAAATTGCGTTCCAAAGACATTCTTTCTTCCGACAATTGCTGGCACATCCTGTTCGTAGTAAGCTTTTGCAATGACATCTGCCTGCTCCTGCGGATGAACAGCATAGGAGTGAACAAAATAGGCATATCCTTCTTCCACCCCTTTTAACAAAGGAGAGCGACGGATAAAATCCATGCGGTTCCAGCCCATATGCGGTACTTTATAAAGCGTGCCTTCCTTTGTTTTCCCGGAAAAGCGCAGAACACGTCCCGGCAGAAGCGACAATCCCGTCGTCAGTCCATTTTCTTCACTTTCTGAAAATAACAGCTGCATGCCAAGGCAAATTCCTAATAAAGGTTTTTCTGAGGCAACATATTTTTTCACAGAAGTTGTCAGCCCAGTTTCATTCAGGCGTTTCATTGCATCTTTAAAAGAACCGACACCAGGAAGAATTAATCCGTCTGCTTGTAACAGCTCTTCTTCCTGATCAGAAATGAAATAGTTTGTATCGAGGCGCTCTAATGCTTTACTGACACTGAATAAATTTCCCATACCATAATCGATAATTCCTATCACCTTTGTCCACTCCTTTTTACGATGGTTTGTAAGACTGCCTTGTGTAAATCGTTCCATTTAAAAAAGTCTAACAATACAAAAATGCATACACAAATTGAATATCTCAATCGAATATTCTATTAAATTCATACGAAAAAATTTACAGCATTCCCTTTGTAGATGGCACCCCTTTTACACGTGGATCTATCGATGTTGCTTCATCCAAGGCACGCCCCAGTGCTTTAAAAACTGCTTCAATCATATGATGGGTATTTTTCCCGTAATGAACGATGACGTGTAAGTTCATCCGTGCTTCGACAGCAAGCTTCCATAAAAACTCATGCACCAGTTCTGTATCAAATGTACCAACCTTTTCCGCTGGAAATTCTGCACACATTTCTAAATGCGGGCGGTTGCTTAAATCAACGACAACCTGAGCTAATGCGTCATCCATCGGAACAAACGTATTGCCGTAGCGGCGAATTCCTTTTTTATCCCCCAGCGCAGTATGCAAAGCCTGTCCAAGGCATATAGCGATATCCTCTGTAGTATGATGTCCGTCGACTTCAATATCTCCTTTTGCGGATACCTTTAAATCAAAATGGCCATGCTTAGTAAATAAATCGAGCATATGTGTAAGAAAGGGCACGCCCGTTTCTAACGTACTGTTTCCAGTGCCATCAATGGAAAATTCCAATTCAATGGATGTTTCCGTTGTTTTTCTTGAAATTTTAGCTGTCCTTTCCATTTCTCATCCTCCAATTGCCTTTTCTTAAAAATTTTAATCATTAAAAGGGCTAATTTCTCTATTACCTAATCCTCTGGTCACCCTCTTGCTTCAATGGAACGGGCATGCGCCTCAAGGCCCTCCTGCCTGGCGAAAGTGGCAATCTTTTCTTTATTATTGTGAAAAGCTTCTTCGCTGTAATAAATGACGCTGGATTTTTTTTGAAAGTCGTCAACATTTAACGGACTTGAAAAACGGGCTGTTCCATTTGTCGGCAATACATGATTTGCTCCCGCAAAATAGTCACCGACCGGCTCAGGGCTGAAACGTCCAAGAAATATCGCCCCGGCATGGCGAATTTTTCCAAGAAGGTTAAATGGCTCTTCCGTTGCTATTTCTAAATGTTCCGGTGCAATTTGATTTACAGTTTTTATTGCTTCCTCAAGACTTTCCGTAACGTAGATGCGGCCAAATTGTTTGATTGCCGCAGCAGCAATTTGTTTGCGCGGTAATGTTTCCACCTGACGGTCCACCTCGGAAGAAACAGCCATTGCTAAGTTTTTAGATGTTGTAACAAGCACGCTACAAGCCCGCTCATCATGTTCGGCCTGTGACAGGAGGTCGGCAGCAACTTCAATCGGATCTGCTGATTCATCGGCAAGAATTGCGATTTCACTCGGGCCGGCAATCATATCTATTGCAACGTCGCCAAAGACGGCGCGTTTTGCAAGGGCAACATAAATATTTCCCGGTCCGACTATTTTATCGACCTTGGGAATCGATGCTGTTCCATACGCTAGTGCCGCAATTGCCTGTGCCCCTCCAATTTTGTAAATTTCTTTGACACCCGCTACGTTTGCCGCAACGAGCACAGCTGCCGGTAAACGCCCGTCTTTATCTGGCGGCGATACCATTACGATTTTCTCAACACCGGCCACTTTTGCCGGCAGGACGTTCATTAACACAGAAGAAGGATATGCCGCAGTACCGCCCGGTACATAGACTCCAACTGAATCCAGCGGTGTTATTTTCTGTCCCAAAATCGTCCCGTTTGCCTGCGTTTCGATCCATGATTTCGTTAACTGCTTCTCGTGAAAGGAACGAATATTAATGGCAGCTTCTTTGATAATAGCAACAATATCAGGATTTATTTTCTTATACGCAGCGTTTATTTCTTGCTCTGATACTGAAAAAGAAGAAAGAGTGGCATGGTCAAATTTTTCCGTATATCTCTTTAAAGCTTCGTCTCCGTCCTGTTTTACTGCTGCAATAATCGTGTCAACTGTTTGTTTTTGTGCTTCCGTACCGTTGTCAACCGATCTTTTTACCGAGACACCGTCCGTTACTTTCATGATTCTCAATCTACTTCATCCTTCCTTCACCGTTAATGCAGTTGCATTTTTTAACCGCTCAACGAGTTGATTAATTCGCTTATCCTTTACTTGATAACTTACCGGATTGACAATTAAACGTGATGTAACCGGCTGAATCCGTTCATATTCAACGAGACCGTTTTCCAGCAAAGTTCTTCCGGTCGAAACAATATCGACAATACGGTCGGCGAGTCCAATCAGCGGGGCAAGTTCAATGGAGCCGTTCAATTTGATAATTTCCACTTGCTCGCCTTGCTGGCGAAAGTAAGAAGCTGCCACATGCGGATATTTTGTCGCAATTTTCGGTGCAACATCGTTCATTTTCGTATTTGGCAAACCGGCAACCGCCAAATAACAATGGCTGATACGCAAATCAAGCAATTCATATACGTCCCGTTCTTCCTCAAGCAGTACGTCTTTTCCGGCAATTCCTAAATCGGCAACACCGTATTCTACATAAGTCGGAACATCGATCGGTTTTGCCAATATGAAACGGAATTGTTCTTCGGCGACATCAATAATCAATTTCCGTGAATCATCAAATTCCGGAGGAAGCCTATAACCTGCCCCCCGCAATAAATCCGCCGCTTCTTCAAAAATTCGTCCTTTTGGCATCGCAATTGTTAACAGATCATTCATACTGCAAACTCCCTTCTGTTAAAAAGAGCACATGATCATATTGACCGGCACAACGCTTGATATCATCCACTCCCGTGATATTTTGCAGGACGACCATTTTACCTGCGCGGCGATTTTCTTTTGCCACTCGATAGGCTTCGCGGCGATTTTTATCATCATATAAAATACATTGGATTTTATCTTTTTTCTCCATCGAACCAATTGCTTCCAAGAGACGGTCGAGACGGATAGCAAAACCTGTTGCTTCTGTCATTTTTCCAAATTTTTTCAACAATAGATCATAACGACCGCCGTTTCCGATCGGAAACCCGACCTTTCCCGCATAAATTTCAAATACGATCCCGGTATAGTAGCTCATGTGGCTGACAAGTGTTAAATCAAATTTCAATCTGCTTTCTTCTTCCAGATCAACAATGATTCCCCATAGCTGTTTCAGCGCGGCAATTTCTTGTTTGCCCTCGTTTCTTTTTAACAATTGATACGCCTGATCGATGACTTCTACTCCGCCTTTTAACGTTAAAAAAGCAAGCAAACACCGCTTATCTTCCTGTGGCAGTGATAAACCGCCGACATATTCACGATAACCAACATAATTTTTTTCATATAAAAATTGCATCAGTTCTTGCACACGCTTATCTGTCAGCAAAAATTGCCGGAAAAATGCATGAACAAAGCCGATATGACCTACGGAAATTTGAAACTGTTCCAGTCCTGCCCGTTTCAAAGAAGCGGCCATTAATGCTATTCCCTCTCCGTCAGCACTAATAGAACGGTCGCCAATACACTCAATGCCGATCTGTTCAAATTCCGCGGGCCTTCCGCCTTCGCGCTGCTGTGCACGAAAGACATTTGCTGAATAGGCAAGCCTTAAAGGCATATTGGCTTTTAACAGCTTTGCCGCCGCAACCCTGGCAATCGGAGCAGTCATATCAGGACGCAAAACAAGTGTATGTCCTTGCTGATCCAGTAATTTAAACAGCTTTTGATCTAAAATTGCCGAAGCAGCACCGACTGTTTCGTAGTATTCCAATGTCGGTGTGTCGATAAAACGATAGCCCCATGCCTTCATCTCCTGTTGGATACGGGAGCGTATCCGATACTTTGTTTCATATAATTCAGGTAATGTATCTCTCATTCCTAACGGTTTTTCAAACATATACAATTGACTCAAATTGCATTTCACCTCGTTCATGACAGTATCCCTATTTTGCGATATATATTGTAAAATATTGCACAACCATGACTTCTTCATTTCATTTTGCCAAGCATAAGCTGTACATTAAAAGTTCTAATCGCCAGCGGAACTATATATCCTTTAGTTCGCTAATGTGCTAATAAAATAAAGTTATTATGTTGTAGTTTACCGCCGAAACAGAAATCCGTCAACAGATTTCAACGAAAAAATAAAACCGGTATCTGCATTTTTTATTTATTTGTGTCCATCTTTCCTAAGTTTATCGCAAGCAACACATTTTATTTACGTCTTTAAGAAATGAAGACAAAAGCGATAGCAGTCTTGCATGTGAAGTGAAAGCAGCTATCTATGCTCATCGAAATTCTAACTTTTTAGGGGCAGTTTATCCCCCTGCCCGGAACGATTGGTTACACCTTCATTTTTTGAGGCAGGGGGATTACTGCCCCTTAATCGGCGATAAAAAACAGCAGAAGAAAAATGAATCATTTTTCTTCTGCTGTTTTTTTATAAAATCGGGCGTAAAACCCCTATTCCTTTAGGGTAGGGGATGTAAGCCCGCTTTTAACCTTTTTCTTGAATGTATTTTTGAATCGTTTCTCTGTTGACGTTTCCAATGGAACAATCAAAATATCCGTCACTCCAAAAAGTTCGTTCTTTCCAAAAATGTTTAGCAAGATATTTTTCATGTTGTTTCCAAATGGTAATGCGTTTCTCCATTCTGTGACCAAATAGCGAATCCGACCTCACCTCGACAAAGATAAATAGGCTTTTTACACTTGCATCACCGAGGATTCCCTTTCCTCTACTTAAACGTTAGCGACTAGCAACGGTCTGGTGCGTCAACCGAAGGTGTCATGCTCTATCTATCGTAGCTAGGATTTCTCCTAACTGAGTCTGGTGAACTTACCCTTGAAGGGATGAAACTAAAATCACGCAACTTCTTTTTCAGAAGCCACGATGCCTTTAGGATCGTGGTAGTTCACTTTCCATGTTCTATCGTTATTTAATAAATTTCTTCTCGAAAGTTATGCTGGCCTTCCCAATCACGAGTGATTTTTAAACCGTTTTTATTGCTCATCGTAATTTCTTTTAAAAATTCTCTTTCAAATAAATATGCAGGGATAGGTCTATACAAGGAGAGGTGGTGATGAAAGGCTTTCTTGCCAAGAAAGCATTTACTTCCATTTGTTGTCCAAAAGGAACACTACAGACACTCTTTGTCAAGACCCCAATAGAATATATCTATTTTTTATAGCGTTTGAATTGTTGGATATAACTGGATGGGTTAAAATTGCAGAAATATGGAAATACCAGTTATATTTCATTACAATATTTAACAATCAGGATTGAATCGATTGTTTATCACAATTAGAAAAAAGAAATCCTATTTTGGAGGAGGAATCACTTTGTCCGTTGTTGGTGTTTCTCCGTAAATTGGATCGTTTTTCCATCTTGATTCGAGCTCGTCCTTCGTATAAATGATTTTCATTGGATTTCCACCAGCAAAAGCTCCCGCAGGCACATCTTTATGCACAAGTGTACCGGCGGAAACAATTGCGCCGTCTCCGATCGTAATGCCTGGCAATATTGTACAATTAGCGCCAATCATGACTTCATTGCCAATATGAATCTCGCCAAGGCGGTATTCTTTTATTAAATATTCGTGGGCAAGCATCGTTGTATTATAACCAATCACGGTATTTTTCCCAATCGAAATTTTCTCCGGAAACATAATATCCAGCATTGCCATTAAACCAAAAGAAGTCTGCTCACCAACTTTCATGTGTAAAAAAGTTCGGTACAGCCAATTTTTCATATGCAAAAAAGGGGTATAGCGTGCCAGTTGGATGACAATAAAATTTTTCATAACTTTCCAAAAAGGAACGGTTTTATACACATGCCATAAAGAATTTGCTCCTTCAACACGATAGCGATACGTTCTTCTCATCCTGTTTTCACACCAATAACATCTAATAAATCGGGCATTTTCTTTAAAAGATAATCCGGCTGATATTGCAACAATACTTCAAGGCTTTTCAAACTCCACGATACAGCTGCTGTCTTTGTTCCGGCATTTTTCCCTGCTAAAATGTCATTAAAATGATCTCCTACCATAATGGCTTCTTCCGGAAACGATTTAAGCTGTGCCAAGGCTTTCTCTACCGGTTCCGGATCCGGCTTTTCTTTTTTTACATGATCAAGGGCGACGATAACATCAAAAAATGCATCAAGCTTTGTCAGCTTAAGCCCCATTTGCACCACATCAAACATTTTTGTTGTGACAATACCAAGCTTGATCCCGGCCTGTGACATCGTTTTGATCGTTTCATATACACCGGGAAATTCTTTTACGTAAAGATCATGATTTGCTTTATTATAGGTCCGATATTCATGAATTAATTCCTCCGTGCGCTCTTTATCAATAGCAGAAAATGTGTAATAAAGCGACGGCCCCATAAAGGAAAGAATATCTTTGTCTGAATATTTATCAGGAAAATATTTATTTAACGTATGTGAATAGGATGACTTAATCAATTCATTTGTATCAATTAACGTGCCATCCAAATCAAATAAAGCAGTTGTTATTTCAGTGCTCATACGCCGGCTCCTTTCTTCCAGGGTAAAGTGAAACTTCCATCAGTGGGCGTTTTTCGACGTACTGGACGTACTAATACCGACGAAGACATCAGGCCGTGGCGCCTTTAGTCGGTCGACGTACTGAACGTACTAGTGCCGACTTTGCTACAGGACGTCTGAGTTCGCAGTCGGCACACGCCCCCCACTGATGGTTAGTTGAACCAATAAACATTTGCCAGTCTTCCTTTTTGTCATACTTCACAAGCCAGGTTAGTTATTATTTTAACGCTCTAAATAACGTGTTTTATCGTTGCTTTTCACTCTCCGGTAGACAATAAAAACGATGGAAACGACAACTGCGGCAATAGAAACCATTTGTGCCATCCGCAAGCTGTCGAGCATCAGACTGTCTGTCCGCATTCCCTCTATATAAAAGCGGCCAATCGAATACCAGATAACATAGGAAAGAAAAATCTCCCCGCGGCGTAAATTTACTTTTCTTAATAATAGTAAAATGACGAAGCCAATTAAATTCCAGACTGATTCATATAAAAAGGTCGGGTGGTGATATGCCCCTTCTATGTACATTTGATTAATAATAAAGTCCGGCAGAAAAAGATTCTCTAAAAATTGTCTGCTTACTTCTTCTCCGTAAGCTTCCTGATTCATAAAGTTGCCCCATCTGCCAATAACCTGTCCTAAAATGATACTCGGCGCGGCGATATCCAAAACCTTCCAAAAAGGAATCTGACGTTTTTTTGTAAACACATACGCAGTGATAATCGCCCCAATTAGCGCACCGTGGATCGCAATACCACCTTCCCATATTTTCACAATATCAACAGGGTTATCGGCATAATAATCCCATTGAAAAATAACATAATAAATGCGTGCTGAAATAATTGCAATCGGAATCGCCCATAATAATAAATCCGGGAACAACTCTTTTGGCAAGCCCCTTCTATTTCCTTCGCGCATCGCCAGCCACAACGCTAATGCAATACCAACGCCTATAATCACTCCATACCAATATACTCTGATCGGGCCCAACTCAAGCGCAATCGGGTTAAGAACATGAATCGTTTCTTCCATTTACTTCAACTCCCACTATGTTAAAATTCCTCGTGATCCCCATCTTCGATCACATCTGTTAACCGGTTCGTAAATTGTTCTGCTGCATTCATTCCCATTCTTTTCAAACGGAAATTCATTGACGCCACTTCAATGATAACGGCGAGGTTTCTTCCCGGACGGACCGGAAGTGTGATTTTCGTAATTTCCGTATCAATAATTCTCATTTTTTCTTCATCAAGTCCCAGACGATCATATTGCTTTTTCTGATCCCACAATTCAAGGTTAATCACAAGCGAAATTTTTTTATTGCTTCGGACAGCACCCGCACCAAACAGCGTCATGACATTAATGATCCCCAGACCCCTGATTTCCAGCAAATGCTCGATTAATTCTGGAGATGTCCCGATTAGTGTACCTTCTACTTCCTGGCGAATTTCCACACAATCATCGGCAACAAGCCGGTGTCCTCTTTTGACAAGCTCCAATGCCGTTTCACTTTTCCCGACTCCGCTTTTTCCAATAATCAATACTCCTACCCCGTAAACATCCACGAGTACGCCATGAATCGCGGTAGTCGGTGCCAGTCTGCTCTCTAAATAGTTTGTCAGCAAACTGGAAAATCGTGTTGTTTTTTGTGTAGAGCGCATAACCGGCACTGAATCGCGTTCTGAAGCTTCAATTAGCTCTTGCGGCACCTCAAGACCTCTCGTGATAATAATGCCGGGCGTGATATCTGTACAAAGCTGTTCCATGCGAAATTGCCTGTCTTCTTCTGATAATTTTTCGGCAAAAGTCAACTCTGTCATACCTAATAGCTGAACTCTTTCTGCCGGATAGTAATCGAAATACCCGGCAATTTCTATTCCCGGTCTTGAAATATCAGCTGTAATAATCGGACGGTTGACGCCCTCCTCCCCACTTATCAGCTCTAGTGAAAACTTTTCGATAACATCTTTTGTTAATACTTTAGGCAAAATGGATGCCTCCTTTATGTTACATAATATCGTGATGAAGACATAATCGAATCTCTCGTTATTTTACCATATTATCTTGCAAACCATTTCATAGGAAAATTTATTTTTTTACACAGTGAAAAAGCACTGCATGTCCTCATTTTAGCATTTTTTTGCGCAGAACCAAATGAATTCTTTTCAATAAGAAAAAGAATAGCAAAGCAAGAATAACTGGTATAGACAACTATACAATAAAGTGTTACGATTAACATGACTGGAGGATTGCGCTATGAATAAACTTCTTTTACAAAATGCAAAGATAATAACAGAAAAAACAATGATTCAAAATGGCTATCTGTTAATCGAAAATGACAAGATCACGGATTTTGGCAAATGTACGAAGATGCCGGAGATTACCGATGCACGTGTTCTAACTTTATCAGAAGATCAGACGATTCTGCCTGGTTTTATCGACCAGCATATTCATGGTGTCTGCGGTGCCGATACAATGGATGCGACTGCCAATGCATTACGGACAATGGCAAAAAGCCTCCCCGCGGAAGGAACAACCAGTTTCCTTGCTACGACCATCACCCAATCGGACCAGCAAATTGTAAAAGCTTTACAGAATGGAAAGCAATACATGTTGGAGGAAAATAAAACGGGACAGGCAGAAATGCTCGGAATACATTTGGAGGGTCCTTTTATTCATGAACATACTGCCGGTGCACAGCCTGAAAAATTTATTATTAAACCGCAGCTTTCTCTCTTCAAAAAATGGCAAAAGTTATCCGGAGATAATATTAAAATTGTCACTCTTGCCCCTGATAAGGAAGGTGCAAATACATTGATCCGTTATTTGGCTGAACAGCAAATTGTCGCCAGCATTGGCCATACGGAGGCAGCTTATGAAAAAGTACAGCAAGCAATTGAAGATGGTGCTTTACAATGTACGCACCTATTTAATGCAATGAAAGGAATTCATCATCGCGAACCGGGAACAGCAGGTGCAGTATTGACGGCAGACAAACTGAGTGCAGAATTAATCGCAGATGGGATTCATGTCCATCCGGCTATTGTCAAGCTTGCCATAAAGGCAAAAGGGATCGAACGCGTCATTTTAATAACGGACTCTATGCGGGCAAAATCGCTGGCAGAAGGGGAATACGATTTAGGAGGACAGCAGGTTCATGTAAAAAACGGCAAAGCGCTGTTAGCAAACGGTACCCTTGCGGGAAGTATTCTAAAAATGGACCAGGCAATCAGAAATGTACGGGAATTTGCAGGTGTTTCGTTGCAAGAGGCGGCGCAATTGGCCAGTTTAAATCCGGCAAAGCAGTTGAGGGTCGACGATCGCAAAGGAAGTATCGCGATTGGAAAAGACGCTGATCTTGTTGTACTGGATAATCAGCTTCATGTTTCTTTGACAATTTGCCGCGGAAAAATTGCCTACGGGCGGGGAGGAGATTTTACATGAAAATCTTACATGCAAAAAACTACGATGAACTTAGTTGTTTGGCGGCGGAAATCGTTATAAATAAAGTGAAAGTGAATCCTGCTGTAACGCTTGGTTTGGCAACAGGCAGCACACCGATCGGAGTTTATAAGCAACTTATTAAAGATTTTAAGGAGAATGGCACGGATTACCGGTGGGTAAAAACTGTCAATCTTGACGAATATATTGGTATTGCGCCTGGCGATCCACATAGCTATCACTATTTTATGAAAAAAGAGCTCTTTGACTATATTCCTATTTCAGAAAATCAAACCTTTCTTCCGAACGGAAGCGCGGAAGATTTGCGTGTTGCATGTCTTCAATATGATCAGATTATTAATCAATTAGGCGGTATTGATCTGCAAATTTTAGGAATTGGCCAAAATGGTCATATCGGTTTCAATGAGCCGGGCAGTTCTTTTCACAGCAGGACGCATATCGTTTCCTTATCGGAAAGCACCCGAAACGCGAATGCGCGCTTTTTCGACTCACTTGAAGACGTTCCTGAACAGGCAATTACGATGGGGATTGCTACTATCATGGAAAGTAAGGAAATATTATTACTTGCTTCCGGCAGGAAAAAAGCAGAAGCAATAAAACGCTTTTTAAACGGAGAAATTTCAGAATCTTTCCCGGCCACTATCCTGAAACGCCATCCGCATGTTACATTAATAGGAGATGAAGTTGCGTTATCTTATATTTAATAAGGGGTTTATGTAAATGATTAATAAGCAATCACCAGTTCCGATCTATTATCAACTGGAGGAAGAAATTAAGGAGCAAATTGAAAATGGTACTTTGCAGGAAGGAGATACGATTCCCTCTGAACGTGAATATGCAGAACGCTATCAAATAAGCCGGATGACAGTGAGGCAGGCGTTAACGAATTTGGTGAATGATGGTTATTTGTTTCGGGAAAAAGGCAGGGGTACCTTCGTCAGGCAACAAAAAGTCGCACAAAGGTTACAAGGCTTAAAAGGATTTACCGAGGATATGAAGGAAAGAGGCTTAGTCCCCAGCAGCAAGCTACTATCCTTTCAGATTCAATCTGGAGCACCGCATATTTGCCATCAATTAAAGCTTGCCGAGGCAAGCTCCGTATACGAAATTAAGCGGGTCCGCCTCGCAAACAAGGAACCTATTGCCTTGGAGACAACTTATATTCCGGTTACGCTATTGAAGCAGATGACAACAGAATCGATTACCGCTTCCATTTATGAATACGCAGAAGAACAGCTTTCTTTATCTATTTTTGAAGCAGAACAACAAATAGAAGCGGCAACAGCGGATAAAAAAGAAGCGGCAGCCCTGCAAATAAAAGAAGGCTCGCCAATATTACTTATCTACCGGAAAACGTTTTTGGAGAATGGCGTTCCTTTTGAATTTGCCAAATGTGCATACCGTGGCGACCGCTACAAATTTGTCCATACTTTAAGACGGGGATAGTAAACGTGGTTGCAGAGGGATTAACTGAGTCTGATTTTTTGCCCGCTAATATGTTTAATGATAGTAATGCCCACTTTTAAAAAAGTGGGAAATCATCACTTTATCGCAGTATTCTCTTTTTACAAAGTATGGACAGGCTATATTTTTGTTGTCAGCCTAAGATCACTACCGCCCGGCGAAATGTTGGCAGGATTTCGTTATATAGCAGAGTAAAGTCTCCCCTGCATTCTCTCGTGACAAGCTCACTTTTCTTTGAATAACGTCTTTTGAATAACAATATTGCAAATGGAAATGATAATCGAAACGAAAATCGCCGTACCAAAATTTGCAACTTCAAGCGAACTTCCCATAATCGAATCTGTTAGAAGCAGGGTAATCGCATTAATGACAAATAAGAATAAACCAAGCGTCAAAATCGTTATCGGCAATGTAAAGATGATTAATATCGGTCGGACTAAAATATTTAAGATCGACAAGATAAAGCTTGCAGCAAGTGCCGCTCCAAAACCGGAAACATAGAAGGAATCGTTGAGAAATCCCGCAAGGGCAACAAATAAAATACCGTTAATGACAATACCGAGCAGCCATCTCATCGATTAGTACTCTCCTTCATTCGGGATAATAAAGATCATCACAAAATACGCTAACATCATAGGGAATAATCCGGTTGGAAATAACAGTATCACAAAAATGACACGTAATATCGTGGAGTCTATCCCTAACGATTGTGCTAAACCGCCAAGCACCCCTGCAAGTTTTCGATCTGATTTTGATCTTGTTAGTTTATTCATTACTTACCATCTCCTTTTTCTTGTCAGCGGCTTCATCATATATCCCGCCTCTCTCAAGCATGAATCTTACCATGTTTAAAAGGCTGAGTCTGCAAAATTTGGATTTTACTTATTTTCCTCCGCCGCTCTTTTCACAGTAATAGTGCCGGTATTTGTATTTGCTGTCATTTTTATTACATGTTCCGCTTCTTTCACCGTTTTAAAACGAACTTTTTTCTGAACGACATCCCGTTTTTCTTCCGTGATTTGAATGCCGTCTAATAAAATATCAAAACCGCCGACATTTGTTTTCAATTCTCCTTTAACAGCTGCTTCCCCGGGCAGGTTCAACTCAATATTGCCTGTAGCCGCACGTGCATCGATTAATTGCGTACGATAACCGGTTAAGGTGCAATAAACATTGCCATTAAAAGATTCCGCATCAAGCGTTTTAAAATCTCCTTCCGCGACAATCTTACCGTTTAACGTTTCCACTTCAAGATCATCAATGTACCCATTATTAATAATAACTTTACCATTTCCAGTGCTAATTTCAACATTTGCACTATTAATGGTGTCAATGGTAATTCTTCCGTTTGCCGTCTTTGCCTTATATTGTTTTGCTTTCACATTTTCGGCTTCGATTTTTCCATTAAAAAGACGCACTTTTATTTTGTCATATTCTGCCTGTGGAAAATAAATAGCGGCATTTAGCTTCATCCATTTTTGTTGTGTAAAAAATTTCAATTTACTGCCTTCCACAACAAAAACAACATCTTTTAAAAATTTCTCTCTTGCTTCTTCTGTCGTTCCTGCACGAAATATTTTTGCCTCACATTCAATTCGGACGTCTTTTTGTTCCCAAGGAATCAACTTTACACTACCATTTGCTATATCAACATCAAATTGTTGAATATCAGCATCAGCATGCTGAAATACATGCGTAAATTCAACAGATTTTCCAAAATTAAAATCTAAATCAACTTCTTTTAATTTTTTGATTGAGGTATCTACAAAATCAAAAATCTTCTCAACAGCAGATTGGTATTTGTAGTGAGATTGCGAATGTTCATGTTCATGCTTTTGTTCATGCTCCGTGTTATCACCAGATGCAGCAGAAAGTTCCTCGATTAAATCTTCTTTTTTTTGCTCCATTTTCTTTTGCTTTGCTTCCAGTTCCTCCAGAAGTTGTAATGCTTCAGCAGCTGACAGATCTCCTTCTTCCACCATTTTTAATATTTTTATACGCTCTTCATTCATGGCAATTTCCCTCCATTTGTGATGATTTTGTCATTTCTTAAAAATTTTTCTCCATCACGTTACGTACGTATTTAATAAGAGAAGGTTTCAATAAATTCTACCTATATGATATGAAAATGACAGGTTGATCGTCAAAGGTCTGCCGACTCATTGTTTATTGGTCTCAAGTCTTAGAAAAACATACCCTTGCTTTTCTTCCTTATTTCTCGAAAAGCAAGGGCGATATGATGACAAAATCGCATTTGGTGTTATCTAAAGCGAAACTTACTTTACAGTTGCATGGATTCCTGCATTTGCTCCTCCATACGGGAACGGTCACGTTGCAAAATCGGTCTTAAATAAGCTCCGGTGTAAGAACCCTTTATTTTTACAACTTCCTCAGGTGTTCCTGTAGCGACAATTGTACCGCCTCTGTCCCCGCCTTCCGGACCAAGATCGATTATATAATCAGCTGTTTTAATTACATCTAAATTATGTTCGATAACTAGCACCGTATCACCATTTTCAACAAGCCGCTGAAGCACTGTTAAAAGACGGGAAATATCATCGACATGTAAACCGGTCGTTGGTTCATCTAAAATATAGAGTGTCCGCCCGTTCGTTCGGCGGTGTAATTCTGATGCCAGCTTAACACGCTGTGCTTCTCCTCCTGATAGCGTTGTGGCCGGCTGGCCGAGTTTGATATAGCCTAAGCCGACATCGGCAATCGTCTGCAGTTTCCGGGAAATCCTCGGGATATTCTCAAAAAATACAAGCGCATCTTCAATCGTCATATCTAAAACTTCTGAAATATTTTTCCCTTTGTATGTTACTTCCAATGTTTCCCGGTTATAGCGTTTCCCATGGCATACTTCACAAGGAACATACACATCAGGCAGAAAATGCATCTCAATTTTTATAATACCGTCTCCGCGGCATGCCTCACATCTGCCGCCCTTCACATTAAAACTGAAGCGCCCTTTTTTATAGCCTCTGACTTTTGCTTCATTTGTAGCTGAAAAAACGTCACGAATATCATCGAACACACCCGTATAGGTTGCCGGGTTGGAACGCGGAGTCCTGCCGATTGGCGACTGATCAATATCAATGATTTTTTCCAAATGTTCAATCCCTTTGATCTCTTTATGCTGACCCGGTTTTGTTTTCGCATTGTTCAGTTTTTGCGCTAAAGCTTTTTGCAGAACTTCATTGACAAGTGTACTTTTTCCGGATCCGGAAACTCCTGTGACAGCAACAAACATACCAAGAGGTATTTTGACAGAAACATTTTTTAAGTTATTTTCTTTCGCCCCTTTAATTTCAATAAATCTGCCATCATTTTTCCGTCTTTCAACCGGCAATGGAATGAATTTTTTTCCGGATAAATACTGCCCCGTAAGAGAATGCGGATCCTCCATTACTTGGAGCGGGGTCCCGGCGGAGACAATTTTCCCTCCGTGCACACCTGCACCGGGACCAACATCGATCAAATAATCAGATGCAAGCATGGTGTCCTCGTCATGTTCCACGACAATCAGTGTATTGCCGATATCACGCATATTTTTCAATGTCGCGATCAACCGGTCATTGTCCCGCTGATGAAGTCCTATGGACGGTTCGTCCAAAATATAAAGCACTCCTGTCAACCGCGAGCCTATTTGCGTTGCCAAACGAATACGCTGCGCCTCTCCGCCGGAAAGCGTTCCTGCTGCACGGTGCAATGTCAGATAATCAAGTCCGACATTAATTAAAAAGCCGAGCCGTTCTTTAATTTCCCGCAAAATCAGCTGAGCGATTTTCTGATCCTTCTCAGACAACGTCAACGAATCAAAAAAAGCAAAAGCTTCTTCAATAGACAGTTCCGTAATCTGGCCAATATGCTTTCCATCTATTAACACGGCAAGACTTTCCTTCTTTAATCTGTAGCCTTTACAGGAAGGACAAACTTGTTTCGCCATATATTTTCCCATTTGCTCGCGGATATAATCAGAGCTTGTTTCCTGATAACGCCGTTCAATATTGCGGATAACTCCTTCAAATTCGATCATATTTTCACGAACCTGGCCAAAATCATTCTCATAGCGGAAATAGATTTTTTCTTTTCCCGAGCCGTATAAAATTTTATCCAGTAAATGCTTGGGAATGTCTTTCACAGGTACGTCCATCTCAATACCAAAATGTTGGCAGACAGCTTCCAACAGCTGCGGATAGTACTGGGAACTGTTCGGTTCCCATGGTGCGATGGCATGCTGGTGCAAAGACAGGTTTTTATCCGGGATTACGAGATGTAAATCAACCTCAAGCTTTGTTCCCAAACCGTCGCATTCCGGGCAGGCGCCAAAAGGACTGTTAAAGGAAAACATCCGCGGCTCTAATTCGCCAATGGAAAAACCGCAATGCGGACAGGCATGATTCTCACTAAAAAGCAGTTCCTCCTGACCGATCACATCAATAATCACTTTTCCTTCTCCAAGCTTCAAGGATGTTTCCAAAGAATCTGCCAGACGGGAAGCTACGCCATCCTTTACAACGATACGGTCGACAACTACTTCAATCGAATGCTTTTTATTTTTTTCCAGACTGAATTCTTCCCCTAAATCATGCATATCCCCGTCGATACGAACACGGACAAAGCCCTGCTTCTTAATATCTTCCAATGTTTTTACATGTGTCCCTTTTCTCCCGGAGACAATCGGGGCCAGCACTTGTAATCTTGTTTTTTCCGGGTAGTCAAGAATCCGGTCCACCATTTGCTCGACTGTTTGCGAAGTTATTTCGATTCCGTGAGTCGGGCATGTAGGACGTCCGATACGGGCAAACAATAGCCGTAAATAGTCATAAATTTCCGTTACGGTTCCAACGGTAGAACGGGGGTTACGGCTTGTTGTCTTTTGATCGATCGATATTGCCGGTGAAAGTCCTTCGATCATATCTACATCAGGCTTATCCATTTGTCCGAGAAACTGACGGGCATAGGCGGACAACGACTCAACATAGCGCCGTTGTCCCTCTGCATAAATTGTGTCAAAGGCCAGTGATGATTTTCCTGAGCCGGAAAGCCCTGTTAATACAACCAGTTTATCTCTTGGAATCGTTACATCAATATTTTTTAAATTATGGGCTCTTGCTCCTTTTATCACTAGCTTATCCATTGCCATGTCTTTGTCATCCTTCCGCTTTTAACTCTAGTAATGTATCCCGGAGCTCTGCAGCTCTCTCGAAATCCAGTGCTCTGGCTGCATCTTTCATTTCCTTTTCCATTTCTTTTACCAGTTTTTCTTTCGCTTTTTTTGTAAGTTTTTTTCCTGCAAATTCCTTACTGTAGTCATCCTGCTCTTCGGCAACGTGTGTTGCCCGGATTACATCCGGTATGTCTTTTTGAATCGTTGTTGGAGTAATGCCGTGTTTTTCATTAAATGCCATTTGTTTTTCACGGCGCCGTTTCGTTTCCCTTATAGCTATTTCCATTGAGTTTGTTATTTTATCTGCATACATAATAACATTGCCGTTGGCATTGCGGGCAGCACGGCCGATGGTTTGAATCAGCGATCTTTCCGAACGGAGGAAGCCTTCCTTATCCGCATCCAAGATCGCAACAAGTGACACTTCGGGAATATCGAGCCCTTCTCTTAACAAATTGATCCCGACTAACACATCGTATTTACCCATACGCAGCTCCCGAATGATTTCAATCCGCTCCAATGTCTTTACCTCAGAATGCAAATACTGGACTTTTATGCCGATTTCCTTTAAATAATCGGTTAAATCCTCCGACATTTTTTTGGTTAAGGTTGTAACTAAGACACGTTCGTTCTTCTTTACCCGCTCCTCTATTTCTCCTATCAAGTCATCAATTTGTCCTTCAATCGGACGAACATCAATTGTTGGATCAAGAAGGCCGGTCGGGCGAATGATTTGTTGTACCATTTCCGGTGTATGCTCTATTTCATAAGGTCCCGGTGTCGCAGAAATATAAACAATTTGGTTAACATGCTTTTCAAATTCGGAAAAGGTCAACGGACGGTTATCCAAGGCGGAAGGCAGGCGAAAGCCGTGCTCGACAAGGACATTTTTCCGCGCCTGGTCTCCGTTATACATGCCGCGGATTTGCGGCAATGTCACATGAGATTCATCAACAACGATTAGAAAATCGTCGGGAAAATAATCGAGTAATGTATAGGGTGTAGAACCAGCGGGTCGGAGGGTAAGATGTCTGGAATAGTTTTCGATACCGGAACAGAATCCCATTTCCCGCATCATTTCCAGATCATAACGCGTCCGCTGTTCCAGACGCTGAGCCTCCAATAATTTATTATTTTCACGTAATATCTTTAACTGTTGCTCAAGCTCATCTTCGATGTTAACGATCGCTTTTTGCATTTTTTCATCTCTCGTCACGAAGTGGGAAGCCGGGAAGATCGCTACATGATCACGGTCACCGATTATCTCACCCGTTAAGGCATCGACTTCGCGGATACGATCGATTTCATCGCCAAAAAATTCAACACGGATACAGTGCTCATCAAGGGAAGCCGGGAAAATCTCGACTACATCTCCGCGTACCCGGAAGCGACCGCGTTGAAAATCAATATCGTTGCGTTCATATTGTATATCTACCAGCCGGCGCAAAAGCTTGTTCCGTTCCATTTCCATTCCCGTCCGTAAAGATAAAACGAGCTCGCTATACTCTTCCGGAGAACCTAAGCCGTAAATACAAGATACACTTGCAATAATAATGACATCTTTTCGCTCGAACAAGGAAGAGGTTGCCGAATGGCGCAGCTTATCGATTTCATCATTAATACTGGAATCTTTTTCTATATACGTATCCGTTTGCGGAACATATGCCTCCGGCTGGTAATAATCGTAGTAACTGACAAAGTATTCAACAGCATTATGCGGGAAAAATTCTTTAAATTCACTGTACAGCTGGCCGGCAAGCGTTTTGTTATGGGCAATAACAAGAGTCGGCTTGTTGACTTCTTTAATCACATTGGAAATCGTAAAGGTCTTCCCTGTTCCGGTAGCCCCCAGTAAAGTTTGATGGCGTTTCCCCTCACGAATTCCCTTGACTATTTTTTTGATTGCTTGCGGCTGATCTCCCTGAGGCGAGTATTTTGATACTAATTCAAATTGATCCTTCATCGCAGGCCCTTCCTTTTAACATATTTTATCAGTGCATTTTAAATCTGTTTTCTTAAAATAGTTATAAGTTCCCATGGACATAGCTGTTGCTTGCCATACTTGATAGACAACTGTTAACTTAATCCCCCCCCCCCTCATTAGCGAAGTCGGGATCTTTTTATCTGAGGATGCCGCATGATTTTCCGATGTATCAATGTGCTGAAATGAGTTCACTCTCATTCTACCACATTTGCGTGAAAACAAACCACTATTTTGCGAACAAATATTCGTTTATCTTTACATGTTTTAAAAGTGCAAAAAAACCACAATACAAATGTATGTGGTATGCAAATTTCTCATCGGTTTATGACAGGTTTTGCTGCCGTTTTTTCCTGTGCCTGGCGACTGCGTAGCCAACCGTTAAGGAAAATGCATCGATGATGATCAAGCCTAGCGTATTGGTATAGCCTTTATAAACGGATGCTGCGAGCAGGGCAATCATTAACAATAAGCTCAGGAGATGATTTTGTGTCACCTTTGTAAAAAAAATCACTAATAAACCGGGTAACAGCAGGGCAGATAAATATTTAAGCACCATCTTTCACATCCTCCATAAACAGTGCTTTTGTTGATGTATTTCCATATTATAGTTTACCCACAAGAAGGTTATTTTTACATTTCGACGGAATTGCAGGTGATTTTTGTGGCTGATATTCGCGTTACCACAAGGAGGTCATTGTTACATTTCGACCACAACATATCTTTAGCAAGTCATTTAATCTCATCAAATGATAAAAACTTATCCGAATAAACGAATCAGCGTCTGGCTCTATCGCCTATTGCCCATCGGACTTCAAGTCTTGCTTTGCGTTTTGTTTTTAGAATAACTGTTTTTTTCACAATTAACAAGTGAATGATTTTAACATGTGTACTCTATTAAAACAGTTTTATCAAAATAGATCTTGATAATGAAGGTAAAGGTTTCTGAAGCAAATATTTTTCCACATTGACAAGTATTCAATCGCTTTTTTCGTTGACCGGCTGTTTTTTAATATCTAAAAGCCATTGATTTGTCGCAGCAATTAGTTGCTTATACGCTGCTGCAGAGGAAAAGGTATGATCTGCATCAAGAATAATTCCCATTCGGCAAGTTCCGGTTCTTCTCGACTTGAAGGCGTCATTATATTGAAGACCATATTCCACAGGAATTTCTTCATCATTTGAACCGTGTAAAACGAGGACATCTCCATTGAAATGCTGCAGAGCCGAAATCGGATGATAGGCTGCTAAAGACTGAAAAAAATGCCGCTTTAAAAGAAAGCCATGATGATCTACTTCAGGCAGGTGCTCCAGTTGTTCATATGTTTTTATCCCGACAACATGGACGATGTCTTCAAAGGGATAGGCAACAGCCGACCACAAAATTAAATGATGAATGCGCGGATCCCGGGCTGCTGTTAATAGGGCGACAGCACCGCCAAGGCTATGACCGATGACGGTCACATTTCCGCTGTCCGCTTTTTCTAATGAAAGGGCAAATTCGAGTACCGCTTTTGTTTGTGAAATAAAGTCAGCAAAATAATTATCACCATACTTCCCTTCACTTTCGCCGCACCCGGCATAATCAAAACGGATAACAAGACAATTTTGCAGCTTTGTTAAATCCCGCGCCGTCTTCACGAATAACCGGTCAACGCCGATACGGCTGCCAATGAAGCCATGGCAAATCAGAAGAACCGGATACTTTTCTGCTTGTTGAGGAGGATAACAAACGGTCGCAGCTAAATTTATTTCATTCCACCTAATAAGCACTTGGTTTTCCACTATTATCACCTCAACATATTCTTACTTATCTGATTTATTTACTAGGAATTTAAAAAAATAAAGGAACTCTCCCTGATAACGGAGAAATTCGTTTACTTCAATACCACTGGACTTTGTTGTGTCCACTGATTGACCGATTAAGATTGAAATGCAATGAAGAAATTTGTTAGGTTTTCTTCCATCTCAAGTTATTTTTATTATTATACATTATCCAGCGCTTTTTTCAAAGAAAAAGTAATAATTTTCAGCATTTTCGCCAGATTCTTTCGCAAAAAATTACGATCTTTTATCTTTCCATGCTTTTAAGGAGATGTCTACCTCTAAAAGTAACATAGGCACGGTAGTGTCCCACCTGATTTGCTTTTCTTAAAAAGCGTTCACTGAATTGCAAATAATCGATGGAAAGCAATCTTATTCATTAATGAAAACAAGTATCAGAAAAAAAGAGTTGCACGAAGCAACTCCTTGTTATATTAAGCACCAAATAGTAAGCCGCAATTTCAGACGCCCTCTTGCTTACTGCTGTATCAAATGTAAAAAAGAGACTTCACCGTACCCAACGGGAACTGCGCCGCACTGACTTCCTGCTTCTCATCTGTAAGCTTTTTTATGTAATGCAATTAACAACCCAAAAGCACCTCATCCTGCTTTGCCTTTCCAATTTTCCTCATCGGGAAGAAATAAAATTCCGAGTTCATAATGATCACCTTCGAATAATGCACGTTGCACAAAGCGAATCTCTCCGTTATAGTCCAATACTTCCAGTTTGCAATGAGCCCGGTTTTGCTGCAAGGCTTCATAAAAAGCAGTTTCGGAAAGAACGGTTTTTCCATTTACCTTTGTGATGATTTCGCCTGCTTTCAACCCCATTTTACTTGCAGGAGATTCTAAAATAATACCAAGAATGGTTAAGCCTTCATTTCGTTTTGTAAAGTAAAATAAGCGGTTATTATCTTTACGTCGATAGTGAAGTGTGATAAATTCACGGGAAATCAGCGCCAGCCCAATGACAATGACCGAAGCGAAGTAGTTCCAGAAACTTGCTATTGAAAGAACAAGCAAGCTGATCCCTAAAATAATGATAGCTTTACCGTGCTTTTTCATTGCTATTTCTGTAAGTGTACTTTTAACTTCCTGATGAAAGCCGATGGAAATAGGAACAAATAATAGGGAGTAGTTTTGCGGACCGAATGAAACAGCCGGCCACCATGGAAAAACAGACTGAATAGCATCACCAGGGATAAGTAGAAATACGGGAAGCAGCCACAGCCGTTTTACTTCCTGAAGGCCGATCGTTTGCCCACGCTTACTTTTCTGCCATTTAGGCGAAGGTCCTTTTCTGCCATTTTTCCAAATGATCATTCCTTCTGCGATTATGAAAAGTGCCAAAAGTGTTGCAATTGCCTTCACAGACTCTGCTCCAAAATCCTGCCCGCTATGCAAAAAGCTGGGAAAACGCCACTCTTGACGATAGAAAAAGAACACAGCTAAACCGGCAAGTCCGGCTGTATACGCCGGAGAGAGGAAGCGAATTTTGGTTGTCAGACTCCATAACAACGAAAACAATGCCGTAAATATTACGAATTCAAGCGGAACAACAAGCCCGGACAGGATGAGAATTACAGACAAGATTAAACCGAGCAATAAGCCAAGCGGAAAAAGCTGCCTTAATTCAAAATAAGCATTTTCAACGCGTGCGTGAAACTGCTTACGTTCCCTCTTTACTCTAGAAACTCCTAAAACCGCTGCCAAAAACAAAATATAATAGCTGACCGGATTAAGCAGTCCTTTCCCAAACCCTTTTACAATCTCCAATAACCATTCTTGTATCACCAGTGCCACCCCGCCTTTCTTACTTCTATTCTAGCAAAAATACAGGCGGCAGGCACCAGAAAGTTGAAGTTTATTCATAGAATGTTTAAAGCACGATCAGCTGAAGCAGTGTTTCCGGCTGATCCCCGGGTTCCTGAGTTTGCACTTCTTTTTATCTTTCCATGCTTGAAAGGAGTAGACTTCCATTTCCAATCGTAACGCAGATGAGATTTTTTATCACCACCTGAGCTTGCTGAAACGCGCTCAATATCGAATGTTTAAAAGCCGCTCAGGCATTCATGCCGAAGCTGCACAAGCTGATTTCCGGGATTTTCAATTGCTAAAACAGGTTTCATTCTTCTTATTTCGCTAAAAATTTCACCGCGGTTTGCAGTTGAAGGTCGTTTTCCGCTTTCTTTATTTCTAGTTGCACCGCCTGCTCCATCAAAGATGCCGTTTTTGGATCGATGACGCCGGTCGCTTCGATACCTTGATCCTGTTGAAACGCTTTGACAGCTATTTCTGTTTGCTGATTAAAATATCCATCTGTCCGGCTTGCATAGAATCCGAGACTTTTTAATATCAGCTGGGCATTTTTTACTTGTTCGCTGTTCATGTCGATTGCGAGCGGTTTTTCGAGTTGAAGCGGATGTGTATGAAAAATCGCCGGCTGCTTTACTTCCAAATCGGGCTCGATCCCTTTTTGATGGATCCAATTGCCGTCGGGAGTCAGCCATTTATAAAGCGTTAATTTTATGTTGCTGCCATCTCCCATCGGCACTGCCTGCTGAACCGTTCCTTTTCCGAATGTCCGCTCTCCGATAAGTGGATAACCCCCAGCTTCCTTCATCGCCGCAGCTAAAATTTCTGCAGCCGATGCACTTCCTTTATCCATTAATACAACAATTGGATAATTTTTTTTCTTTGTTGTTTTCGAGTAATATCCTACCTGGTCTCCGTTACGCTCCTCGATTTGTACATAAGGCTTCTCTTTTGTGACAAACCCGGCAAGTATTTCTTCTACGCTTTCCAGCAATCCGCCAGGGTTTCCTCGTACATCGATAATAAGACCGTCCAACTGTTTTTTCTCTAATTCTTGTAATTGCGTGTTAAATTCTTTTGCCGTTTGTTTGGAAAAAGTGGCAATTTCGATATAAGCAAGATTTTTATTTTCTTGCCGTTTTATTTCCGAGCGGACAGTAATCTGCGGAATCTCATCCCGGGTTATTTTTAACTTTATCGGATCTGATAATCCAGTACGGATAATTTCCAATTCGGCAACGGTTCCTTTTTTCCCGCGAATATGCTTCGTTGCTTCATAAACATCCATCCCTTGCAAATGGACACCGTCCACTGTTAAAATTTGATCATTTGGCTTCAAACCCGCTTTTTCTGCAGGAGAATCTTTAAAAGGGGCGACAATGATGATTTTCCCATCAACCGAACTGATTTCGGCACCAATCCCTTGAAAACTGGATTCTAATGTATCATGAAACTGGACAGCCGTTTCTTTATCCATATAAACGGAATACGGATCGTTTAATGTTTCCAGCATCCCTTGAATTGCTCCCTCGATGAGCGTATCGCCGTCTACCTGTTCCAGATATTTATCTTTTATTAAGTAAAAAGCCTGCTCGATTTTTGCAATTTCGCTATTTGACTCTGCTTGCAGATTGACAGAAGACAGTGTAGTATTGGGGATCCTGCCAGTTAATTGCATCACACTATATAAGAAAACTGCTCCTGTGAACAAACAGCTGATCATTACTAGCACAAGAGATCTTTTTTTCATCCAGCTCGTCCTTTCCGCCAAAGAGATTGTCCGGTTTGTTGGCCGATTTCGTCGCAAAAAATGAATTTGGCTGCATCTATACCAAAATTACTTTTACACTAATCCGCTTTTATCAATGTATGACAGAGAAGGACGGGTTATGAGACTGATCATCAATTGACCGAGAAAATATCTATTTGCGGGCCGATTAATGGTTGATCATTTTCTGGCAGAACAGTGAAAAAATGTATACTCTCGGTCATTCTCTCCCATTCATTTTCGTATCCGACAGCATTTGTTCTTTCAGCCATCGGTCTTTTATCAATATTAGCTTTGTAAGAAATGATGATGTCATTCTCCGCCTTTATTTTTTCATAGATTTGAATATAATCATGATATTTTTCTGCTTCCCGATAAAACCTGCCGTATATGTCCGAGGAGAGGATGATATATTTTTTATCCGTCGGATATTCATTAAAAATGTATTTCACTCCTCTCGGATTAAAAGGCGTGTATCCTTCAAAAAGGGTGTTATTTGCAGTGATAGCCATTGATTCGACATATTTCAATGCGATCGCCCGCGTATCTGGTATCGTTTTTCTATACGATTCAATGGATGAATCGAGCACCATCGTAAAAAAAATAATACATACGATTCCCGTTAAAGCTGCTTTCCAGTACATTTTAAAAGAGTGCAAATAATCAAAGGCATAATTTATTGCATAGGCAGTGATTAATAAAGGCGAAATATACATTGGCAATGCCCATCTTTCCCAATGCAGCGGAAGGTAACTGATCAATAGAAAATATAGAAAGCCATAAAATAAAGGGATGCTAAGTTTTTCTTTTTGCTTAACAAAGAGGAATATACCTGCTAATAAAAAAAGAAACATGATCAATCCTGACATATTGAAATACATTTTACTATAGAAAGACATATTTCCGATCCAGCCAAGGCCGTCTGCTCCAAAGTGAATCGATCTGCTTTCACGTTTGATAGCAGCTATTACTTTCCCGAATTCGACCATAATATTTGGCGCAACTAAGAATAACGAGAAAAGAAAAATCCCTGCATAAATGAAGTAATTTTTTATAAGAAAGAATAAGCCACTCCAGCTGTCTTTTTTCACTTTCGGTAGCAAAACAATCGTAATTACCGTGCCAATTATAGCCGTTGAGATAAGTCCGGGATACTTTTCCGCAGTATTCACTGCCGCAAAGAAAGTTGCAATAATCAAATATTTCTTTTCTCGCGTTTTTATATACTTGATAGAAAAATAAATAATAATTAGCGTAAAAAGCGTTACCGGTACATCGGGTGTAATAAAATGTGAATGATGCACAAATGAGGGAAAAATAGCAAAGATAATTGCTGCAATCATACCAAATTGGTGTTTAAATTGATTCCCGATTAAATAAGCTATGTATACAGTTAATGTGCCCATCACTGCCGTAATCATCCTGGAGGCAAAATAAAAATCGTACATATTTTCCTGAAAAAAAGCAGCCAACGATCCGCCAAATTTTAAGAGACTAAAGATATTTAAGATAACAAAATTAATAAAGATCATTATATGATCCGGTCTGTTATACATATTTGGGTCAAGTGTCCGATTGGCGGTCATGTACAGCACCGGATCGATAATGGCACCTTCATCGGTGTGTGTTAACAACGGATATCCGAAATTTGCTCCAATTACCCGTAAAATAAATGCTATAAAGAGAATGAGTAATAATCCAATTTTGTCTTTCCAAATCACCATAATTCCTCCAACAATGCTCGAATCAACGACTCTATTAAAAGTGTAAACTAATTGTAACATAAATTAAATATTTCGAAAATTTTTCTTTTATGCTTGATCATATTTTTGCAACTTGGCATGAAGTTAATTTTGGAAATGGTGGAAGTTAATTTTGCTATTCGCTGTTTGAAATTTTTATGCGGAGTTTGTAACTCCACCGGGTCTTACAAGTGTGATATGAAAATAATATTTTGTGACCTAGCGGGTTATGGATGTTTGAAATGAAAATAATAGTTTATTCGGAGTTTGTGAACCAACCGAGTCATGCGTATTTAGTGTGAGACTAGAAAAATCAAAGTCGATTTGATATAGAGCCTCTGCGGGCATGGTTTTCTAGCCATCACTTTAATATAAAGGGGAATTGGCTTTTCTAATAATCCCATCATGCCCGACGCTCCATGAAAAACTTCAGAAACTTTTTTTAACCCTGCATGTTATAGCGAGGAAGTTACAATATTTTATTTCCAGATTTAAAGCAGAAATTTAATCTATCCCGCTTTTATGGCAAATTCGCTAAAAATTCGGCAATTTGGTCTTCAATCTCTTTTCCGTTTGAACCGTCAGTCATATTGTTCAGCAGGATTGAAAAAATAAAGCGTTCCCCTCCCTGCGATTCCACATATCCGGATAATGTGCTGACCGTTGAAATCGAGCCTGTCTTTGCTTTCACATTTCCCTGTGCCGGCGGATTTTTCATCCTGTTTCGTAGGGTGCCGCCCACCATTCGTTCACTCACACCTGCCACCGGTAATGAATCAAGAAAAACCGGATACCATGGTTCCGACTGTACCTGATAAAGAAGCGCCGAAATTTGATTTGCGGAAATAAAGTTTACATGAGAAATTCCCGAACCGTCTCTTAATACGACTGTTTGCGGATCCACTCCATATTTTTCAATCTCCGCTTGTACTACTTCCAGACCCTTGTCCCAGCTCCCCTCTCCTTTTTTTACTTTACCCATTTCTTTCACAAGTATCTCTCCATGACCATTGTTACTCAATTTCATAAATGGAAATAGTAGCTCGGATAACGGCATAGAGTTATGTGAAAATATTTTAACTGCATCATCCGGCGCTTTTTCAGTTTTTACGTTGCCTTTTATCTTGATTCCATGTTCCGCTAATGAGCGCTTAAAAAGATCTAATGCGTAACCGGCGGGTTCCCAGACAGATATCCACTCTCTTGTTCGTGTAGCGTTTTCCGGGACTGTCCCTTCTATTTTAATTATATTTGTTCCATGTTCACGTTCAATCGTAATTGCTTTTTCACCGTCGGCAGGTACTGTCACCGCATGATTTTCGATCTGTACATATCCCGTTTCCGGCGATACTGTCACCATAGCCTCCTGGCCAATTATTCCGGGTTTCACTTCGACAATTACGGTTCCAGCATCATAATCTTCATTTGGCGATGCGGTTAACGCCGATATCTGTGCACCATAATAAGGAGATTCATTGCTCCAAGATAAATCAGTTGATAATCGAACATCATCGTACCATGTGTCCTCCCCAATTAAGTCGCCATGAATCGTTTTAATCCCGGTTTTTTGCACTTCTTTAGCGAAATTATCAAAATCTTCTTTTAATAGTGTTGGATCTCCTTTTCCCTTTATATAGAGATTGCCGTGAAGGTTATTTCCTTTTATTTTTCCGTTAGTTAATATTTCTGTGGTGAATGTATAATCTTTTCCTAATGTTGACAGAGCAGCAGAAGCAGTGAGCAGTTTCATATTTGAGGCAGGCTTTAAGCGGATATTTCCATTATGTTCAAACAACAGCTCTCCAGTTGCAGCGGATCGGACACTAACACCTGCGACCGCTCCCTGAAGATGCGGATGATTCGTTAAAAGCTGTTCCAGCTCTGCAAATCTTGCAGTTTCTGTGCCATTTTCTTTTGTTTGACTTTGACCTGATGCCATAAAAAGAACGCCGCATAACAAAAAAACAAGCATAAAACTTATCCCTTTTTTCAGACGATTATTCATTTTCTCACCTCTCCTTTTTTGTATAATTATTCATTCTATATTAAATAGCTGCTTTCCTCTTATTTCGAATAAGGAAAAAGAACTGTTTTTACCTGTTCCATATTGAATATTTATCGTCTTATTTTTAAAAAATGATACCCTGCATTTGTCATTTTACTCAGGGAACTTGAATGAAATGATTGTGCATAGATGCGTAAAAAAGCAGAGAGTGTACAAAAAGAGAATTACTGCTGATTGTCCGATAAAATATGAAAACGGGGACATAAGCAGCGGGAATGCGGACATAAATCGAAAAAATGGGGACATAAATACGAAAATTGAGGACATAAACCGAAAAAATGAGGACATAAGCGGGGATCTGTGAAGTGATCTGCCGCATTTTTTGTAAAAAGAACCCGGAGATTGGATAAAACAATCTCCGGGTTCTTATATATGTTCCAGATTTTACAAAGGGACAATTCCAATCGGGTTAATTGCATTTGATTTTTGCGGATTCCAAGGTCCGCGATGAAGTTCAAAATGCAAATGCTGACCAAAAGAATGACCTGTATTTCCCATATAACCGAGTAATTGTCCTTTTGCGACAATGTCTCCTGTCTGTACTGCACGGCTTTCACTTCTCATATGGGCATACACAGTTGTATACTGCTGACCGTCAATGGAATGTGAGATCAACACTACTTCTCCATAGCTTGATGACGTATAGGAGTTGATCACAACCCCACTTGCTGCCGCTACAATTGGTACTGTCCCCGCAGCAGCGATATCCACTCCATAATGGAATCCGCCGGATCGGTAGCCAAAGCCGGATGATAAGTAGCCTGCAGCGGGTTTCGTAAAGGCTCCGGCTGATGCTGGCGGCGAAGGAACTTGTTCATTACTGCCGCTTTTTTCTTCATTCCCTTTTTCCTGCTCCTGCCGTTTTCGTTCCTCTTCTTGTCTTCTTCTTTCTTCTTCCGCTTTTCTTTTTTCTTCCGCTAACCTCGCCTGTTCAAGTTCAACTGCCTTTTGGGCGGCGGCTTGTTGGGCAGCTAATATTTGCTGTTCTTCTTCCAAGCTCATTTTTTCTTCTTCAGCTTCCTGTTCATCTGCTTGGAGTATGAGGATTAAATTATCTTTATCAGCCTTTTGCTTATTTAAATTGCTGCGCATTGCCTCCAGATCCTGACGCATTTTTTGCAGGTCTGCTAATTCCTGCTGAACCTGGGCTTGCTTTTCTTCCAATGTTAATTTATCCGTTTTTTGTTCCTGAAGAATTTTTTGATCTGCATCCATAATTACCGCAACTGCATTGATTCGGTCAATGAAATCAGTAAAGCTTTGTGCACCGAGAAGCACATCGATATAATTGACGACCCCGCCGCTTTCCTGCAGGGAGACAGCTCTGCCTTTTAGCAACTCATTGCGTTTGGTGATTCTTTCTTCTAAACTTTGAATCTCCGTTTTTAGTTCTTCAATATTGGCATTTGCTTCTTCAATGAGACTGTTTTTTTCAGCAATTTGATTTTCAGTTGCTGCAATTTCACTTCCCAGTTTTGATATTTCGTTCTTTACTTGTGCTTGCTGATCCTGTAATTTATTAATTTCATCATTTGTGTTTCCAAGCTTTGTTTCAACTTCTACGCGTTGACCGCCAATTTCAGATTGTTGTCTTTTTAAATCTTCTAAATTCGACTCGGCATGTACTGGATTAAGTGGAAAACTTGTTAAAATTATACCAAACCCAACAGAAGCTGCAATCGATAATGTTATGAGTGATTTTCTTCTCTGCTCCACGTTCTTTTCTCCTTTCCGCCACAACTTTATTGTTTGCCAATTATGTATCATCACTGATGAAGGGAATAAACGAATTCCATTTGAGTAGTCTTGCAAAGACTAAAATGAATGGAAGAAGGGAAACAAAGTTTCCCCGGGATCCTTTGACTTAAACAAAACGCCACAAATCACTTTCTATATACCTAAAAGTGTAAAACATATAT
>JAGKQJ010000019.1 GCA_017898095.1 Bacillaceae bacterium Marseille-Q3522 | reverse complement strand
GCATCTTTCTCTTATATACTGTTAATTAGGCATTATATACAGTTATAATTGACATTATTGTTTTTCGGTTTTATAATCATTATAAAAATAAAAACAATAGAGGTGTTTGTATGGATGATGACATTTTAAACCTTGAGCAAGCAGTGGACTTTCTTGGTGTGAGTGAAAAAACCTTGATAAAACTCCTTCGGGAAGAGCACGTTCCTGCCCGTAAGATTGGCCGGGAGTGGCGGTTCAGCCGGGGAGCTCTGCTTGGCTGGCTTGCTTCTGGAGATTCAAACGACTATGTGAATCAGAATGACCGCTACATGGTTTCTGAAGATATCCCCGGAGCATCTTCTGACCTGCTTCAAAAAATAGAAGAAGCTTTAATTGTCTTAAAGGCCAAGGACAACAATGTAAAAAGTCTTCTGCAGGAATTGGATAGAGATATTATGATTCCGCCGGAGGCCACGCTTCGTATGAGCTATAAGCAGCAAAGAGATATCGAAAAATTGGAATTTAAAATTTTTTGGAATCTTCGCGACGGGATAAAGCTGGAAGGCAATAAAAGCGGCGGATATTTTTAACCGGCCCATGTAATTAAAACACTTGATTTTATGGAGGGAAAACGATGTGGCTTTTATATGCTTTTGGTTCGGCATTCTTTGCAGGTATCACGTCTATATTGGCCAAAATTGGGGTTAAAAACACCGACTCCAACTTGGCGACCGCACTGCGCACAATAATTGTGTTGCTATTCTCATGGCTCATGGTTTTTATTGTCGGTTCGCAGCATACCATTGGCACCATTTCTGCATACAGCCTTACCTTCTTAATCCTTTCGGGGGTAGCTACCGGTGCATCCTGGCTATGCTATTTTAAAGCCCTGCAATTGGGCGATGTCAATAAAGTAAGCCCTATTGATAAGAGCAGTACCATCCTGACGATTCTTCTTGCCTTTCTGTTATTGGGGGAAACCCCTACCATATGCATGGGCTTCGGAATCGTACTGCTGGCTGCCGGAACATATTTGATGATACAACGACGGAAAACAGAATCCGCTGTCATGAAAAGCAAATCATGGTTTTTTTATGCGGTTTTATCCGCTGTTTTTGCCGCGTTGACGTCAATCCTTGGCAAAATGGGAATACAGGGCGTGGAATCGAATTTGGGCACGGCAATCCGTACAATTGTTGTGCTGGTGATGGCGTGGGGAATTGTTTTATTCCAAAAAAAGCATGTTCTTTTAAAGAGCATTGATAAAAAGAATTGGATATTTATTGCACTTTCCGGTCTGGCAACCGGGCTTTCATGGTTATGCTATTATCGTGCGCTGCAAGAGGGAAAAGCCAGCGTAGTGGTACCGATTGATAAATTGAGTATTGTTGTTACCATTGCGTTTTCTTATCTGTTCCTGAAAGAAAGGCTGACGAGAAAAGCATTTTGCGGCTTGCTTCTGGTAATTGCCGGAACAATCTTATTATTATTTTAAAGACGATCCGATTCAATAAGCAGCAGATATACTCCGGCTGAGTTATCTGCTGCTTATTGTTCGTAAAAATGGCATAAAATGATTGTTCCTTATTTAGAAAGTAAAATGTGGAATACAGTACCTTCACCCTCTTTGCTGGAAACAAAAACGCTGCCATGATGGATGTCCACAATCCATTTGACAATTGACAGTCCCAGCCCGGTACCTGTGCGATCCCGCGCTTTGTCTGCACGATAAAATCGCTCAAAAATATGGGGTAAATCTTCTTCACAGATTCCTATCCCGTCGTCTGAAAAAGTGACTTCCGTGACATTGTTGCTGCTTTTAGCCGCTACATTTACCATGCCCCCTGCCTTTCCATATTTAATTCCATTTCCAATAACATTGACAAAGAGCTGCGTCATAAGGCTTTGGTCAGCGCAAATCTGTATATCGGGGGAAATATCATTTTTTAGCGCTATATTAGATTCTGCCGCAAAATCCGAAAGCTCATCCATGACAGAATCGACCATATCTCGAAGTGTAATCCATTCCTTTTCAATGTAATAGCGTCCTTCATAACCTCGGGTAAGTGTTAGCAGTTGAGAAATGATCCGGTTCATGCGGATGATTTCTTTCTGTATTGTTGTAAGATTTTCAATTGTTTCCGAATTCTGCCTTCCGTTTAAGGCATCTTCTACGCATGCGGAAATGACGGCAACCGGAGTGCGTAGTTCATGAGAGGCATCGGAAGAAAACTGGCGCTCCCGGCGAAAAGAAGTCTCTATCGTATCCAACATGCTATTAAAAGCCAAAGCCAGTTCCCCGACTTCGTCATTTGATTCAATCCTGTCAATACGCCTTGATAGATCATCTTCTCTAATAGAGCAAGCAGTCTCTGTAATTGCTGCAATTGGCTTTAGTGTGTGACTGGCAATATAATAGGCCCCCAGAGCGGAAATACAAAGATACAGCGGAACCAAAGCAAACAGCAAGAGCCTTAAGTCACCGAGTGATTTTGTTACTGATGCAGTGGAACTGCCAGCAAACAAAGTGAATTCCACCCCATCCGTGTGATAATTATGCTTAATAATCATCCACTGAGTATCGTTATGTGTGGCCATTTTCTCATCATCTGTTTTTAGCGCACCAACCAGCCATTCAGCTCTTGGGGTAGAGAAAACAATGTTTTTTCTTGCATCTGTCATACAGACCGCAATACCGCCTTCAATATCCAGATCTGTATTGACGGTTGTCGTCCCATCATTTACCTCTAATGATGAAATCATTTGTGATACAGCCATTTGCAACTCTGATGCCAGACTTTGATAAAGAGAATTTGATACCGTACTGTAAACTACCGGAAGCAGAATCGCCAAAATTAAAGTGGAAAACACGGAATACCAAAGCACCATTTTCGTACGAATCTTCAGCTTATTCATTCTCTTCCCTCATGACATATCCGAAGCCCCGTATGGTGTGAATCAACTTAGGCGAAAACCCCTTGTCAATTTTGTTACGCAGATAGCGAATATAGACGTCCACTACATTGGAGTCATAATCAAAATCATAATTCCAGACATGATCCGATATCTGAGAGCGAGTCTGGATGTGTCCTTGATTGCGAAGCAAATATTCAAGCAACGCATATTCCTTTGATGTCAGCTGAATAGGTTGGCCGCCTCTCATCACAGCATGGGAAGCTGTATTCATAGTAAGATCGGCAAGCTTTAAAACGGTTTCCTTGGTATCACTGCTTCGCCGCAGCAAAGCACGGATACGCGCGGAAAGCTCATCAAAAGAAAATGGTTTAACTAAATAGTCATCGGCACCGGCATCCAAACCCGTCACACGGTCCGTTATGGAATCTTTGGCCGTTAAAATCAACACCGGCGAAGCATTGCCCTTGTGCCGTAATTCACGCAGCACAGAAATGCCATCTCTTTTGGGTAGCATTAAATCCAAAACAATGCAATCATATTGTATAGACTCTGCATAGGCAAGTCCGTCTTCACCGTCAAAGCAGCTATCGATGGAATGGCCTGCTTCTTTCAAACGTTTTGAGATGATCCGATTTAGCGCAGTGTCATCTTCGATTACTAAAATCCGCATAGCGTTTCTCCTTTCGTGTTTTTACAATTATATATCTCTTATATGAAAAGAAAATGAGAATGGTATCACAGCAACTATTTATGAGAAAAACTCATTTTTCTTTCACCATTATCTCATTTTTGACCACGATAATGGACACATAGATGAGTGCTGAAGTGCGCCGTCTAAATAAAATTTTGGAGGTAAAAGATCATGAAAACAATCAAACGGAGCCGACTGCTCATCGGAGCGTTGGCGCTCACACTAATGGCAACCACAGCGTTAGGCAGCACAACAGCCTTTGCGGCAAATGCAAGCAGTAACCCGCCGCAGGCGAGTGCTGCTTCAAACACCGACACGAGCCCCAATGTGCCCTCTGATTCTGCCGAGCCTGAAAATGAGGTTAAGGATGCTGCAAAGGAAGCCGCTGAAAACGCTGCGCTGGCTTCAAAAGCCACAGTAACTGAACAGGAAGCAATCCAAATTGCACAAGAGGCGAACACGGGCTATACGTTTACCGTCGCTGAGTTGGGCAACGAAAACGGCGTAATTGCTTACGATCTCAAGGGCTCTGACGCAGCGGGAAAAACACTGGACGTTCATGTGGATGCCAACAGCGGTGCAATTATTCAGAATTCCGATTCTCAATATGGAGAGCAAGACACCGATGAGTCCGAGGCTGACGAGGCTAAAGATCCTGCAAAAGAGGCAGCAGAAAATGCCGCACTGGCTGCAAAAGCTACAGTAACTGAACAGGAAGCAATCCAAATTGCACAAGAAGCTAACACGGGCTATACGTTTACCGTCGCCGAGCTGGGCAACGAAAACGGCGTAATTGCTTACGATCTCAAGGGCTCTGACACAGCGGGAAAAACACTGAACGTTCATGTGGATGCCAACAGCGGTGCAATTATTCAGGAATCGGATTCTGAGCATGAAGATTAATTAAGTGAATCGCGCAGTTTCCAAACAATAAACTCTCCCCTTACAAGAAGGCTTTTGTTAAAGCCTTCTTGTTTATATCCACAGTATGAGAGAATCTCATTTTTTCTTCATTGCTATCTCATTTTGCACTGACATACTGAAACAAACAAAGCAAAGGAGATATAAGCAATGGAAAAAGCAAACCAAAGTATTTTTCGGGAGTTGGACCGCTATGCGGTGATTCCCGTTTATCAGCCTTCTGGTCAATTGACGCAACTTGTATATAATGTTGTTGCCGCCGGTTATGAAGTCCTGATCGTGGATGACGGAAGCGATTCGGTATACTCTGATGTGTGGAATGCACTAAACACAAAAGCAACAATCATTCACCATAAGGCCAATCAGGGAAAGGGGGCAGCTCTTAAAACTGCATTCCAGTATTTGCTTGAACATGTCCCGAACGCGGGACTGATTGTTACGATAGATGCCGATGGCCAGCATTTACCAAAGGACATGGAACGGGTTGCCGAAAAGGCGGCGGCTCATCCGTCTACCTTGGTTTTGGGTGTGCGGAAGTTTGGTAAAAACGTCCCAGTGCGTTCGCGTTTTGGAAATAGAATAACCCGTGCGGTTTATTCTGCCGTCAGCCGAACAGAGGTCACTGATACGCAAACCGGACTGCGTGCCTTTGACCGCAGCATTTTGGATTTCATGCTGGAGATTCCCGGTGAACGCTACGAATATGAGATGAATGTTCTTCTTTATTGTGCAAATCAGGAAATACCCATTGTAGAAGTACCGATTCAGACAGTTTATCTGGATAAGCAAAACACATCATCACATTTTAAGGCAGTCAGAGATTCATTCAGGATCTACATAGAAATTATAAAATTTGCATCTTCTTCCTTGGTCAGCTTTGTGGTGGATTATATTGCATTTCTCCTTTTGGTTTCCTTAATCCAATCTGTTCCCCACTATTTGGTTCTCAGCAATATTGTCGCACGAATTGTTAGTGGGTCTGTTAATTACACACTGAACAAGCATATGGTTTTTCACGGAAAGAAAAGCAAGGCGCATACATTGCCCCAATATGTGATGCTTGCTTCCGGAATTCTTTGCGCAAATAGTGTAATCCTATCTTTTTTTGATGCAATATTAGGACTGCCATCCTATTTGGCAAAACCCTTGACAGAGCTCATTCTGTTTATCATCAGTTTTACAGTACAGGCTATGGTTATTTTCAACTCTGCCCGATTGGCCTCTGGTAAAAAGGAGAATATCAGGCATGCATAATACAATGAAAGCACATCGAAAGTGTCCGATTATATTTTTGCTGCTACTAGATGTTCTAATAGCAGCACTTCTGGTTTTAGTGGTTTACTATACGGTTTATGAACTTCCCACAGCGTATTCCTATGATTCAGTTAAGACTCAGGCAGCCGTGAGCAAACAAACGTCAGGCCTTTCCTTGTCAGAGCAAAGTTCTGCCGTAACAGCTGAAATTTCCAGCAATGAAACCTCAAGTCTTCCTGCAATAGAGGAAGGCGCTACCGCAGCAACAGACATTTCAAGCAGCCAATCAGCCGACATACCGGCTTCGGAAAAAATCACAGCTAAAGATTGGAAAACGAAATTTGCCGAGCACTTTACCAGTGAAATCGTCTCCACTGACACGTCCTATTCAAGTCCCAACTTGTCGGTGGATATTAGTGAACACACAATGGACAGTGGGGATAATATTGTGACGTATTACATTGCTGACATCTACTTAGCAGATATCAGCTGCCTGCAGACTCGTTTTGCCTATGACACTTATGGGAATTACAAACAATCCCTATCAGATATGAGCAGCGAAGTCGGGGCGGTGCTGGCAATGAACGGTGATTCCTACTGCTTTAATCTAAAGCATCTCAATGGGCTTTTGGTACGCAACGGAACGGTTTACCGTACAAATCAAACTACAGCGGATATCTGCGTCCTCTACAGTGACGGATCAATGATTACCAGCAGCCCGGACGATTTTGACGCACAGAAAGCCGTTGATGACGGCGCACTGCAAACATGGATATTTGGCCCAAAGCTGCTTGACGACAGTGGGAAAGCGCTTACGGAGTTCAACACGTGGGATTATATTAGAAAAAGTCATCCACGCAGCGCTATCGGGTATTATGAACCAGGCCATTATTGTTTCGTTGTTGTAGATGGGAGACAGACTGGCTATTCAAGGGGAATGACCCTGCCGGAGCTTGCAGCCGTATTTGAAAACCTTGGTTGTGCTGCGGCTTACAATCTGGATGGCGGTCACACCACCTTTATGACATTAAACAGCACAGTAGTTAATCAGCCTTATAAGCCTAAAAAAACAATATCAGATTGCATCTATATCTGCGAACCGAGCAACTGATAAGCGGGAGTGTTATTATGAAGTTTTTTAAAATTTTATCGCATCTTTGCATTATACTGTCAATCACATTCCTGACCTTTTCTGTCCTTGACTGGTACAATCCCATGATGAATTTCACCACCAATTCCGTATCTTCGAAAATACTTTTATTATTTTGCGTGGTTTCCCTCATTCTCGGAATACGGCAGGCAGGGTTGTCACAGATTGACAAGAGAAAGCAGTGAAGAAAGAATTTGATGAGCGCAATGTTTACCTACGCCCATCAAATTCTTTCTTTATCAAGGACTGCAGCATCTTTTTTACCACACGTCGGTTAAGGCAGTATTATTCTGGACAGATCGTCAATGGCATCGCTGCCCTATGCGCTGCGCAAGTTCTGACAGCCTGCATCCTATAAATCCAAGGACAGCTCCAAGCAACATTCCGGCAATTACGTCGGAGGGATAATGCACATAGAGATACAGCCGAGAGAAGGAAATAAGTAGCGCCAGCACCAGTGCAGGTTTCCAAAGCTTTCTTCGGCAGAAATACAGCGCAGATACCGCCGCAAAGGATGCCGCCGTATGTCCAGATGGGAAAGAATAGTCTGTGGGACGCGTGATCAGCAGGTCTATCGTGGTATTAATGTCGCAGGGCCGGATACGGGCGACAAACGGTTTCAAAATACCATTGCAGATGATAACGTCCAACACCAGCGCGCAAAACAGAGCAATACCTGTATTTCTGTATTTCCTGGTGACGAGCAGGCAGAGCGCGAGGACGATCCAGACAGCGCCGGCATTCCCCAGCTTGGTTATAAGCGGCATCAGCGCATCAAGCCATGCCGTCCGACAGTTGTCGTAAATCCAATTTAATATTGTGAAATCAAAAAATAACAAGATAATTCACATCCTTTATTTGCTTTTCAAGTTGTTTTCTCTAGCTCATGAGAAAGCAAACATTTATAAGCCTGCCAAATAATATTGGGGCTGCATGGCTTCGGTAGTTCAGCCGTTGCAGCCCCGTTTTAGTCAATCCTTACTTAACTTTATTTAATTTTGTCTGTATTATCATGGGCGATTTGCTTTCCGCAGTTGGAACAATACTTATCTTTTCCATCTGCCAATACGCCGCACTCTGTGCACTTTATTTGCAGCGGTACACCACAGGCCCGGCAGAAGGCGCCTGCTTTTTGATAGGTGCCGCAGCTTGGGCAGACCGTTTGCAGACTGCGCACTATAAGGAACGCAACCACGGCTGCAAGATTGAAGAAAAGTCCCAGTATCGTCCAAAGTGTTCTGTTCATAGAGGCCCTGAATGCCGCCTGATACAGCCAGGCCATGACCAGAAGCCAGTAGACAAGGCCGATCAGCGCGCAGAGGACTGCATAAGTAAAGAGTACAATCTGGGCACCGACCGTAGGCACTGTAAACGGCACCGACTCAAAGAAATCAGCTTTTTCAAAACCGTGCTCCCATTGTCCGTCTTCTCGGTACTCCTCATTATATCTGGTAGTTTCTTCTTGCATCCGGTTTTCTCTGCTGTTTTCATAGGTTTGATGATAGGTAATAGCCTCACTGATTTGTGTGCGGAACATAAGTCCGGTTAAAATACCTCCCACAATAACAATGATCAGTGACAAAACAATAAAACGCTTCGCCGTTTTTTTGAAATCCATATTCATTATTTTCGACTGTAGTTTGTTCATGGTGGTCCCTCCTTACAATTTTGTGTTAATTGTATCAGCCGCATCTAAACTGTCGTTTGCCCTAAGATAAACTGAAGATAAAATGTTCTCTTGCCGGTAAATGGCAAGGAGCTTTTTTCCTACGGTCTCCAGATCGCGTGTCCTTGCTGCCTGCAGACCAAAAGCGGTAAGATCAGGCAGACTTCCGCTCAGTATACCCATTGCTTTTTCTTTGAACGCTTTCGGCTCGTTTGCTTTATAAACGTTCCTTCCGTCAGAAAGCCAGCCTTCGTAGACCGGGATATCCCGGACAAGGACAGGGATGCCGCAGGCGAGTGCCTCCAGCACCACGATCCCCTCGGTTTCCTCGCTGGAAAGAAACGCAAACAGATCACATCCGCAATAAGCATCCCGCAGTTCATCCCTCTCCACATAGCCCGGGAACCGAAGGTTTTTCGGCGCATTTTGAATTGCTATGCGGATACGCTTTGGCACAAGCTTCAAATTGGTATACCCGAACCAAAAAAACCGCACTTCAGGCATACTGCGGGCAAGCTCCACAAATTCTAGAATTCCCTTGCGCTCAATATAATGACCCACCGAGATAACAGCTTTGTCCTCGGGGCGAAGCTTGTACTTGATACGGAATGCGGCGCGCCGTTCCAAGCTGGGCTCAAAGAACCCTGTATCAACTCCATTGGAAAGACTATAGATCGGTTTCGTAATCCCGTAGCTTTCCAGCAGCCGTTTTGAATAGGGCGTGGGCGTGATGATAACGTCACCAAGCCTATAGCAATGGATAATCCAGCGTTTAAACAGCGGCGCAAATACATTGGAGCCTTGAAAGGAGTTCTTAAAGTCTTCCATGGTGGAGTGTCCATAATAGACGACTTTTCTGTGTTGCAGGTGCGCCAAGCAAGCCGCCATGGGCGAGTCGGGGAATACCGTGTTGATATGTACCGCAGAAGCATCTTCATCCCATTGATACGTGGCTTTTACGCCGACACGCTCCAACATCTCTTTTTGATGCAGGATAGCTTGTCCCACTCCGCTCTTTCGTACTAGCCGCAGGCAGCCAGAATATAAGGTAATACACATAAGAGCTCCTTTCCTACCGCACAAGGGCTGCAATTTGCTGTAAGATCAAATTCAGTCCCAGGCTGTAAAGAGCAATGGAGGCGGGTTTGCCCAGCAAAATAGTGAGCGCAAATTTTTTCAAGCTCATCTGTGTGGTACCCGCCAGATAACACAAAAAATCATCCGGTGCTACCGGGAGAAAGATGGCAAGGGCAAACCACTTTGCAAATTTGCTCTCATTTCCCGTCCACGCCTCATATTTTGCAACTGTTTTTTCATTAAAAACAGCGTATAGAATGGGCTTTCCGCAGTTCCTGGAAATAATGAAAGCCGCGAGAGAGCCGGCACAAATCCCAATATAGTTATAGAGAAAGCCTGCCCAAGACCCAAAAAGCAGAACACCCGCCAGACAGCTGATTCCGCCCGGAAGGATGGGAATAACGACCTGCACCACTTGAAACGCAATAAACACCAAGGCACCCATGGCGCCAAACCCGGCAATGTACGCCTGCAGGGCCTCCTGCGAGGTAAAAAGCTGCCTGTTTATGGCGTAAACTGAAAATGCAACACAGGCGATAAGACTGAGCACAGAACAGATATGGATTGTTTTCCTTGCCACGTTTATCGGCATGATGTCACCTCCGGGCAAGGCACTTTCTTTTTTGTGACCCACTTATCAAGCATATTCAGATATACCCGCTCTGCCTTTTTAGCAAATACTTCGGAAGAAAATTTCCGCTGCGCAAGCCCGGCTGCGTTTTCCTTCATACGCATTCGCACTTCTTTGCGGGATAAAAAGTCAGTCAGCTTGCTTTTATAATCCTGCTCATTTTCATACTGCCAGCCGTTGAAACCGTCTATCACAACACCATCCAAGCACTCATCTCTGCGGCAGAGTGCCGGCAGGCCACAAGCCAGAGCCTCAATGTAGGTAAGTCCCTGGGTTTCGCTGACAGAGCCACTGACGAACAGATCTCCAATATGGTAGTAGTCGCCAATCTCCTTCGGTGGAATCATCCCGGAGAAACGTACAGAATCGCAGATGCCTAATGCCCATGTTGTCCGTTCCAATGTGTCCCGGTAAGGTCCGTCACCCACAATGAGGAAGGTCAGATTTTCGATGGCGCAATTTGCATGATATTGAAGAAGCTCTTCCAAATTCTTTTCTTTCGCAAGACGGCCCACATAGAGCAGGATCTGGTTTTCCTCCGGGATACCGAGCTGTTTTCTAATAGCACGCTGTCTTTCGGGGGCCGGTGATTGCTTAAACCGGTTTAGATCAATGCCTGTGGGAATGACATGAATATCCTGTTGGATTCCGTAGCTGTTTAAAATGTTTTTTACCTTTTCAGTAGGAGCGATCACGCAGGCAGTTGCGCCGGTTACCCAACGCGACAAGGATGCGACCAAGAAGCGTCCCCACTTTTTACTGGGTGAAAAATAATGGGTATAATCCTCATAAACCGTGTGATAGGTATGGATGATGGGAATCCCCAATTTCTTTGCAATCTTACAGGCAATAAAGAAAGTAGAGAATTCGCATTGAGAGTGAATCATATCGGGCTGCCAATTCAGAATATCCTGCACAAAGCCGCCGAAAAGTGCAGTCTTAATTCTGGCGCCCGGATAAATGTTTCCCGCCCCCACCGATCCAATATAGGTTACACCGTCCCTCTTGAAGGAACGGCTGGTCTGCGACAAGGTTAGTACACGTACATCGTGCCCACGCGCTATCAGTTCGTGACGCAGATTCAGTATGGAAATAACAACGCCGTTAACGGTTGGCGTATACCAGTCTGTTGTAATTAATATTTTCATAAGATATCTCACCTTAACCTCACAATAAAAAATCCGCTTGTCTTCTGGTACAAGACCAGTATAGACAAGCGGATTAAACTGTACCTATCGTCCAGTTAAACTACAGATAAAATATAAAAGGACATAGATCATAAATGTATATTCTTTTATGCCTTGAGGCGGTAGCCCGCCCCCCGAACTGTTTGGATATAGCGGGGGTTGCCCGGATCTTCCTCAATTTTATCCCTCAGTCGGTTGATGTGGACGGCGACTGTAGCATTATCGCCCATGGCGTCCATGCCCCAAATGCGTTCATAAAGAGTTTCACGGCTGAATACCACATCCGCATTCGCCGCCATAAACAGCAAAAGCTCGTACTCCTTGTTTTTTAACTCAATTTCACACTCGCCCACATAGACCCTGCGGGTATCGGTGTGAATGCGAAGGTTGTCAATGATGATCTGGACGGGCGGGAGCCTGTCCGATTTTTTCAGCCTGGCATATCTGGCCAGATGGGCCTTGACACGCGCCACCAGTACGCTTGGAGAAAAAGGCTTTTCAATGTAGTCGTCCGCGCCCAGCCCCAGCCCGCGTATCTTGTCAATATCTTCCCGCCGGGCCGTGACCATTAAAATAGGAATATCCAGCGCCTCCCGCAGTCTTCGGCAGACGGTAAAGCCGTCGACGCCGGGCAGCATCAGGTCCAGCAGGATAAGGTCAAAGCCTCCCCCCAGCGCCTTTTCCATGCCGGCCTTGCCGTCCGGTGCAATATCCACCTCAAAATGGTCAATTAAAAGATAATCCCGCTCAATTGCGGCGATGGCTGCATCATCCTCTATAATCAATATCCTTTCCATGTTTATCCCTCCGCCTTCGGCAGATAAATGACGATCTCCAGACCGCCTTCCTTGCCGTTCCTTGACTCAATGGTTCCTTTCATACGCTGGACCGCATTGGCAGCGATGGCAAGTCCAAGGCCGCTGCCGCGATTGGGGTTCTGCCTGGATGGGTCGCTGCGGTAAAACACCTCAAACAGATGGGGCAGCGCCTCCTCGGGAACACCGGGGCCGTCGTCACAAAGAGAAAGGCGATATCCGCCAGCTTCTTCCGACAGTGAGATGCACAGCGTTCCCATATTCTTTGTTTTGTATTTGACACTGTTGTCCATGATGTTTACCAGCACCCGCCGAAGCTGCTCCGGATCAGCCGATATAGTTGCCGGCACGAGGTTTTCGGCAAAAAGACGCAATCCCTTTTCCTCATATTCCGCGCTCACTGCCCGTATGAGCTGCCGCACCTCATCATCCAGCCGCAAAAGCTCGGGACTCACTGGGTACTCGCCTAACTCCATTTTAGAGAACAGAAAAATTTTAGCCAGCATTTGGTCGATGTCCTCGGCCTTATTTTTTATGGTTTCCAAGTACCCCCTTTGAGCCTCAGGGGTTTTGGCCACGCCGTCCAACAATCCCTCCACATAGGCTCGAATGGAGGTCAGGGGGCTGCGCAGGTCGTGAGAAACACCCACCAGCAGCTCCTTTCGGCTTTGCTCATGCTGCCGTGTCCGTTCCTCCGATGCTTTGAGACGTGCTGCCATTTCATTGAAATTGACACAAACGGGTGTAAATTCATCCTCGTGAGGATAATCAATACGGTGTTCCAGATTTCCCTCGCTGATTTGTCTCACACCATCCGCCAGAATATCCAGAGGACGCTCGATTTTTTGAAATACAAACTTGGTTAAAAAACGGTTGGTAATCAGGATGGAGAGAAAGATGGCGAAGATCAGCACGATAGCTGACAACGTAAGCGCCACCTTTAAGGTGCTGTAGGACAGCTCTGAAGGACTGGCGAAAATGGCGATACGATAAGTGACCCCGTTAATATTGGGTTGATGGACATATAATTCCCGGCCACCGCTGGAAACAAATCCCTCTCCGCCCAATGCAGCCACAGCCTCCAGCAGCGTTTTGTCCGCCTCGGCTGCCTGACCATACTGATAGAGATTTTTACCCAAAGAATCCACCGAAAGCGCCATAGAGCTTTTGTCAAGCAGTCTGCTGATATCCGCCAGGTTTTCCCCTATATTTGGGCAAGAGCCTTCCTCCAGTGTCTTTTCTACAATCATGGAGACGCCACGGCTGGCCTTATAAAAGTCCTCGCTATCCTCAAAACCAAGTCCTGTCCCATACCGGATGGAAAACCAAATGATGCCAACGCAGATAAGCCCGATGACTGCGGTAATCATTACCGGTACAAGAATCATTAAGAGATTGGAAATCACGAGACGCTTCTTGATGGTTATGTTTTTTGAAAGCAGTTTTTTTATTTGCATCAAGAACACCTCCTTTGTTGCGATATGCTAAAGTATAGCACAAAATTGGGAATTGGTCTTAAACCCTGCATAAACAATGTAAAAAATATTCTATGTTGCATAAAAGATGGCTTTGCCGAAAGGTGAAAGCCATTTTTTATGTAGTTTATGAGGAGTTTAACTTCCATTTGACTGCAGTTTATTTTGAGGTGCTAAGGTAACAGTAAAAACAAGGTCTTGTTATAAGGAGGCAAAGCATGGAGACACCAATACAGGGCTTGTCTGCGCAGGAAGTGGCGGATCGGCAGGCACAGGGAGAATCGGGGAATGATACCGGTTCTATTACAAAAAGCAAGGTACAGATATTTAGGGAAAATGTACTTACTCTATTTAATCTGCTTAATTTTTTGATTGCGGCTTTACTTTTTATCGTCGGTGCTTATTCCAATATGGCTTTTATTGTAATCATTATCATCAATATAGCCATTGGTATCGGGCAGGAACTGAAAGCAAAAAAGCTGGTGGACGAGCTGTCTGTCCTGAACCGTCCCAAAGTGAAGGTGCTGCGGGACGGTCATGCGGTTGTGATTGAAACGAGGGATGTTGTCAAAGACGATGTCATGCTGCTGGAAAGCGGCCAGCAAATTTGCAACGACGGCATTGTGCTGGACGGCACCGCTGAGGTCAATGAATCGCTGCTGACAGGAGAAAGTGACCCTGTCATCAAAGCGGCGGGCAGCGAGCTTTATTCAGGAAGCTTTGTTATTTCAGGAAAATGCTACGCCAGGGTAACCCATGTGGGCCGGGAAAATTACGCCGTCAAGCTGACGGAGGAAGCCAAAAAAGCAAAGCGTATTTCCTCCGAGTTGCTGGGCTCCATGACCCGGGTAACACGGCTCACCAGCTTTCTCATTATACCGTTGGGGATTCTTTTGTTCTTGGAAGCAATCCGGTTTCGGCAGGTACTGCCGGCGGACGCGGTGGTTTCTTCCGCGGCGGCTCTCTTGGGGATGCTGCCCAAGGGGCTGGTGCTCCTGATCGCCGTATCCCTTGCCACCGGCGTTATCCGCCTGGCAAAAATGAAAATTCTGGTTCAAAACATTTACTCCCTCGAAACGCTTGCCCATGTGGATATTCTTTGCCTGGACAAAACAGGAACCATCACGGACGGAAAGATGACGGTCAAAGAGGTTCTTCCGCTCGCAGAGATGTCCGATCAGGAGATGCTGCCGCTGGTCCAGTCCTATCTGGCCGCAAGTGACGACAATAACGCCACCTTTCAAGCGCTGAAAAAGCACTTCGGAGCAAGCGGGGTATACGAGCCGGAACACAAGATTCCGTTTTCTTCGCTTCGCAAGTGGGGCTCGGTGAGCTTTCGCGCGGGCACGGTGTTTGTCGGCGCGGCGGAGAAGTTGTTAGGCACCCTGCCCCAGCCGGTCGAGCGGCAGATTGAAAGCGGCTGCCGTGCCGTTGTCATAGGGCTTTACCATGACACATGGAAAAATGAAAAGGAACTGCCGCAGGGGATTGAGCCGCTCTGCGCCGTCATTCTGGCAGACAATATCCGCAAAAACGCAGCCAAGACGCTAGAATACTTCCGCCAGGAAGGGGTGGAGGTCAAGGTTATTTCCGGCGATCACGTCAAAACGGTTTCCATGATTGCCAAGCAAGCCGGGTTGAAGGCATGGGAAAACGCCATCGATTTGTCCGCTTTCGGAGAAGAAGCGGATTACGACCGCCTTTGCCGGGAATATACCGTATTCGCCAGAGTGACGCCCAAGCAGAAGCAGCTGCTTGTACAGGCCATGAAACGGGCAGGGCATCAGGTGGCTATGACCGGAGACGGCGTGAACGATCTACTGGCACTTCGGGAGGCGGACTGCTCCATCGCCATTGCCGAGGGCAGCGACGCCAGCCGCCAGATTTCCCAGATTGTGCTGTTGGATTCGGATTTTGCGCATCTTCCGCAGGTGGTGCTGGAAGGAAGAAAGGTCATTCACAACGTCACCCGGACGGCGGGCGTGTTTTTCATTAAGACGATTTACTCACTGCTCTTATCCGTTTTCTGCCTGCTGCTGAATATGCCCTTCCCGTTTATTCCGATCCAGATTACGCTGGTGGACGCTTTCGTGGAAGCCTATCCGTCCTTCCTGACCATTTTTGAATCGGATACGAAAAGAATTCGCAGCTCTTTTTTGCGAACAGCCCTCATGAATGCGGCGCCCTTTGCCCTGACCATTACGGCGGGCATGGTATTCATCAGCCTTACCGCCCCCTTTGACATACAACAGCGGCAAACCGTGATGTACCTGCTGTTAGTGCTCGTTTCCATGCTGTCCGTTATAAGAAGCTGTGTACCCTTTACAAGGCTGCGGGCGTTTATTTGTGCCACCATGGTGCTGGGGGCCTTCGGTTCCCTGTGGATTCTGCCCGGACTGTTTGGAGTTTCAGCCCTGACAGCGGACATGCTGTTGTATATGCTGATTGCGTTTTTCGTGATGTCCCTTCTCCTGTCGCTGCTTCTTCGGATTAAAAGCGCTGTGGACAAACGCGAGGCAAAGAACTTAGAATGAATCGTTATAAAAAGCTGGCTTTTAATACAGTCATTTTTGCGGTTGGAACCTTTAGCTCAAAGTTTCTTGTTTTCTTGATGCTGCCGCTCTATACACGCACCTTATCCAGTTCGGAATATGGAGAAGTAGATCTGGTCGTTCAGGCCTGTAACCTTATGATCCCAATTGCTTCTGCCGGAATCATGAATGCTGTCATACGCTTTGGACTTGATGGAAACGAAAACAAAAAAGGCGTTTTTTCCTTCGGTTTGGTAACATTTCTTATCGGATTTGTCCTGTTATTGTTTGCTAATCCGCTATTTATGAATATTGACTTTCTGGCCGTCAACATCTCATATGTTTATCTCTTTGTTTTTGCGGCGGCGCTTCACTCGCTGTGTTCAAACTTTATACGGTCACAGGAATATGTCAGGCTTTATGCATTTGACGGTATTCTGCGAACGGTGCTCACGATTATCTTAAATATCCTTTTTCTAGCGATGATGCATCTTGGCATAGCGGGATATTTGCTGGCAACGATCATATCTGACACTGTGTCCGTGGTTGTTCTGTTTTTTTCTGCCCGTCTTTATCGTTTTTTTAGCTTGCGGAGCATTGATAAACACATCGCAGGCAGTATGCTTAAATATGCCCTGCCACTTATCCCAACCACCGTTTCAATATGGATTATCAACATTTCAGACAGATACATTCTTTCATACTTGATCGGAAACGAAGCGAATGGCCTTTATGCCATCGCCTATAAAATACCCACCATTATCACGATCATGGCAGCAATCTTTATGGATGCTTGGCAGATATCATCCGTGAATGAATATTCAGAAAAAGATGGTGCGCACTTTTTTTCTAAGGTTTTTAGTGTTTACAGTTCCCTCGTGTTTGTGGCGTCCTCAGCAATCATCGCTGGGACAAAAATTGCTACCGGCATATTGGTTTCCTCCGAATTTTATGGTGCGTGGCAGTATATGCCCATCTTGGTACTGGCTACTGTTTTTGCCTGCTTTGCCTCGTTTTTAAGCAGCATCTATATGAGTGAAAAGAAAAGTGGACACATATTGATGACAACACTTATCAGTGCGGTTCTTAACATTTTTCTCAACTTTACCCTGATACCGTCGTTCGGGATTCAGGGCGCATGTGTTTCCACTCTATTTAGCTATCTCGCCATGTTCTTAATTAGGGCAGCGAAAAGCAGGATGTTTGTAAAGATGTCATTAGGCATTCCAAAAATTACGATCAATACTGCAATACTACTTTTGCAAATAACGATTCTTTTAACCGCAAGTCAAAATTGGTTGATATACGAATTTATCCTTGCTGCGCTCGTATTGAGCATTAACTTAAGGACACTATTGACTGGAGTAAGAAAGGTGGTTGACCCGTAATGAAATTTTTTTCCCGACTTCAAAAGAATACAAAAAAAGGCTTCCTGTTTAAATGCAGAAAGCCTGTACTCTTATTCGTCATAACTATGCTGGTGGTAACGCTCGCCTCATGCGCCCAAGCGAACCATATATCTGATACACCGACCGCAGCGGCTGTTACCACAACACCGGCGGTTCCTTCTCAGCCTGCTGTAATGTCGGACGAAAGAACTACGTCTGAGGAAACGCTACTCCCGGCAGCTTCGCCTGATGTCATCAGCTCTCCAGATCAAACCGAAGCACCGGTGACGGAGTATTCGCCGCTCATTAACAAAATTACAGTTACTTTCTGCGGTGACGCATCTACAGCCAAGGGCTTTACATGGTATACAAACAGGGATTCGCAGTCAAGCGACGTACAGGTGGCTCCAAAAACAAGTCAGAGGCCGGATTTCAGTCAGTCAAGGATATATACGGGAACGGTTGCCGACTCCCACAATTCACCAGACGAGCTTGTCCACAAGGCATCTGCGGTGGGTTTAGCAAGTAATACAGCCTATTACTACCGTGTGGGTGACGCCAGGTTGAACATATGGAGCGATCCTGCCGTTTTCACAACGGCTCCAGAAAGCGGCTCTTTTACCTTTGTTGATTTGTCCGACACACAGTTTGCAAACCAGGCGGGCGCAAATGTCACCGCCGACACCATATCCAAGGCTTTGTCCCAAGTTGGAAATGCAGGCTTTATCATTCATAACGGCGATGTTGTAGACAATAAATCCGAAGAACAGTGGAACCTGCTGCTGCAAACTGCAAAATCCAGCCTAATGAATACGACTATCATGCCCGCCTCTGGGAATCACGACGCCGGCAACAGCACTTTTATCGACCATTTTAATTTTGACACACCTGGCCAGTCCTCCACAGGGGCGTATTATTCGGTGAATTACAGCAATGCGCATTTCGTTGTGCTGAACACAAACGAATCATCGGATCGTTACAAGGAGTTTACCAACGCGCAACTCGACTGGCTGAAGGCTGACATTGGTTCCGCTAAAAGCGCCGGTGCACAATGGATCATCGTCGTCATGCATATGGGGCCCTACACAACTGCCGAGCATTCAGCCGATTCCAACATCAAAGACACGCGTGCAAAGATTGCGCCTCTTCTGAGTGAGCTTGGTGTTGACCTCGTGCTACAGGGGCACGATCATGTATACGAGCGAAGCAAGCCCATAGCGGACGGGATCGCCGCCAAGGAAGCCATTGTGACGGACGCTTTCAATGGCAGTTCGGTCAATTACATATTGAATCCGAAGGGAACTGTATATCTGACACCCGGCACTGCTGGCACCAAGCATTATTATCAGAACTCCGGCCTTAGCCAAAGTTATCTGGCCTTGTTTAATGTCGCAGACGGTCCATATAAAGGCGACCCGGATCTCAACAATCAGGAAACCTTTATCGCCATAACCATCGACGGAAGCAAACTGACGGCAATCGCATATCAGCTTTCCAAAACCATAAACAGCGGTAAGCCTTATATCTTTGATCAATTCGGGATAATGAAGAAATCATAACATATGTCCTCTTGCTATAAGAGTTTAAGAATAATTTATCTTCGTTTTGAGTGGAGTTTAACTTGAGGCATTATCCTAAATTTGACCAAAATGAAAGGCGGTTAAGAGAATTGGAACTTGTACTTGAAACAAAAGAAGTGTCAAAAGAATTTTCCGGCAAGCTGGCAGTAGACCATGTATCTATTCAGGTTCACAGGGGTGATATTTATGGATTTATCGGTGAAAACGGCGCCGGAAAAACCACGCTTATGCGTATGGTATGCGGACTGGCAGAGCCCAGCGGCGGTGAGCTTGCCCTGTTCGGGAATCGAAATCTCGTTTCACAGCGATACAGAATAGGCTGTACCATTGAAAACCCCGCACTATATCCAGCAATGACAGCTATGGAAAATATGGAGGCGCAGCGCTTGCTCCTCGGTATACGGGATAAAAAGGTATGTGGTGATCTTCTGGAAATGGCAGGCCTAAATAACACGGGTGATAAAAAGGCCAAAAATTTTTCGCTTGGCATGAAGCAACGACTTATGATCGCACTATCGCTTTTAGGCTCTCCGGAGTTCCTCGTTCTGGATGAACCTACAAATGGTCTTGATCCAGTGGGCATTAAAGAGGTGCGGGATATTCTTCAGCATTTAAATGAGGACAGGGGGATTACCATATTGGTTTCCAGTCATATCCTTGGAGAGCTTGAAAAAATGGCTACCCGCTATGGCGTTATTAGCAATGGAAAAATGGTGGATGAGTTTCAGGCAAGTGAAATTTCCACCCGTTGCGAAAAAAATCTTGTTATCTATACGAGCGACCCTCAGAAAGCAGAAAATGTAATAAGAGGTATATTTAGTGATGCGCAATGCACAAGGGCAACGGAAAACTTGATTCGTATTACAGGACATGTGGATGATGCAGGGCGCATAAACGAACGACTTGTCAAGGAGGGCGTTGAAGTAAATGCCCTGATACCGGAAGGTGATAAGCTGGAGGATTATTTTTTACAGTTGATGGGAGGTCATAAGCATGCTTAATCTATTAAAATCTGACTTCTATAAGCTGAAAAAAAGCAAAGCTTTCTGGATTTGCACAGCTCTATGCGTTTTATTCGGAATTATTATGGTAATAGCCATTCAAATGGATTTAAACAAGGAAACGGCAATCCCCAACATGAACAACCCTGAGTATGTACAGGCACTCGAAATGTTATCAAACGCCAGTGGCGTTTGGGCCTTAAGCTATTTTCTGCCGCTGGGGTTAAATGTACTCTTTGTTGGAGTTTTCATCGCTATTTTTGTTTCATCAGAGTTTAGCTATGGAACGATAAAAAATACACTATCCCGCGGAGCTGACAGGATAAAGGTTTTCCTTTCAAAAACGATCGTATGCAGTTGCTCGTCCATTGTAATGCTGCTTTTATTTATGCTGACAGTTTTGACGACGGGGTCTATCGTCTGGGGATATGATCCGCAGGGAATCGCAACATTTTCAAACATGCTTACCGTGGTGATGCTGCAAATACTATTGATGCTAGCCTATACCGCTCTCTTTACGTTTATTTCGGTGACAATACGTTCAAATGGTGGAGCTATTGCTGCGAATATCATGTGTTCCACAGTAGCTACCTATTTATTTACCGCGCTTAGTATGCTATTCGGCGGTAAACTCGATTTAAATAATTATTGGATCGGCGGAGCGGTATCAAAACTGGCAACAGTCACTGCTGCTTCCAGCGATGTGGTTCAGGGAATATTTGTCGCAATTACATGGACAATTGCGTCAATATTGGTTGGAACAACACTGTTCAGAAAGCTAGATGTAAAATAAGCGGCGCAGGATATTGATTACAGTTTTCTTCAATAGGCAGCTGGCAACTCCGACTTGGAGATGTCTGCTTATTGTGTGCTATTAGACTGTTCGGTTTTTAACAAGCATGGCTATATGCTTGTTAGATAGTCAGTCTATTTAATCCTGAATTGGTAAAACAAAATACCACTGTCTCAACATAATCTAATTGCTTTCTTTAGAACACAATCAATTAAACAGAAGTATAAAGTCAAAAGATGAAAATGGCAAGCAAGACGGATTATTCTTTTTGGCATAATGATTGCTCAGAACAAATCGCATACATCCAAGGGCAAACTCAGTGGAAGCTAGTGGCGTAAAACCGAGGGGCTAAGGTACCTTAGGACACTATGATAGTCTGGCTGTCACAACCTCGCAGGGCCTGCCCTCTTCAAACAGAGGTTAGGCCCTGGTTCTATTTTACGACTTTAGGCGGATTATTTGGATATCAAGATACCAGCTTTCGATTGCTCTTGCGAAAGGGGTAATTCAGTGAAGAAACAAATATTATGTTCTTCAATGGGGTGGAAATAAAGACGGAAAAGTCTTTATTTCGCGTCTCCCATACATACCATTTCATAGCCGTATTTTAAAAAAGTCAGTATTTTGCCAGTGGCAAAGTGCTGACTTTTTTCTTTCGACAAAAAATCTGATACAACGACCGGATATTCCCCAAAAGGGTAAATATCCGGTCGTTTTTTATATAAGCGTGTCAAAACCGCGCTGCCGCTCCCCTCCGCTTCTGACATTTTGATTCACCATCAAAATTCAGAAAACGGAGGACAAGCCATATGGCAGAAAAGAAAGAATATCGAATTAAGGTGCAGGGTCAGCTTGTGCCGGTCAGTGAAGAAGTCTATTTTACCTATCACCGAATGAAGCGGCGTGAAATCTATCTGGAAGAAAGAGATACGGCAAACGGAGTCTTTTATTACAGCTCCATGGATACGACCGAAACCACAGGTGAAGATGGGATTCCAGACCTCACCTCGCCCCGCGTGGAGGACTTGGTCGTGGACAAGCTGTTGGCAGAAAAACTCCACCAGTGCCTTGCAACGCTTTCCAAAGAGGAACAGGAGCTTATTTTTCTTCTGTTTTTTCAGAATAAAAGTGAGCGTCAACTAGCTGCTGAAACCGGCATTCCACAGAAAACCATCAATGATCGGCGACACAGAATTCTGGTCAAACTAAAAAAACTTATGAAAATTTAAAATAATTCCGCTCAACCCCCTCACGAAATCGGCTTAGTAGTGAGGGGGTTTTTCTATTCACCCTCACTGCTCTTTGAAAATTTCATATCCGATGACCTGAATACGTTAGCTGACGGACCCCAAAAGGGAAAGCGACCCCGGAGGATGCGCCAAGACCACCTGTAGGACGGTGATGAGAACATGAAAGCACCTATATTGCCTTTAATTCTGTTCATATCTTCTCATTTTCCAACCTATCAAAGACGGCCAATTAAGGTGCAAAGCGGTACCCATCCGTCCGAAAAGCAGGCTGTGGCAGCCTGTCTCGCAATGACCCCGTCAGCCTACAATGATACTTCTGTCCCGTCACAGCCCCCCTTGACCGGGGGATCACGCAATGAGGGCAGCCGGCAGAGATCCTGGCGGGGGTGAGATTCCCATGATGCGGTGAAGCCAGCCGCAGTTCAGGCCGTCGCCTTTTGAGTCCTTCTTGGCGGGACTCTGGTGCTTGGGGAGTGGTGTCAAATTAAGCACAGCAAAAAATCTTAATGTTAGAAGCGATGGGGATCGCTCTGCCTTTACAGCAGAGTGGTCCCTATATTTGTGCCATTAAGACAATCAGAACAGGAAAAGAGGTGTGTATTTGAAACAGTTTGAAAGGATCATTCTGCGGGGTGACATCTACTACGCAGATTTAAATCCCACCGTAGGCTCGGAACAGGGCGGTGTGCGTCCTCTGGTTATTCTGCAAAACAATGTCGGAAACAGATACAGCCCCACCGTGATTGCCGCCGCTATTACAGCGAAGCCCAAAAAGCCGCTCCCTACCCATGCGGCCATTGCCGGAATCGGGGGATTGTCCAGAGAATCCTTCGTACTTCTGGAGCAGATACGCACCATCGATCGCTGCAGGCTTCGGGAATATGTCGGCAGGCTGAGCACACAGGAAATGCAAAAAATTGACGAGGCACTGGCAATCAGCGTTGGACTTGCTCCGGCGCCTATTCTATCAGGGAGGGAAACGCCATGACCAATGCACAGGTATCCGATAATTTGATGTACGCTGCCGCTCTGCAGCAGCTCACACGGCTTGTAGCCGCCAATAGCATGACGGACAAGGAGCTTGAACAGATCAAAAAAGACTTGGAACGCAGGCTGCGCCCCACCATTATCGCTCCCTGCTGAGGCCCGGAATTGTTTTCTCAATATTATCAACTATTCAGTAGCTATATGCCGGGAGGTGTGGTAGTGTATGTCGTTGAAAGGAGGGAAAAAAGATGTATCAACTCAATTCAACATCGGCGGAAGCGCCCAAAATTACATTGATACAAGCGAGAAAGCCGGAAACTGCAAAGCTCCGTGTGGCGGCATACGCCCGTGTGAGCAGCGATTCGGAAGATCAGCAAAACTCCTACATCGCACAGGTAGATTATTACACCCGGCATATCGCTTCGCAGGAGGGCTGGGAGCTGGCGGACATTTATGCCGACGAGGGCATCTCCGGCCTTGTGGCAAGCAAGCGGGAGGAATTCAACCGCATGATTCAAGACTGCAGGAACGGAAAAATCGACCGCGTCCTCGTCAAATCCATCTCCCGCTTCGCAAGAAACACCAAGGAATACATCCAGTATGTGCGGGAGCTTCTTCGGCTGGGCATCTCCATCCACTTTGAGAAAGAAAACATCGACACAGGCAAGATGACGTCGGAGCAGATCGCCACCATCTACGGCGCTTTTTCACAGATGGAGTCACAGAACCACGCAAACAATATGCGAATCAGCGTCCGCATCCGCATGGAAAAAGGCGACTACCTCTCTCCGTCCGAGCCTTATGGCTATAGGCTGGAGGGGCGCACTCTAATGATTGTTCCCGAACAGGCCGAAGTGGTGCGCCGCATTTATGCCGCTTATCTCAGCGGTCAGGGAAAGGGCGACATCGCAGACGAGCTGAACCGAGCGGGCATCCCCCGCACAAAAGGGCGAACCGTCTGGCATCCCAGCACCGTAGTTTACATCCTTACCAACATCGCCTACACCGGAGATATGCTTTGGCAAAAGAGCTTTGCCACCAACGAAATCCCGTTCCGGCAGGTGCGTAACAAGGGTGAGAAACCGAAATACTTTGTAGAGAACTGCCATGAGGCGATTATTTCCAAGGAGGACTTTCAGCGGGTGCAGGCACTGATGGAAAGCCGACGGAATCAGGGCAACAGACCGGCTTCCTCCGCACTGCTGGCAGGGAAAATCCGCTGTGAAAGCTGCGGAACCCTGTTTCGCAGAAAAATCGTCAATGAAAAGGTCTACTGGACTTGCCGGAGGCATGACCGGGATAAAGACCTTTGCCCCACCTCACAGATACCGGAGGAACAGATTGTCACGGCAATCCTCCGCATGTACCACAAGCTGAAACGGCATCGTAAACAAATCCTGTCCCCGGTTTTATCTCAGCTGACCGAGCTTCGGGAAAAGGAGCTTCGCTCCAACCGCAGAATCAATGATATCGACAAAGAAATCGCCCAGCTCACCGAGCAGAATCTCGTTCTTGTTCGACTCAAGTCGAAGGGATATGTAGATTCTGCTCTTTATTTATCCCAAACCGGCGAAATCGACTTTAAGCTCAGGGAACTGCGTCGTCAACGCCGCCGCATTATGGAGGCTAACGGTGAGGACAGTCAGATCAAAGCGACCCAAGCCATGCTGGACTATCTGGAGGACAGCCCTGACTATCTGGAGGAATTCACGGAGGAAGTATTTGAGATGCTGGTGGAGAACATCATCATCTCCTCGGAAACAGCGATGAGTATCAGCCTTCACAACGGTCTGATGCTAAAAGAAAGCATGGAAAGGACGGTGCGGTAATATGGCATGGCAGAGAAAAATCCCCTTCGGGTACACCATGAAAAAGGGAGAGTTGCAGTGCAATCCCACGGAGTCGGCGGCGGTCAAAGAGATTTTCAGACTTTATGCGGACGGCATGGCCTACAGTAAAATTGCCGCTGAGATGATGAAGCGAGGTATTCGCTACCACAGCCACACCGCCGAATGGAACAAGCACATGGTCAAGCGCATCCTCGAAAACGAACGCTATCTTGGGGAAAAGGAATATCCCCCCATCCTTGAGCCGAAAGCCTTTCTGCGTGCCCAACTCGTTCGGGGAGAAAAGAACACCTATACACCCTGCCCGGACTACATCGGGCCCATCCGGGAAAAGGCAGTCTGCGGCATATGCGGCGGCAGGATGCTCCGCGATACCAGAGCGGCGGGAAAGCCCCGCTGGTACTGCGAAAAGGAGGGTTGTACCAACCGCCGTTACATAGAGGACGAGGACATCCGCGCAGCCTTATCCGAAAGGCTGAATGTGCTGGCGCAGACCCCGAACCTCTTAGACTGGCCCATTCCGTGCAGAACAGCGGAACCCACACTGGAGGCAATTCGCATCCGGAACGAGGTTGTCCGGGAGCTGAACAAAGCGGAGCCGGGACCGGAGTATACCAAAATGCTGATACTGGCCTGTGCCGCCGAGCAATACAGCGGACTGCCTGATTCTAAGCCTTGCTATCAAATGCAGAAACTAAAGGAAAAAATCTTTACACAATATATCAATGCCGAACTTCTCAGAGAGCTTTTCACAACCGCAGTGCAGGAAATTCAATTTACCGCCCACGGAGGTCTCCGCTTGCGGCTCATCAACGGAAAAACTCTTGAAGCAGAGGGAAAGGAGGATGCAAAATGCCCGAAAGTGCAGTGAGAAAAGTCACGGTAATCCCCGCCGACCCGAAACATACCCAAAAGGATATCCGCAAACAGCGCCTGCGGGTAGCGCCCTACTGCCGCGTTTCCACCAGCTCCGAGGAACAGCTCGACAGCTATCAGGCGCAGATTGAATATTACACTGAGAAGATTGCCGCCCAGCAGGAGTGGACCATGGTGGATATGTTTGCGGACGAGGGCAAAACTGCAACCTCCACCAAAAAGCGCAAGGATTTCCTGCGGATGATCAAAGCCTGTGAAAAGGGTAAGGTGGATCTGATTATAACCAAATCGGTGTCTCGGTTCTGCCGAAATACGCTGGACGGTCTGGATTATGTCCGCAGGCTCAAGCGGATGGGCGTGGGCGTCTTCTTTGAAAAGGAAAATGTCAACACTCTCTACATGGACAATGAAATGATCCTCACCTTTATGATGAGCCAGGCACAGGCCGAAAGTGAGTCCATGAGCGGTAATATCCGCTGGGGACATCGCAAAAATTTCAAGGATGGCAAGGTTTACTTCCACTATGCCGGATTTTTAGGCTACCGCAGAGGTGAGAACAATCTGCCTGAAATCGACCCGGAGGAAGCGGAAATCGTCCGCAGAATTTTTTCACGGTATCTGATTGGACACAGCGTTGCCAAAATCATCGCAGACCTTGAGGCGGACGGCATCAAAACGGCGCGAGGGCATAAAAAGTGGAATGACGGCGTGATACGAGGGATGCTTCGAAATGAGAAATACATGGGGGACGCTCTGCTCCAGAAAACCTACATTGCCGACCTTTTCACCCGACAGACCAAGAAGAACACCGGCGAGCTGCCCCAATACTACGTGGAGAACAGTCATCCCGCCATCATCGACCGGCTGACCTTTCAACGGGTGCAGGAGGAAATGGCACGGCGCTCCAGCCTGAAAAAGGTCAGCGCCGCAGCCAAAACTGAGCTTGCCAAATACAGCGGCAAATATGTGCTGACCGAGCTGTTATCCTGCGGGAACTGCGGCAGCCCTTACCGCAGGGTGACATGGACCAGACCGGAGGGCAAAAAAATCGTGTGGCGGTGCATCAACCGTCTGGAGAACGGCAAAAAGTTCTGCAAGGACGCCCCCACGCTGGAGGAAAGCCGGATTCACACTGCGGTGGTCAGCGCCATGAACGAAATGTTCAGCCAAAAGAGCTTGAAAGCGATTCTACAGGACAGCATCCGAACTGCCCTTTTGCCGGAAAACGGCGAAACCAGCCTCGCAGCCATCGACAGCAGGCTGTCCCAACTGCGGGAACAGCAGTACAGGCTTCTCCAGCTTGCTGCCGCCGTAGGAGCGGATTCCACCCAATACGACGAGGAACTAAAAAAGGTCAGCATGGAATTCTCCGCACTGGTGGCAAAACGAAGCGAGCTGGAGAAAAATCGGCAGGATACCGAACAGGCGGACGAGCGTGCGGAGCAGCTTGCCGCCGAGCTGGAATCGGTGGACACCGGTATCACCACTTTTGACGAAGTCACGGTGCGTCAGCTCATTGGCTCCATCACGGTACTCAGCGAAGAAAAACTGCTCATCCGTTTCAAGGATGGAACAGAGCTTGAGCAGATCATATAAGGACAACGGCAATCAGGTGCGGGGAAATATCCCGTGCCTGATTTTCTATACACCAATAAGTAACTGAACGCAAATTTTTATCAGGAGGAATTAGAATGTTTTTCGATTACCAAAAAGCACAGCGGATGAAGGAGCGGTATCCCAGCGGAACCCGTATCCGCCTCGACAGTATGGACGATCCCTACGCCCCCATTGCGCCGGGTACGGAAGGGACGGTAAATTTTGTGGATGACATTGGCACGCTTCACTGCACCTTTGACAATGGGCGCACTCTTGGCGTCGTTCCCGGCGAGGACAGCTTCTCGGTGCTTTCACGTCCGGCGCCGTCTGAGCCGGAGGAAAGTCCTACTCAGCAGTTCGGCATGAAAATGGAATGAAGGGAGGCCATGCCGTGAAATGGATTACGACAAGTGAGCTTCGCGCCATGACAGACCGTGAAGGATTGATTCTTCAAGGCTGCGGCGGGGAGCTTTCAGAATGGGTAAACGGCATCAACGAGCTGCTGACACAGGAAGGTATCCTGCAAAACGGCGATACCTTCAAGGAGGTTTTCGCTTTTGAGCATGACGGCTGCACCAATCTGCTGTTTTCTATGGAAAATGTGGATTTGCATATGGGAAAGCTCGCCATATGGCGTTTGCAGTCACACAGTGCTTTCGGCGGCACTTGGCTGAGTGATTATCTTCCCAACCGGCTGGGCGTTCATATGGATGAAGCAACTACACAACAGGACGGCGGCCTTGAAATGAAACAAAGCTACTAACAATTCCAAACATTTCATCGGCGGAGCTTGCTCTGCCGGGTACATAAAAAACAGGCTCCCACGGAGCCGGAAAGGAGAAGTCTATGAAAGCGTTGAAAAAGAACAGCGCCCTGTATCTGGAACAGATTGCCTCTGCGGTAGCTAAATGCTATGAAAAAGACGAGAAGCCCTGCAATCGGGCATTGCTGGAGCTTTATACACGGATTGGCCAATGCATCTGCTGTCAGGGTGAAAAGGCGTTTATCCCGCATTTGGCCGAAATGCTCGCTGACCGATTTCCATCGCTGAAGGGCTTCTCTCTTCGCAATCTTCGCAGGATGCGTGACTTTTACCGCACTTATGAAAACAGCCCGGCTCTTATGAGCAGGGCACAGTCCCTTGGCTGGACACAAAACTCCGTGATACTGGAGTGCTGCGAAACCGATGAGCAGCGTTCATTTTATATTGACCTTGCGGCGGAACGGAACCTTTCCAAGCTGTCGCTCATGAAAGCCATTCAGGAGGATGTCTTTGCCGATACCCTCCATACAGAAAATTGCGCAGAGGACATGGAACCCAGCTTTGCCCCTGTAAGCGATAGCTGTCCCGATGAAGCCATAGACACCACTGCAACCGCTGAAACGGCGTGTGGGCCGTTTGTGACAGCGTGTGAGCATCCCCACCAAGGGGATGCTCTGCACCGAAACAATGGCAGCGGCTGCAGTGAAACCCCTGTAATGATTCCGACCGGCAGAAGAATGGAAAATATGCGAAAGCAACCATTTTTATGCTGGAGGGATTATCCGTTTCTGGAGCACTCCGCTTCGCCAAAACCATTGGCACAGAAACAAATCATCCATTTAAAGCCGCCGCCCGATATGGTTCAGCCGAAGAATTTCCAGCAGCCTTTCAGCAGAAAACAAAATAGGAATTATCAATGGGGAGCACACCGAACGCAAACCGCTGCAGCTGCATAAATATTTGAACACAACTATGAAAAGCTTGAGGATTTATGGTATCATAAAATTGGTAAGCGGCTGCAGAGAATCTGATTTATTTTGAGGACTGGATGCTTTCTTTGGAGAAAGATAAGAAATCTTTTTTCCACGGTGTCCACATACATATTCGTTAACAACGCAGTGTTTCGTTTTAAAAGCAACGAAGCATTGCGTTTTTTACTGTTTTAAAATCTTAAGCTGTTGATAACTTCGAATGAAACTTTTCGGTTTTAGCAATTATCTACTTAATATTATAATTGGGATATTAATTTTGTTTTGCAGTCACCTCCATGTATTTGCGTAAACATTTTGGCTACAGATTGAATGATTTTCGTGCATTCCTCATTCTCTAAAGATGGTCGTATATACAGAATATGAATAGCATTTACGGTTTCTTCATTAATGGAAGTTCGTATTGAATCGACAAACGGACTGCCAAACGCACCGGCATTATCCGTTGAAATAAGCAAATTATGTAATGAATTTTTCCTGCCGTTTAAACCTTCATATTCTTCATGCTCATCGCCTAAACGGATGGCAATATCCCCTTGTAGCGCACTTTTATCGTATAAACCTAAGGGAATTTCATAATGAAGGGAAAAGAAATTATTGACATCTACCGCACTATTGACAGGCTGTAAAAACTGCTGTTTTTTTACTCTGCGAAATAACGCTTCTGCAGAAGGGCGGTAACGATTCGGATCTTTGCCGAATTTTTTGAAAAGCTGACGCCATTCCATGATTCCCGGCAGTTCGGGCACATTTTTATTTTCCAATTCAAAAAAGATGTTTTCCTGTAGTAATTGCAGTCTGCCTGTTAACATTTGCGGAGATTGTGATATCGTTATATTCTCATATTCCAGGATCCCCAGTTTGAATGCAGGAATGATTTCATATATGATAGGAGAAACATGAATTTCCAATTATCTTCACCTCCTTTTTCAATAAAATTAGTTTATCATATAAGTGAATAAATATAAAAAATAGAGGTTTAAAACCCTTTCTAATAGAAAAAGGCTTGGGGAGAAAGGAGGAGAAACGTGAATTACGGACAACTGAAAAAAGATGTCATCGCTTATAGTAAATCAATTGGCATTGATAAAATCGGTTTTACAGCAGCAGATACATTTACGGAATTGCGCAACCGTCTTATTCGTCAGCAGGAATTACACTATCAATCCGGTTTTGAAGAACCGGACATTGAAAAACGGGTTAATCCCCGGCTTTTAATGGATGAAGCAAATTCGATTATTTCGATTGCCCTTGCATATCCGGCTAAAATGAAAAAGACAGTATCCGGTAAAAAAGGAGAACGCCGCGGGATATTTTGCCGGGCTTCATGGGGAAAAGATTATCATGTTGTGCTGCAGGAGCGGATGAAAAAGCTGGAAGCATTTTTAACAGAAAAAGTACCGGATGCCAAATTAAAATTGATGGTAGATACTGGCGAATTATCAGATCGTGCCGTTGCCGAACGAGCCGGAATCGGCTGGAGCGGGAAAAATTGTGCGATCATAACCCCTGAATTTGGATCTTATGTATATTTAGGAGAAATGATAACCAATATTCCATTTACACCTGATGCTCCTATCGAAGATCAGTGCGGAACGTGCAATAAATGTGTGGAAGCCTGCCCGACAGGAGCGCTTGTTCAAGGGGGACAATTAGACGCCAAACGCTGCATCGCTTTTTTAACACAAACAAAAGGATTCATAGCTGCTGAATATCGGGAAAAAATCGGCAATCGCTTATATGGCTGTGATACTTGTCAAACGGTTTGTCCAAAAAATAAAGGGATCGATTTTCATTTTCATGAAGAAATGGAACCGGATCCGGAAGTAGCAAAGCCTCTTCTTCAGCCGCTGCTGCAAATAAGTAATCGTACCTTCAAAGAGAAGTTCGGTTCTATTTCCGGCTCATGGAGAGGGAAAAAACCGATCCAACGCAACGCGATTATCGCGTTGGCACATTTTAAAGAAGAAGCAGTCTTGCCAGAATTAATAGAGATCTTAAAAGAAGATCCACGCCCGGTAATTCGCGGCACAGCGGCCTGGGCGGTTGCCAAAATAGCAGGTGAAAAGGCGAAGCCGGTTTTGGAAAGTGCCGGTATTAACGAAAAAGAACCACAAGTATTGGCAGAAATAGAGAAGGGATTGTCGCTGATTATGAAGGGAAAATAGTTCTTTTAATATTCCGCAGTAACTAATACTGTGGTTTTTTTTTGCAGATGAAGAGCATTTAAAATAATCCACTGACGGATCATTTTAAGTTTTCCGTTGGATTCCGAAAAGTATATTGCAACTGTGGTTTATTTTTCGATACTTAGATATTGAAATTAATTTGCTGATACTTTGATGAAAATCTCATTCCTTTCATATATATAAAGACAGATTGCCGGAAAGGAGCGGACAGGATGATAAAAGAAAAGCTGCAACATCATATACAACAAAGATTAGAGCAATTAACAGGGGGATTAAGAAATACTCGGCAGATGGAAACAAAAACAAGATTGAAAAGGGCATTAATAGCAAAAAGAGGCGGAGAATTTGTCAAAGTAAAAGCAAAAAGTTCCATTACGGGCGTAAAAAACGAAAAGCATACAGATATCGTTTCTTACCGGGTTCATTTGCAATATGTAATTAAGCAGAAAGATCATTTTTATCTAGAAGAAGAGGCGGAGGAGCGGATTGCTTCCTTTTACAAGGGCAAATTTTTTGAAGATAAAGAAACAGCAGGAGAGTTATCATCCGATACGGAAGCATCGCCTTCGCTCTCTGCAGTTTCCCTTGAGGAAACGGAGCGGGCTCTATTTACATATGACCGGTTAAAAGCAGTCCAATATGCAGAACGATGGTGGAACGACCACAATCCGGCATACAAAAGTTTTTCTGTTAATTGCACAAATTACGTATCCCAATGTATTCGTGCCGGCGGGGCACCAATGACCGGATATCCACATCAAGGAAAAGGCTGGTGGATGCAAAACAATAGCTGGAGCTATAGCTGGACTGTCGCCAATGCCTTTCGTCATTATCTGCCAAATGCCAAAAAAGGTCTGCGTGCAAAGATTGTTCAGCATCCCGAGGAACTGATTATTGGGGATGTCATTTGTTACGATTTTCAAGGAAATGGCCGTTTCGATCATACAACGATTGTCACAGAGAAGGATGCATCCGGCATGCCGCTTGTCAATGCCAATACAACAAACAGCCGCATGCGTTATTGGTCATACGAAGACTCAACCGCCTATACCGAAAATATTCAATATGTTTTTCTATCTATTTTGGATAGTAAGCTTGATTCAATAAAATAAAATGTTCAACTATCTTGACCGCTGTTAGCTTACAGTGGTTCTTTTTCTTCTTGTTTATCCTTCGTTTTTTCTTTAAAATGAGATTTTCATTCATACTTCTCCTAAAGAATATGTAATGAAGTGTATCAAATTTGTTTTTGCATCACTATGTATAGGGAGATATTCGTGCTATAATAACGAAGTATTCGTTTATTATAGAGGTGAAAATCTTGCCATTGCATGTAGTTTTATATCAACCAGAAATACCGGCAAACACTGGGAATATTGCGAGAACCTGTGCTGCAACCGATACGACTTTGCATTTAATTCGTCCGCTCGGCTTTTCCACTGATGACAAAATGTTAAAGCGTGCCGGCTTAGATTATTGGAAGTTTGTTCATATAATATATTACGATTCTTTAGAAGAATTTTTAGCAAAAAATCAAGACGGGGAAATGTATTTATTAACGAAATTTGGGGAAAAAGCGCATTCTGATTTTGATTACAGCAATACGGATAAAAATTATTATTTTATCTTTGGAAAAGAGACAACAGGATTGCCAAAAGATTTTATCAAAAAGAATAAGGATCACAGCCTGCGAATTCCGATGAATGATCATGTCCGTGCTTTAAATCTGTCCAATACTGCGGCAATTATGGTGTATGAAGCGCTGCGGCAGCAAAATTACCTGCATTTAAAATAAGGAATTATTGGAAAGAACGAACTTTTGCAGTGACGGATATTTTGCTTGTTCCCATTGGAGACGTCAACAGAGAAACGATTCAAAAATACATTAAGAACAAGGCTAAAATCGGGCGGGCGCACACTCGTGAATTCATCTAAAATCGGCAAGGATACCCCATCTTCAAACGTGTGCAGGGCGCAGCCCAACGTTAAGGTGGGGAGGAATTGCCGTCATCTGCACCGTAAAGGTATCGAATATATTGGTGCAGTTACTACAGGAGTATAGCTCTTGCAGTAGGGGCGAAGTCAACCGTCCTTATGTTCCACCACTCTAAGGTAGGAGGACTCAACAACCGTTCGCACTACTGGGTAGGAATGAGTGTAGTTGCTTTCTGCGAGGGCAGAAGCACTGTCTATATTCGACAGACACAAGCCCCCACTTCAAACAATCCGTAAGGGTGTTAAGTGTGGGGGGTAGTTGACTAATGAGTTAGCCCGCCCCCATTGTCAGGTGTGGTATTTTGTTATGAATTCGTATTCTTTTTTCGCAGACCGGGCTTATCATTATAACCGGCAGTGAAGATAGCTGCTAAAAAAGTGGCCATCACTAAAAGAATAATGGTGAGTTTCATTTACAAAGCCTCCTTAACAAGTAATGAGAATCTTAATCGCTTTCATTTGACACAATTATAGCCTATAATGACTAGAAAGTGAAAGTAAAAATGGTTTAAGGGTTAAGAATCCCACCTCAAAGCAAAAACAGGTGAAATTTACCAATCGGGTGTGATAGAGTTCCCATCTGATTTTTCCAAAGTTTCAGCCTGCTGAAACGAGATCACTTTGCGGTATATTGGGAAAATAAGTTTAAGGGGCAGTAATACCCCCGCCTCAAAATTGAAGTTTCACTTTATAATAATAGGGTTGGTGACAGACAATGAATCAAGTGATGGAAACACTTTTAGCACATAAATCCGTTCGTAAATTTGAAGATAAGCCATTAACGTCTGAACAAGTCAAGGCAATTGTTACTTCTGCCCAAGCGGCTTCTACTTCGAGTTTCATTCAAGCATATTCGATTATCGGTGTTTCCGATCCGGAAAAGAAGAGGCATTTGGCTGAGGTGGCAGGAAACCAGGCATATGTAGAAAAAAACGGTCATTTTTTTGTTTTTTGTGCCGATTTACACAGGCATGAACTCATCGGAGAGCTGGAAAATAAGGATGTTACGGAATCACTGCAAAGCACGGAAAGATTTATGATTGCGTTAATTGATACGGCGTTAGCGGCACAAAATGCTGCAATTGCCGCAGAATCAATGGGACTTGGTATCTGCTTCATTGGGGGGATACGGAATAATTTAGAAAAAGTAAGTGAACTGTTGAAAACGCCTGCTTATGTACTTCCGTTATTCGGTATTGCAGTCGGCTATCCCGATCGGTCAAGAGAAGGATCCCCAAAACCGAGACTGCCATTTGAACATATTTATCATGAAAATGAATATAGTCGAGACAAACAACTTTTTGAGAAGCAACTCGGAGAATACAATGAAATTATTTCTGCTTATTATGATAAAAGGACGGTCGGCAAACGCAAAGATACATGGACAGGACAAATGGCAAATATGTTAGAAACACCTAGACGCAAGTATATGAAAGAATTTGTTGAACAGAAATTTTTTGATTTAAAATAGTTTTGTGAAAATTCCTCCTATGCTTAATTACAGGGGAATCACATAAAAAGGGATGATCCATTGATTTAGTGGGCCATTCCTTTTTAGTTTTTCACTTATTTTACTTTTAACATTATCAATATGGCATCTTAAACAAGTCAAAAACCAAAGATTGGTTTGCATGATCAATTGACGAGCCGCATACAGTATATTAATCGTCTCTGATAATCCGACAGGGGGAGGTCCATATGGATATATTAAAAAAAATTGAAATGCACAGGCACGAAGAGGAAAAGTTACAATGGGAAGGGACGTTCGCAGAATATTTAGAGATTGTTAAAGAAAAGCCATGGGTTGCCCAGTCGGCACATTCACGTGTCTATAATATGATCAAAGACGCTGGTGTAGAGGAAATAAAGGGCAAAAAACATTATAAATTTTTCAGTAATCAATTATATGGTCTAGAAGAGGCGTTGGAAAGACTCGTGGAGGAGTATTTTCATCCGTCTGCGCGAAGACTGGATGTAAGAAAACGGATATTGCTGTTAATGGGTCCTGTCAGCGGCGGGAAATCGACGCTTGTCACAATGTTAAAAAGAGGACTGGAGGAATATTCCCGAAAAGAGCGCGGGTCCGTTTTTGCGATAAAAGGCTGCCCCATGCATGAAGATCCGCTTCATTTGATTCCGCAGCATCTTCGTGAAGACTTTTATCATGAATACGGTATCCGGGTAGAAGGCAATTTATCACCGCTTAATTTAATGCGTCTCGAAGAGGAATACGGCGGACGGATTGAAGACGTCATTGTCGAAAGAATATTATTTTCCGAGGACCGCCGTGTTGGAATCGGCACCTTCAGTCCTTCCGATCCAAAGTCCCAGGATATTGCCGATTTAACCGGCAGTATTGATTTTTCAACGATTGCCGAATACGGTTCCGAATCGGACCCGCGCGCGTATCGTTTCGATGGAGAACTGAATAAAGCAAACAGGGGAATGATGGAATTCCAGGAGATGTTAAAATGCGATGAGAAGTTTTTATGGCACCTTCTCTCATTAACACAAGAAGGCAATTTCAAAGCAGGAAGATTCGCCCTGATTTCTGCCGATGAATTAATCGTCGCCCATACCAATGAAACAGAATACCGTTCATTTATTGCCAATAAGAAAAATGAAGCGTTGCATTCGAGAATAATTGTCATGCCCATCCCTTATAATTTGAAAGTAACCGAAGAAGAAAAAATATACAATAAAATGATTCAAGAAAGTGATGTAGCAGAAGTGCATATTGCACCGCATACATTAAAAGTTGCGGCGATGTTTACTATTTTAACGAGATTAAAAGAGCCGAAAAAAGGCGATATTGACCTAGTAAAAAAAATGCGCCTCTACGATGGGGAAAGTGTCGAAGGCTATAATTCGGCAGATTTAGAAGAATTAAAAAAAGAATATTCTGACGAAGGCATGAGCGGGATTGACCCGCGTTATGTGATCAATCGCATCTCATCCACCATTATCAGAAAAGAAGTTACTTCGATCAATGCATTGGATGTACTTCGCTCTTTAAAGGATGGACTCTCACAGCATCCGTCTATAACAACAGAATTAAAAGAGAAATATTTGAATTTTATTTCTCTGGCACGGAAGGAATATGATGATCTAGCCAAAAAGGAAGTGCAGAAAGCTTTTGTGTATTCCTATGAGGAATCGGCGAAAACGTTGATGGATAATTATTTGGATAATGTAGAAGCATACTGCAATAAAGTGAAACTGCGCGATCCATTAACAGGCGAAGAAATCAACCCGGATGAAAAATTAATGCGCTCCATTGAAGAGCAGATTGGTATTTCTGAAAATGCAAAGAAAGCTTTTCGCGAGGAAATTTTGATCCGGATTTCAGCGTATGCCCGCAAAGGCAAGCGCTTTGATTATAATTCACATGACCGGCTCCGTGAAGCGATTCAGAAGAAATTGTTTGCCGATCTTAAAGACGTTGTTAAAATTACCACTTCCACTAAAACGCCAAATGAACAGCAGTTGAAGAAAATTAATGAGGTAGTGGCAAGATTGATTGATGAGCATGGCTACAATTCGACCTCTGCTAATGAATTACTGCGTTATGTCGGCAGCTTGTTAAATCGATAAACAAAGAAAGAGGCCTTTACCGGCTCTTTTTTATTTTTTCCTTATGAGCGGTGCTTAAATATCCATAATAAAATATTATCTTAATAGCCCAATTATCTTTATATTTAGTAAATTAATTTGAGTTCATGCATAAGATAAGGTAATCATCATTTTTGTTATTTCTATTTAATGGTAATAAGCCATTCTTTCTTTTTTAGGAGATATTTTTCCAGAAAAGAGAATAGAGTTTTTAACACTCCCTTGTATAGTATGCAAAAAAGAATGAAATGTGAAACTAAATATTTATAAGGAGGGCTTTAGAAATGGAGCATCAGTTTGTCGTTTCAAAGGAAGATTGGTCCCTCCATCGGAAAGGACATGATGATCAAAAGCGCCATCAGGAAAAAGTTCAGGATGCCATCCGTCAAAACTTGCCTGATTTGATTACTGAAGAAAGTATCATCATGTCTAACGGCCAACAAGTTGTAAAAATCCCGATTCGCTCCCTTGATGAATACAAAATTCGATATAATTATGATAAAAATAAGCACGTAGGACAGGGAAACGGCGAAAGCGAAATAGGTGATATCGTAGCCAGGGATGGAACAGAGAGTCAAAAGGGACCTGGAAAAGGCCAGGGTGCCGGAGATATGCCGGGGGAAGAATATTTTGAAGCGGAAGTTTCTTTAATGGAATTGGAAGAGGCTTTGTTTAAAGAGTTAGAGCTTCCTAATTTAAAACAAAAAGAAGAGTCCGCGTTATTAGTGGAGGATATTGAATTTAATGATATCCGCAAGACTGGATTAATGGGGAATATCGATAAGAAACGAACGATGATGACCGCCTTTAAGCGCAATGCAATGGCTGGAAAACCGGGTTTTCATCCTATCTACAAAGAAGATTTAAAATTCAAAACGTGGAATGAAGTGGTAAAGCCCGACTCAAAAGCAGTAGTGCTGGCAATGATGGATACAAGCGGATCAATGGGGATTTGGGAAAAATATATGGCAAGAAGCTTTTTCTTTTGGATGACAAGGTTTTTGCGTACAAAATACGATACAGTCGAAATTGAGTTTATCGCACACCATACGGAAGCAAAGGTGGTACCGGAAGAAGATTTCTTTTCGAAAGGGGAGAGCGGGGGAACAATTTGTTCCTCCGCTTACCGCAAAGCACTTGAACTGATTGATGAAAAATATAATCCGATCCGCTATAATATTTATCCGTTCCACTTTTCCGATGGCGATAATTTAACTTCCGATAACGCACGTTGTTTAAAGCTTGTGGAGGACTTAATGGAAAAAAGCAACCTGTTTGGCTACGGAGAGGTCAACCAGTATAATCGCAGTTCAACTTTAATGTCAGCTTACCGGAATATTAAAAATGAGAAATTCAGATATTATATTTTGAAGCAAAAAGCAGATGTATTCCATGCAATGAGCAGTTTTTTCCGCAATGAAGGGGAACAAAAATATGCCTGAGAATAACGAGTTTAGCGTGGGCATCATCATTTAAAATGGATCCGTACGAGGTTGGTAAAGCTGCATTTGCCCGATCTTCTTGCTTCGCATTTAAAGCAACACATTTTTGTTGGAATTTTAAAATTTTCATAAAAAAGATGCCTATCTTGGAGGGCACTGAAAAAGTCCCTTAAATTTTGAAATGTGTTAAAACCTAGTTGTTGATTTCCGTTCCAGGCGGCTTCGCTTTCCGCGGGCGGTTCGGGGAGCCTCCTCGGCGCTGAAGCGCCTGCGGGGTCTCCCCTGTCCCATACTCCCGCAGGAGTCTTCGCCGCCTTCCACTCCAATCAACAGAGTCCTTAACTTAGGCTAAATTTTAAAAGGCATATGCCCCAATTATTTTTAAGGGGTATATGCCTTTTTTGCTGTATAATTATA
>JAGKQJ010000199.1 GCA_017898095.1 Bacillaceae bacterium Marseille-Q3522 | reverse complement strand
GAGATCATACTTTTTTATCAATTTTGGGGAATTGTCATAATAGTTGTCCGATTTCGACAAATTTCTTAATCTGCTCCTTTTATAGTAAAAAGAACATCAAAAAAATAATTTGATGAATCTTATTAAAAGGGGGAACCTCTGAACTTTATTTCTTTTTTACAAGTTAAATAGGAGGAAGGCAAATGAAGACAAAAAGAAAAGCTGCAAAAGCAACGAAAGTAATCGCAGCGATACTTTTGGTGCTATCTTTACTAACACCGAATCTATCAATTGCGGCAACAACGGAAGTACAGGGAAAACCCCACACTTCTATGGTCGACACAAGTGCAAAAATTAACGACAAGCTTCTTAAACAGTTTGACGAAAAAAGTGACAAGGTAACCTTTTTACTAAAAATGAAAGAACAAACCGATACAATAAAAGTGGCACAAGAAGCTGAAGCCAAGGCAAATAAAGTACAGCTATCAGCAAAGCAAAAAAGTATCACAAAGCGATCTGCCATTGTATCCGAATTACGGGCAACAGCGAAAACAACGCAACAAGAGCTTATTAACTATTTAGAAGAGGAAAAACAAAAAGGAAATGTGAAGGATTACACATCTTATTATATTGTAAACGGATTGGCAGTCACTGCTACCAAAGAAGTGATGGAAAAGCTGGCGAGCTTTGATGCGGTGGCAAAAGTACTTCCAAATGAAACAAGACAGCTTTATAAAAGTCCGGTGAGTGTCCCGCAAGTAGCAGAACCTGCAGCTGAACCGGCCAATATTGAATGGAATATTGATAGGGTCGGTGCTCCGCAGGTTTGGGAAATGGGCATTGACGGAACCGGCACGGTTATTGCCAATATTGATACCGGAGTGCAATGGGATCACCCTGCATTGCAAGAGAAATACCGCGGCTATGATCCGGCAAATCCGGATGCAGTCAATCATGAATATAACTGGTTTGATGCGACGGCTGGACAGACCGTTCCGTATGATGATCAAGGACATGGCACGCATACGATGGGCACAATGGTCGGTTCTGAACCTGACGGTTCCAATCAAATTGGTGTTGCTCCTGGAGCAAAATGGATTGCCGTAAAAGCCTTCACTGCATCAGGTGGTACGGACACCGATTTACTGCAAGCAGGAGAATGGATTCTTGCTCCAAAAGATGCGAACGGAAATCCTCATCCGGAAATGGCACCGGATGTCGTCAATAATTCATGGGGAGGCGGCCCGGGGCTCGACGAATGGTATCGGGAAATGGTACAAAACTGGCGGGCGGCAGATATCTTCCCGGAATTTTCTGCAGGGAATACAACTTTATTTAATCCTGGCGGCCCTGGTTCGATTGCGACTCCGGCGAATTATCCGGAAAGCTTTGCGACAGGTGCAACCGACATCAACGATGCACTGGCAAGCTTTTCTTTGCAAGGCCCGTCTCCGTATGATGAAATAAAGCCGGATATTTCCGCACCTGGCGTAAATATTCGTTCATCTGTGCCTGGAAGCAATTATGAAGGAGGCTGGAACGGGACCTCGATGGCCGGGCCGCATGTTTCTGCAGTGGTTGCATTACTGCGTCAGGTGAATGCGTCGCTGTCAGTCGATGAATTGGAAGAGATCATTATTAACACGGCAGTGCCGTTAACCGATGCCACATTCCCGGAATCCCCGAATAATGGCTACGGTTACGGACTGGTAAACGCTTTCGATGCCGTTTCTTCTATTATAAACGGGCTTGGAACTGTAGAAGGACAGGTAGAGAAGGAAGGCGAAGATACAGAAGCACCAGTTTATCAGCATGAGACTCCTGCTGAAACATTCGCCGGAAGAGATTTATCATTAACTGTACAAGTCAGTGATAATGTTAGTATTGAATCTGTTATTTTACAATATCTGGATCAAAGCAGTGCTTGGGTTGACGCAGAGGCTGTACAACTATCCGGTGATTATAAGTCCGGAGAGTTTCAGGCGGAGATCCCGGGAGAGCAAATTGCGGCACCGGATGTAACTTACCGCTGGAAAATAAATGATTACGGTAATAATGAGGTGACAAGCGAAGACTTTACAGTAGCCGTTCTTCCTGCAATTACCGTAGGATATTCACAGGATTTTGAAGGTAGTGCAACAGGCTGGTATTCTTTTGGTGAAAATAATTCTTGGGAATTAGGCATTCCGACTTCCGGACCGGGAAGTGCTGTTTCCGGTGAAAATGTCTACGCAACAAATTTAGAAGGCCAGTATGACAACAGAGCGAATATGACGCTTGTCATGCCGCCAATTGATTTGCCGGAAGGAGTTTCCTACCTGCAATTTCAAAGTTGGTATGAATTGGAGAATAACTATGATTATGGTCATGTGTTTATTTCAACGGATGAAGAAAACTGGACACAGTTGGAAAGATACAATGGAACAACAGCGGACTGGACGCTGGAGGAAGTAGATTTATCTGCTTACAGCGGCCAAAGGGTATATATCGGCTTTAATGTCACAACAGACGGCAGTGTTTTGCGGCAAGGCTGGTATATTGATGATGTACAATTGGCGGATACTTCTATTGCCGGCAGCCAGAGCAGCAGTAATCAACTTGGCATTGTAAAAGAAACGGATGCTGCTATTGCCAAGAAAGAAAAAGTGGATCCGGCGGCATTAAAACCGGCAGTACCGCAAAAAACTGCCCCGGTTGAAGTGAAGGAGCAAATTAGCCCGACCCTGTTGCCGATAGGTGCACAGGTTAGTGTGCTGGAAACAGGACGCTCCGTCAATACAAATCCGGCCAACGGAGAATATACGTTGTTGCATGCTGCGGGAACTTACACGCTGCAGGCGAGCGCCTATGGTTATAATACGGTTCAGCAAACCGTCAATATTGAAGCTGATGGCGTCACAACGGCTAATTTTGTCCTCGAGGAATTACCGCAAGGAACCATCAGCGGAGTCGTGACAAATAGTTCAACCGGAGAACCAGTAGAAGGAGCAACCGTCTACCTGGTTGAAGATGCAGCTGTTACACCAGTGCAAACAGATGCGAACGGCAGTTATGATCTCACTGCATATGAAGGCACCTATACGTTAAAAATAAGCGCTCCGTACTACAATGCACAAGAAATCGAGGTAAATGTAAGCGGCGGAGTAACAACGGAAATAAATGTTGATTTAGTGCCGATTATCAGTTACCCAGGCGGAGAAATCGGCTATGACGACGGTACGGCGGAAAATGCCCGTGCTTTCTATGATGCAGGGAATTCCTGGGCAGTAAAAATGTCTTTAGCAGAAGGGAAAGACAAAGCAATTGTGACTGCAGGAGTTTTCCGTTTCTGGACAGAGGACTGGCCTGTACCGGGTGGAACTGAATTCCAAGTTGAAGTGTGGGATTCTTCCGGTACGGACGGAGCACCGGGGCAAAAAATTGCCGGTCCGTTCGATGGCACCGCACTGCGCAATGGCGAGTGGACAGTCGTTGACCTGTCTTCTCAAGGCATTGTCGTCGAAGACGATTTTTACATGGTATATGTTCAAACGGGTCCAAACCCGAATACGCCTGGATTAGGAACAGATGAAAACGGGCCAAATGCCGGACGCAGCTGGCAACGTGTCGGCGGTGCCTGGTCGCCTTCACCTGCTGATGAAGGCAATTATATGATCCGTGCCCAAGTGAGCTATGAAGCAGAAGTTCCAACGATCACGTCACCGGTAACCGGATCTTATACGAACCAGGAAACAGTAACGGTGGAAGGAACAGCTTCACCGACAACGACTGTTCAAGTTCTGAACAATGGAGCGGAAGCAGCCGTAACGGAAGTTGCAGAGGATGGTACATTTGCAGTTGACTTGACACTGGCAGAAGGAGAAAATGTGCTGACAGCAAAATCTGTTGTCGAACAAGGATCAACAGATGAATCCGAGCCTGTTACGATTATTTATGACAAAACAAAACCGGCTTTAACGATTGACAGTCCGGAAAATGAGTCAAAAACGAACCGTGAAACGGTAACCGTGGAAGGAACAGTTGCAGATTCGAATTTGAAATGGGTAAAAGTAAATGGACAATTAGCCACGGTAACAGATGGCAGGTATTCAAAACGCATTATCCTCGAGAGCGGCGAAAATCTGATCAAAGTGGTTGCACTTGACCAAGCAGGCAATCGAACCGTTAAACGGGTCACGGTATTTGCTGATTATACTGCGCCTGTTATTGAGAATCTTTTGCCAACAGAGGATGTAAAATTGAGAAAAGGCGATACCGTGAAAATAGAGTTTGATAGTGAACCGGGACTGGATGCAACCTTTGTCATCCACATGCCGCTTACCAATTTGCGGACAAATTCGCTGCAAAATGTAACGGAATTGCCAATGATGGAAACAGCACCGGGACATTATGTCGGTTACTGGACAGCACCAGGCAATCTGAAGGCAAAAGGCGCAGAAATTGAAGTAAAGGTTGTCGATGATTTTGGCAATGAAACAAGGAAAATAGCAGAGGGAAAGCTGACGATTAAATAAGTTGCGTTATAAAAAAAGAGGGGCAAGGCAAATCGGTTTCGATTTGGTTTGTCCCATTTTTTGTGCTTTTATTTATCGCAGATTAAGGGGCAGTAATACCCCCACCTCAAAAATGGAGGTGATACCAGTCATTTTAGGTGGGGGATAAACTGCCCCTAAAAGCCCGATTGGTTCAACTAACCATCAGTGGGGGATGAAAGAAAACCCCCACTGATGGAAGTTTCACTTTATAATGCCAAGTAATGATTGTTTTCTGTAAAAGCCCTTACAATGAAGGTAGGAAATGTTCTAATGTAAATGAAAAATAAATGAAGTCTTATATTATAGTCTCACAATTTGGACAATATTTTTAATCATACTATTCGTTATGAAAATAGTAAAAAACAAACGAAAATTTCCCAGCAATTGAAATGAATATGAATTTTTTGGTATTAATAAAATACCTTTTTGCGTTTTGCTATACTAAAAAGTTTTCTCAGAACGGCTTGACTTGTTAAAAAACTCGTTTATAATATAAAAGGTGCTCGTTGCTAGTGTAGCTCAGCTGGTAGAGCAGTTGCTTCGTAAGCATCAGGTCGCAGGTTCGAATCCTGTCACTAGCATAAAGAAAAACCCGTTCTTAAGAACGGGTTTTTTGTATTTTCAGTTTATAGTAATACTTTTTCTGTAATTCAGCAGTATTCCTGCTGGTCTTGATTATGTAATAACGATCAAAATTAGTGCTGTTCTCCAACTACCGTAAAGCGTTTTTTAAGATGCTGCGGTTTTTTCGCAACGTCCGCTTTTACTATTAAAAAGCGAATTAACCTATATTTGCAGAAAAAACAATACCATTTCTTATAAAAAAGCAAGATTCATGATAAAATGGAAAATAGCATGGACGGTTGATAACCTCCATCTATCTACCATATGAAAGAGGAGCAGAGTTATGGAAAAGATACTTATTTTTGGACACAAAAATCCTGATACAGATACGATTTGTTCTGCGCTCGTTTATGCAGACTTAAAAAACAAGCTCGGTCTGCAAACGGAAGCAGTCCGCCTCGGGGAAATCAACGAAGAAACGAAATACGCGCTTGATTATTTTAAAGTGGAAGCACCAAGGTTAGTAGAAACAGTCAGTAATGAAGCAAAAACCGTTATTTTAGTTGACCACAATGAACGGCAGCAAAGTGCATCGGATATTGATCAAGTCCGGGTAGCGGAAGTAATCGATCATCATCGGATTGCCAATTTTGAAACAAGCGATCCGCTATATTATCGTGCAGAGCCTGTCGGCTGCACAGCGACAATCTTAAATAAATTGTATAAAGAAAAAGGCATTGCAATTGAAAAAAATATAGCCGGACTGATGTTATCGGCGATTATTTCTGATTCGCTGTTATTTAAGTCTCCTACATGTACGGAAGAAGATGTACAAGCTGCGAAGGAATTAGCAGAAATTGCCGATGTGGACGCCAATGTTTACGGACTGGATATGCTGAAAGCCGGAGCGGATGTTAGTAAAAAAACCGTCGCACAATTATTGACGCTTGATGCCAAAGAGTTTCAAATGGGCAGCAGCAAAGTGGAAATCGCCCAGGTAAATACGGTAGATGCCGACGAAGTGTTTGCCCGCAAGGAAGCGCTGGAAGCTGCAATAAACAAACTAATCGCAGAAAAAGGACTTGATTTATTCTTGTTTGTTGTAACAAATATTTTAACGAATGACTCTAAAGCATTAGCGCTCGGGAAAAATGCCGATGCGGTAGAACGTGCTTACAGCGTTTCTCTTATTGACCACAGTGCCCTGTTAAAAGGTGTCGTTTCACGAAAAAAACAAATTGTACCAGTATTAACAGAAGCTTTAAGCTAACAGATTGTAAAAATGAATTCGGCAGGCATTTCCATTTTGAAGTGCCTGCTTGTTTTTTTAATGGAAAACAATTAGTCGCTGGTCTCACAAATATCACTAGCAGGTTATATATACTTCTCTTATTGACAATTTAAAATTGAACATCGTAAAAGTCAACTACCCACCACTTAAACTCTAACGAGTTTTGAAGTGAGGGCTTATAAAAGCCTTAGTTGTCTAGCTCAAGTTCTTTACGAACTACGTTGGGACTGCGGGAAGCGCAGGTCTGCTGCCTGCGGTAGCGGATGTCAATACGACTTGGTATGGTTCCCTAGTACCTTTTGTCGTTCAGGCAAGGTAAAAGTTCTGATGGGAAGGAACGGTCAACCTGAAGTAAGAAGCGAACCAACATGAGCGAAGGGAAACAAACTCTTAGGAGGGATGAATCTTGCGAGTATTCGTCAAAAACAAGCGAGGAGAACCGCTTATGCCGTGTTCTCCCCGCAAAGCAAGATTGCTACTGAAAAACAAACAAGCAAAAATTATCGGGTATCAACCGTTTACGATACAATTA
>JAGKQJ010000198.1 GCA_017898095.1 Bacillaceae bacterium Marseille-Q3522 | reverse complement strand
TCATGGATGTTTGAAAGAAGCCTTAAGAATCAGCTTTTTCCAAATAAAAAATCGATTTATAATCATTCATGTCTTTCTAAAAAATTAGACAATATCCCAATAATGGTTAAATGGTTTTATTTTACATATATATCCTAATAATCCACAATACAGGAATTCACCAAGAGGAATATCTATTTAAAAATCTGTAAATATCGTATATAATAAAAGGCGAATAGTTTCGATTTACGAAATATTTAATTTTTCAAGTTTACAAGTTCTCTGACCCCACTGAAACAAAGGTGTGTTCTGCCCGGCAGACAGTACAGTATTTTTTCCACCTGACTTTCAGATGGTATCATGAAAAAAGTGATATGAAAATTTAAAAGGAGATGGATCATTGTGGCGGAAGAATATGCAAAAACGTTAACGCGCCAGGAAATTCCCGTTGAACAAACATGGGATCTGACTGATTTATTTAAAACGGAGGAAGATTGGCGGACAGAAATAAAAGCGATTGAAAAAGATATCGAAACGGTGACACAATTTAAAGGGCATCTTGGAGAAAGTGCAAAGACGTTACTGGACTGCCTGTTAGCAAAGGATGCACTGGATGAACGGGTGATGCGTGCCGGAAGTTATGCTCATTTACGTCAATCGGAGGATGGAACAAACCCTGTGTATCAAGCGAACTCTGCAATAGTTGCCGGTGTGATCGCCAATGTAAGCGCGGATACAGCTTTTATTCGTTCAGAAATCCTCAGCTTGCCGGATGAAACGATCAAAACATTTTTGGAACAGGAACAAGGTTTAACGGTATTTTCTAAATTTCTCCATGACCTTTTAGCATTGAAACCGCATATGCTTACCCCTGACGTTGAAGAAGTGTTAGCTGCATTTAGTGAAGTTCATGGGGCACCTTATATGATTTATGAAAGAAGTAAATCTTCCGATATGCAGTTCTCTTCTTTTACAACAGAAGACGGAAAGGAGTTTCCATTAACATTCAATACATATCCAAAATACGAAGAATCAGCAAATACAGAGCTGCGCAGAAAGGCATATGATGCTTTTACCGCTACTCTTCATCAATATAAAAACACGTATGCGGCAACGTATGCGACAGAAGTAAAAAAGCAAGTAATCGAAGCGCGCCTTCGTAAGTATAAATCAGCTACAGATATGCTTTTACAGGGACAACAAGTAACGGTGGAAATGTATCATAATCAATTAGATACGATCCAAACGGAGCTTGCCCCACATATGCGCCGTTTTGCAAAACTAAAACAGCGTGTACTTGGTTTAGAGAAAATACATTTTTGTGACTTAAAAGCTCCTCTCGACCCTGACTTTAATCCGAAAGTTACTTTTGCGGAAGCTTCAAAATATATCCTTGATGCATTGGAAGTTATGGGATCTGAGTATCTGGAAATTATGAAGCAAGGGTTGAGCAACCGCTGGGTCGACCAGGCGAATAATGTCGGCAAAAGATCAGGAGCATTCTGTTCCAGCATTTACGGGGTTCATCCCTATATTTTAATCACTTGGGCCGATTCGATGAGAAATGTTTTTACACTTGCACATGAATTAGGTCATGCCGGCCACTTTAGCCTTGCCGGACGTAATCAGATTCTTACGAATACCCGCCCGTCAAGGTATTGTATTGAATCTCCTTCAACGATGAATGAAATGTTACTAAGACAGCATTTGTTAAAGCAGCCTATGGACAAGAGAATGCGCCGTTTTATCATTCTTCAGTCCATCAGTACGTACTACCATAATTTCGTTACCCATGTGCTGGAGGGCGAACTGCAACGGCGGATTTATGCATTGGCGGATCAAGGAACGCCGATTACCGCAAAAATTCTTTGCGAACAAAAATTAGACTTATTGTCAAACTTCTGGGGAGATGCCGTGGAAATCGATGAAGGAGCAGGTTTAACGTGGATGCGCCAGCCACACTATTATATGGGGCTTTATCCATATACTTATTCTGCCGGTTTAACGGTTTCTACCGCTGCAGCACAGATGATTGCAGAAGAAGGCCAGCCCGCTGTTGATCGCTGGTTGTCCGTATTAAAAGCAGGCGGAACGTTAGCACCGCTGGAATTATTTAAGCTGGCCAATGTCGACATGTCCACACCTGAACCAATTAAAAAAGCTGTCGCTTATGTCGGTTCTTTAGTTGACGAACTGGAAAAAAGCTTTTAGTGTATAGAAGGGGCAATTGCATTTTTATAGAGAAACTTTTTAACAAAAGTCAAGATGAAAATTCGTAAGAGGGACCGTGAAATCAGGGGGAGAACGTTTCTCCTTCTGATTAGCTGGCCCCCCTGTGCTTTTTTGAGGCAACGATTATTACTTACTTCTCATGCATAAAAAAACAACTTAACTTCACTTAGATAAATGCCCCAAAAAGATGAATTATACTCAAAACGCGGGATTCAGATGGGGACTATACCCTACCTGATTAAAAAATCCCACCTACGCTACGCTTAGAGGCGAAGATCTTATCCTTTCAAGCATGGAATGATAAAATAGCGGGAATCAGGCAGAAACATTTCTTTAGCCGACAGTCTGATCCCGCTTTCTTTTCTCTATGCAACTTTTTAAAAATAGATAACAGCTGGGAGAGCGAAAATATGGTAAGTTGGAAACGTAATTTATTTATTTTATGGATTGGCGTCTTTTTTACAGCGGCGAGTTTTTTTATGGTTATTCCATTTTTGCCGATTTTTCTACTGGAATTGAATGTTCATGAACATACAGAAATATGGTCCGGATTATTATTTAGTGCTGCCTTTTTTGCAGGCGCGCTTTCTTCACCGTTTTGGGGGCGATTGGCCGATAAATACGGAAGAAAACCGATGATTATCCGCGCAGGGTTTTCACTTTTTATCATTTATACACTGGCGGCGTTTGTTACAAACCCGTATCAATTATTGGTTTTGCGAGCGATGCAAGGATTGTTAGCCGGCTTTATTCCCGGAGCAATTGCATTAGTAGGTACAAACACACCAAGTGATAAAATCGGCTACGCCCTTTCAACGATTTCCACCGCATCTGCCACAGGAGGAATTGTCGGACCGCTCTTGGGAGGAATTATTGCAGAACTGGTCGGAAACCGACTCGCATTTGCAACTGCTGGTTTGATCGTTTTCATTTCCACTCTGCTGATTATTTTTTGGGTAAAAGAAGAAAACTTCAAACCAAATAAAGAGCGCGGCTCTGTTAAAAATGATTTAAAAATAGCTTGGACAAATCGCTCCTTAATGCTTGTTCTGCTCCTTACAGTTGTTACATCTTGCTCATTACTGACGATTGAACCGATCCTCCCTCTCTATATTGTAAAACTTGGCGGATCTTCGGATAACGCCTCATTAATCGCCGGGATCGTTTTCTCCCTCCCGGGGATTGCAAGTGCAATCTTTGCTCCTTTTTGGGGAAAATGGGCGGACAAAGTCGGCTTTAATAAAGTTTTGTTCATCGGACTTTTAGGCGGGGCAATCGGGACAGTGGCACAAATCCTCTTCCCATTTATATGGGGATTTTCGATTATGCGCTTTGTTTTCGGAGCTTTTTTCTGTGCTGTCTTCCCGGCATTAAATGGTCTTGTCGTAAAGTCAACGCCGGAGGATTTCCGGGGAAGAGCCTTTGGCTTAAACCAAACGGCCAATCAAATTGGCGGCATGACAGGACCAATGCTTGGCGGCTTTTTAGGAGGAATTTTCCCCGACCAGCTCGTCTTCGCCGTAACCGCCATCTTACTGCTCACAGCAACAGCACTAACTTATCACAATACCCATGTATTAAACCCGGGGTTGAATCGGAAGGTCACAGCTGGTAAGTGAAGTAATGCTGAACGTGCAAAAAGATTTAAAGATTGAGAAGCTAAAATAACTGGTGAAAATCCTAATATTGCTGTCAATAATCTTAAAAGGAAAAACTTATATCACCTGAATAGATACTTTATCGCAGATCAAGGGCAGTAATACCCCCACCTCAAAAATGGAGGTGATACCAGTCATTTTAGGTGGGGGATAAACTGCCCCTAAAAGCCCGATTGGTGAAATAAGTATTTTCAATTACCCCCTTCAAAGAAAACGCTTTCTTCTATGTTTTAATGTATCACAAAACATTTTGTTCCGATATTACATCTTATTTCATGAATAATCCTGAAAATATTGAACCCTAACTCTGCAGTGAAGGAAAAATTTCTGAATGGGAAAGATTTTCTCGTAAAAAATACCAACTGACTATCTCGGAAATTGTGGAAAAAAAACCAGAGGATACACGTGCTAATATCGGCCTGATCAAAAAGCAGGATAAAGCAAGTGAATAATAATCTTAAAGGGGGCTGGTTGAAAGTATACCAAGTTGAAACATTGTTATCAGCATTGGAAGAAAGTACGAATAGATATGAAGCACTAAAAGAGTAATTTCAACGGTTAAAATCGATTCAATAATTCAAACGTTTTTATTTCATTAATTCAATCTCTATAATTTAGGCTTTTTTAGACCATTTATTGCAGTAGAGTTTTGAGCTTCTCCTGCGATATTCTCGTTACTTTCTCAATCTGCTCATATGGCATTCCTAATCTCAGTAGGGAAATCGCTATCTCGATATTTCTTTCTTCTCTCCCTTCTTCTCTTCCTTCCTCTCTCCCTTTACTCTCCGCAGAACTTAATGCTGAAACGTGGTCTCTCAGTAGCTTTAACCAACTCTCATATTGTTCTTTTGCTTCCGGGTCGTGCTTGAGGATTTCCATCTTTTCTTCCGCTTCTTTGATTAACGGATCCATTCTCGTCACCTCTTTCATTGTTTCAGTTGGTGTATTTTCGTCTAAAAATAATAACCAGCGGTCTAATGGATTTTTTACGTTAGGATGTGCTTCACAAAACTTTTTCATTTCGATGAAGTGGATTTCCATAATTTTTGTTAAAATATGATTGGAATATGCGTCTTTTAAATAGAAGACATGAAGGTAATAGGGCTCTTTTAATATTGTGGAGTTAATGATGTTAATCGTTATCGTCTTCGTTAATTTTTTATATTTTCCTCTTACTAGGAAATCTTCTGTGTATAGCTTTGACCTGTAAAACAACGTTCTTTTAACCATATTATACTCATCATTCAACTGTACTTCAATATTGACCTTTTCCCCTGAGGTCAGCTTTGCTTTAATGTCCAATAAATAATCACAAAGGGGCTTTGGGAACAAATGGGGATGAAAGTATATGAAGCCGAAACATTGCTGTCGTCATTGGAAGAACGGACGAAAAAATATGAAGCGTTAAAAGAGCAGTTTCAACGGCTGAAAAAAGCATTTTCCAATATTGCCGACAATGATCATTTCCAAGGCAGAGGAGCAAAAGCAATCAAAAGTTCCCAATTTGGATTTACAATGCAGAATTCTTTAGTTTTAGGTCACATATATATATTTTTGCTGTTGGTTTACTTTTTGGATTTGTGTATAAAAAGACAGGTTCATTATGTTCGGTTGTTATTTTGCATACATTTCATATTTTTATTGTTACTATCTTTTAGCATAAAAATAAATTCAATAATCAACTTACACAACAGGATTGCCAAATTTAATGTGCCAGCTTCTTGATTTTTTCCACAGGAATGCCCGTTATTTCCTCAATCTGTTCGTATGACATTCCGGATTTTAATAAAGAAACAGCTACTTCCAGTTTCCCTTTTTCTATGCCTCTTTCTTCTCTCCTTTTCTTTCCGCCGTGTCCAATGCTGAAACATGGTCGCTTAACAGTTTGAACCAGCTCTCGTATCGATCTCTTGCTTGCCGATCATCTCTGTAAGTATCGAGCATTCTTTTTGCTTCTTCGATTACTGAATCCATTCTATCCCCCCCTCTTATATGCGCGTTTTTATAAATTTTTTGCATCAAATTATAAGCGCTTTCACTTATTACAAAAATTAGAATTTACACGGTTCATTCCCCGACTTATTGCACCATCTTCTTAATTTTCTCTACAGTGATTCCCGTTATTTCCGCAATCTGCTCGTATGACATTCCGGATTTTAATAAAGAAGCTGCTACTTCCAGTTTCCCTTTTTCTATGCCTCTTTCTTCTCCTCTTTTTTCCCCTCTTTTCTCTCCTTTTCTTTCCGCCGTGTCCAATGCTGAAACATGGTCGCTTAACAGTTTGGCCCAACTTTCATATTGTTCTCTTGCTTTCGGATCATGCCTTAGGATGTTCAGTTTCTTTTCCGCTTTTTTTATTAACGGATCCATCTTTGTCACCTCTTTCAAACTTTTTTGGGGCGTTTTTTCATCTAAAAACAACAGCCAGCGGTCTAATGGGTTCGTGATATCAGGATCTGCGCCACGAAATTTTGGCATTTCGATAAAGTGGATTTCCATATTTTTTGTTAAGATATTATTGGTGTTATCATTTTTTAAATGAAAAACGTTGTGGTAATAAGGCTCTTTTAAAAAGGAGAAGTTTACAATATTAATCGTAATCGTTTTTGTTAGATCACGATATTTCCCGCCTACCTGAAAATCTTCCGTATATAGTTTTGACCAATAAAACAATGTTCTTTTAACCATATTATACTCATCTTTCAGTTGCACTTCAATATTGAGCTTTTCCCCGAAAGGCAACTCCGCTTTAACGTCTAATTTTCCCAGTTTATCCTCTCTCATGCTTCGTTCAAGTGTTTCTCCCATGATCGTTATGTTGGTAATTTTTTCATTCAGAATCGCGGACAATAATCCAATCAAAAGGTGGCGGTCTTTCTTTTCACCAAAAATTTTTTTAAAAACAAAGTCATTTAAAGGTATTAACATAATAATCCTCCTTTCTGTTTTCGTGCCTCGACAACAAATTTAAGGAGACGCTTTTAAAGTGAGCTTTCTAAAAATGAAAACGTGAAGAACTATTTTAAAAACGAGAGGAGAGGAAAGGAACATGTGTTCTTATT
>JAGKQJ010000197.1 GCA_017898095.1 Bacillaceae bacterium Marseille-Q3522 | reverse complement strand
TTTGTTAAAATTAGATTAAAAAATACCTATATAATAATTGGGGAAAGAATAAATGTTATAATAATCCTGTCAATAATCCTAGGGACCTGCAAAAAAAGAAAACAATAAATTTGTATTTCTTTTTAACGAACAATGTGCTATGATTTATAGTATAAAAATTTATATATTGCGATACTAACTATTCACAGTCAAGCCTTTGTGGTGTTCTTAATATTGAACACCGATCTGTGACAAGTTCATAGATAGCTTGTTTTTCCTAGGTCTTTTTACCTACTTCGCCATATATTTCATAAAAATATACCAATGTCAGGCAACCCGGCGGGTGAAAATATGCTATAATATTTCTTATCTTTGATGCCTAGGGAGGACAAAAATGGAAGAAACAATCAGCCTGAAAGAGTTATTCTCTACTATAAAGAAAAGGTTTGCACTAATTACGATAGTCACACTTGTTGCGGTTATGATTAGTGCGATTGTCAGCTATTTTATTCTTACACCGACGTATGAATCATCGTCACAAATACTCGTTAATCAAACAAACAATAATCAAGGTAATAATAATTACAACGAAATACAGGCAAATATACAACTGATCAATACGTACAATGTCATTATTAAAAGCAGGGCGATCTTAAATATCGTCAAAGAAGAACTTGACTTGCCGATGTCAACAACTGCGTTAGATGAAAGCATCACTGTCAGCAGCGCGCAAAATTCACAGGTTGTCAATATTACCGTTAGCAATGAAGACGCCAATCTGGCAGCATCGATTGCCAATAAAACAGCGCAAGTGTTCCAGAGGGAAATTTCCACGTTGATGAATGGTAGCAATACCGTGTCGATTCTTGCCGAGGCAAGCGTTAGTGAAAACCAGGCGCCGGTTTCGCCAAGACCGACTTTAAATATTGCCATTGCATTTGTTGTCGGTTTAATGGCCGGTGTCGGAATTGCCTTTTTACTTGAATACTTAGATAACACGATCAAAAATGAGACAGATGTTGAAAAATTATTGCAGCTTCCGGTTTTGGGAGTCATCACAACGATTGATGAAGTGAAGGATCTGCCGCAAAGAGCGGAGCATTCAGTAAGATCGCGAGGTGAGACCGTTGGCCTTTAATAAAAGAAAACCACGCAAGCATTTAATGCATTACCGCCGCAAATTAATCACAAAAGTAAATCCGAAATCGCCGATATCAGAACAATACCGCACGATTCGTACCAATATTGTTTTTTCCGCTGTCGACAAAGAAATGCGGACAATGATGGTAACCTCCTCCGGACCGGGAGAAGGGAAATCGACGACAACGGCCAATCTTGCCGTTGTGTTTGCCCAGCAGGGGAAAAATATCTTATTGGTCGATGCCGATATGCGGAAGCCGACAATGCATTATACATTTAATCTTGTTAATACGTCCGGTTTAACAACAGTATTAACGCATCAGCAAAGCCTAGTTGAAGCGATTAAGCCGACCGACGAGGAAAAATTATTTGTCCTTCCGAGCGGTCCGATTCCGCCGAATCCGTCCGAATTGCTTGGTTCACAGGTGATGTCAGATTTATTAACGGAAGCACTTAAAGAATTCGACATTGTTCTCTTCGACACACCGCCGGTATTGGCTGTGACCGATGCGCAAATTTTGGCGAATCAATGCGATGGCACGATTTTAGTCGTCAATAGCGGCAAAGCCGAGAAGGATCAGGTGCTAAAAACAAAAGAGCTGTTGACGGCTGCAAAAGCAAAGCTCCTCGGCGTTGTCTTAAATAATAAAAAGCTAAGAGAATCGCAAAACTATTATTATTATAGCACAAATTAACACCTTTCGACACCGTTCGACATTTTTCACTCTTGCACATTTCTAGGAAAATGGTAGGATAAAAAAGTAACAATTTTGAAAAAAAGATAAGTAGAAAGGGGGAGATTTGTATGATAGATCTTCATTGTCATATTTTGGAGAATGTTGATGACGGTCCGGCCACAGTAACAGAAAGCATCGAAATGGCCAAAGCGGCACTGAATGACGGCATCAAAACGATAGTTGCAACACCGCATCATATGAACAGCCGCTATGAAAATCCACGTGCTGATGTTCTTACTGCAGTCGAGCAATTAAATCAACGTTTACAAGATGAAAGTCTCCCCCTGACAATCCTCCCCGGACAGGAAATCCGCCTGTACGGAGAGATATTGGAGGATTATGCAAAAGGGAACTTATTAACGCTAAATAATTCAGATTACATGTTTATTGAATTTCCGTCTAACCATGTACCGCGATACGCGGAAAAACTGTTATATGATATTCAACTGCAAGGACTGATCCCGATTATCGTTCATCCTGAACGAAATAAAGAAGTGCAGGAACAGCCTGATATTCTCTATCAATTAATAAAAAGGGGAGCTTTGTCCCAAGTGACAGCAGCAAGTGTAGCGGGGGATTTCGGAAAAAAAGTGAAGCAGTTTTCCTTGCAGCTGATTGAGGCAAACTTAACGCACTTTGTCGCTTCCGATGCTCATAATACGTATAACAGGACATTCAGAATGACAGCTGCATTTAAAACAATTGAAGAGCAGTTTGGTGTTGATTACACGTATCTATTTACGGAAAATTCAAATTTATTGATTGATCACCAGCATATTTACAAAGAACCGCCAGAGAGGATAAAGAAGAAAAAATTTCTTGGCCTATTTTAAAAAGGGAAGCATAGAAAGTCATTTCGGTCATGTCTCCTCGCCGCTATCCACGGAGGCACTCGGTTATGCTGTGGGAGAGTAAGAAGCTCTCCTTAGTCACAAGTTGACGGGAGCATGATGTGAGGAGGGGTTGGATGCCCCGTCATATTTATCAAAAATCAGTTATGGATTGTGCAAAAGAGAATAGCAAGGTTGTCATCATTAAAAACTACTCGGTTAAATTAAAATATTATGTAAGCAGGATGATTTTTGAAAAAGATAGAAGCTCTCATTTGTGAGTGATACGATAATAGATGCAGTTTATTCCAAAATAAATATGTAACGCAAGGCTACGAAGCTCGCAGGTTCGCGTTACATATTTATTTTCCTAATTAAGATAAATAGAGAGTATCAAGATAACTTGAGGGAGGAAGCAAAATGAAGAAAGTGAGAAAGGCAATCATCCCCGCGGCAGGACTGGGAACGCGGTTTTTACCGGCAACAAAGGCGTTACCGAAAGAAATGTTACCAATCGTTGATAAGCCGACGATTCAATATATTGTCGAAGAAGCCGTTGCCTCCGGGATTGAAGATATCATTATCGTAACCGGGAAAGGGAAGCGGGCGATTGAAGATCATTTTGATTATGCGGCGGAATTAGAGCATAACCTTGAGGAAAAAGGCAAACTAGATTTGCTGGAAAAAGTCCGCTATTCCTCCAACCTCGCCGATATCCATTATATCCGGCAAAAACAGCCGAAAGGTCTCGGCCATGCGGTATGGTGCGCAAAAAGCTTTATTGGCGACGAACCATTTGCCGTCTTGCTTGGTGATGACATTGTTCAAAGTGACAAGCCATGCTTAAAACAATTAATAGACCAGTTTGAGGAAACACACTCCTCGATCATTGGTGTACAAACAGTCCCGGAAGAAGAAACGCACCGCTACGGGATCATTTCCCCGGCTTCCCAGGAAGGGCGCCGTTACCAGGTAAATGAATTTGTCGAAAAACCAAAGAAAGGCACAGCGCCATCCAATTTAGCAATTATGGGACGCTATATTTTAACACCGGAAATCTTTCTGTTTCTCGAAAAACAACAGACAGGCGCCGGCGGGGAAATCCAATTAACGGATGCGATCCAACACTTAAACCAAATCCAGCGTGTCTTTGCCTACGATTTTGAAGGCGACCGTTACGATGTCGGGGAAACGGCTGGCTTTGTGAAAACGACAATTGAATTTGCTTTAAAAAATGAAAATATCAAAGACGAAGTCTGGGACTATTTAAAAGAACTCATAGCAAAAAAAGAAGCAAACGTTGTAAATGCGAAGTAGTAAGGAGGGTGCAAGGTGTCAGACTTTGCAAAAGAACAATACTTGGAAAGCACACAAATAAAAATGATTGTTGCAAACGAGCCGAAAAGCTACCTCATTGCCAAACGCCTCCTAGATATTATCGGCTCTCTTTGCGGATTATTTATACTATCTTTCTTATTTATCATTATCGCAATCTTAATAAAAACCGAAGACCGGCACGGAAGTGTGTTCTTCTCGCAAAAACGTGTCGGCAAAAACGGCAAAGTCTTTCATATTTATAAATTCCGCTCGATGGTCTCGGATGCAGAAAAGAAATTAGACAAACTGTTAAACAAAAATGAAGTCAGCGGGGCAATGTTTAAAATGAAAGACGATCCCCGCGTTACGAAGGTCGGAAGGATCCTGCGGAAAACGAGTATGGATGAACTGCCGCAACTATTTAATGTTTTAAAAGGAGACATGAGTCTCGTTGGCCCTAGGCCACCTTTGCCAAGGGAAGTGGAAAAATATACGACATACGATATGCAAAGATTGACTGTAACACCGGGCTGCACAGGCCTGTGGCAAATCAGCGGCAGAAGCAGTGTTGGGTTTGCGAAAATGGTGGAATTGGATTTAGCTTACATAAAAAAAAGGTCTTTTAAATTAGATATAAAAATTATTTTAAAAACAGTACTGGTACTGTTCGGTTCGAAAAACGCATTTTAATAGAAAAGATGGTGGAAGAAAATGAATAAAGATTCAAGAATTTATGTAGCTGGTCATCGTGGATTAGTAGGGTCAGCTATTTTTAGAAAACTTGAACAAGATGGCTATACCAATCTCGTTTATCGAAAAAGCAGTGAACTGGACTTGCGTGATAAGATTCAAGTCGATCAATTTTTTGCAGAAGAAAAAATAGAATACGTCTTTCTCGCAGCAGCAAAAGTTGGCGGTATTGTCGCCAATAATGAATTTCCTGCAGATTTTATCCGTGACAACCTTATGATTGAAACAAACGTTATTGATGCAGCATATCGATATGGTGTAAAAAAACTATTATTTCTCGGAAGTACATGCATTTATCCAAAGTTAGCTCCACAGCCAATTAAAGAAGAGTACTTGCTCACAGGGGAGCTTGAACCGACAAATGATGCATATGCGATTGCGAAAATCGCCGGAATTAAGATGTGCCAATCGTATAACCGCCAATATGGAACAAAATATATTTCCGTTATGCCGACAAATTTATATGGAAAAAATGATAATTATGATTTAAAAACTTCGCATGTACTGCCGGCATTAATTCGTAAATTCCATGAAGCAAAAGTGAAGAATGCTCCTTTTGTAGAAATGTGGGGAACAGGAACACCAAAAAGAGAATTTTTATATTCTGATGATTTAGCAGATGCCTGTGTGTTTTTAATGAATCATTATGAAGGAAATGAAATTGTCAATATCGGCGTTGGCAAGGATATTACAATAAAAGAATTAGGGGAAATTGTGAAAGCTGTTGTTGGTTTTGAAGGAGAAATACGCTTTGATACGTCAAAACCGGACGGGACGCCGCGAAAGCTTGTTGATGTGACAAAATTAACGGCACTTGGCTGGAAGGCAAGTACGGAATTAGAAGAAGGGATACGAAAAACGTACCAATGGTTTTTAGAAAATGAATTAGAAAAAATAAATTCCTAATTTTGTTTATTGGAGGGCACAATGAAAAAGGCATTAATTACTGGTGTAACAGGGCAAGATGGATCATATTTATCAGAGTTCTTATTAGAAAAAGGATATGAAGTGCACGGTTTAATCCGCAGAACTTCATCCTATAACCAAGAACGATTAGAGGATCTGCTTACGAAGGAAGAAGCAAGAAAACTATTGGATCATAATAATTTTTATCTCCATTATGGTGATGTAACAGACACCTCAAATGTTATTCGCTTAATCAGTGAAATCCGTCCGGATGAAATTTATAACTTAGCAGCACAATCGCATGTGCGGGTATCATTTGAAATGCCGGAATATACAGCAGAAGTGGATGCAGTGGGAACACTTCGGATTTTGGAAGCAGTGCGCATTTTAGGATTAGCTAAAACAACGCGAATTTATCAGGCTTCTACATCTGAGCTATACGGAAAGGTTCAGGAAGTACCACAAAAAGAGACAACCCCTTTTTATCCACGTTCTCCTTACGGAGTAGCAAAAATATATGGCTTTTGGATTACAAAAAACTATCGTGAATCATATGGTATGTTTGCTGTAAATGGAATATTATTTAACCATGAATCAGAGAGACGCGGGGAAACTTTTGTAACCAGAAAAATTACGCTTGCAGCTTCCCGAATTGCACAGGGGAAACAAGATAAATTATTTTTGGGGAATTTAGACTCTTTACGTGACTGGGGATATGCAAAAGACTATGTAGAGTGCATGTGGTTGATACTACAACACGATAAACCAGAAGACTTCGTCATTGCAACCGGAGAAATGCATTCCGTTCGTGAATTTGCAGAACTGGCATTTAAGAATGTCGGGATTGATATTAAATGGACAGGGACAGGATTAGATGAGAAAGGAATCAATAACAAAACAGGGAAAGTTGTTATTGAAGTAGAACCGAAATATTTCCGTCCGGCAGAAGTAGAGCAATTATTAGGAGATCCTACTAAAGCAAAAACGCTTTTGGGGTGGAACCCGAGGAAAACTTCATTCGAAGAATTAGTTGAAGTTATGGTAGAAGCAGATATGAAAAAGGTTGCGAAAGAAGAAAAGTTAGTGAAAATGTTTGATTAAGTGTTTGCTTAAAAAATATTTTTCAAATTGTTTTGAGGGATAAGCTTCATATTTATCTTTTATATCAATATAATCTTCTTTAATTATTTAATAGTAAGGTTCAACCTTAAAAAGTTCATAAATATATTTCGACTACAACATATAGTTTGTAAGATAAGTTAAGAACACGATATATTGT
>JAGKQJ010000196.1 GCA_017898095.1 Bacillaceae bacterium Marseille-Q3522 | reverse complement strand
ATATTAATATCTGCTATTAATTTATTCAAACAGAAATTTTTTGGAAAATCCGTATAAAAGCATCAAAATCCCGGTTTCCCCGGTTTTGATGCTTTTTTTTTGTCAAAAATAAGGATGAATCCCGTGCTTTCCTAACTTTATTGACCGGAAAATGTTACTTATTTTTTCAACTAAGCGGAAGTCATTGCGATGTAAAACAAAATTAATTGCAAAATAACTACGAAGTTTGCTAAAATTAGTACCAAGTCATAATAATTGATAACAAACAAGTGCATAGCACAAGTAAATCAGCTAGAAACTCTATTCCATGACTTTACTTCGGCAAGAAGTACGATAAGAATAATTGAATCAGATATTGAAAAAAATGTGTAAAATTAGTTCAGCATGCAGATGTGAGGCTGAATTTTGGCAAAGAGGAAAGAGAGGGAATCGGATGTGGCACAAGAGTATGATGTAGTAATCCTCGGAGGAGGAACAGGCGGTTATGTAGCAGCAATCCGCGCCTCTCAATTAGGACTAAAAACAGCGATTGTTGAAAAAGACAAGCTTGGCGGAACCTGTCTCCATAAAGGCTGCATTCCCAGCAAAGCACTTTTAAGAAGTGCAGAGGTTTATCAGACAGCACGTAAATCCGCAGTGTTCGGTATTGTCACAAAGGAGGTATCCGTTGATTTTGCAGCGGTTCAGAGTAGAAAAGCTGCTATTGTTGACAAGCTTTATAAGGGAGTCAGGCATCTGATGAAAAAAGGCAGTATTGATGTGTTCCATGGAACAGGGAGAATATTAGGTCCGTCGATCTTTTCGCCGCTGCCGGGGACAATATCCGTAGAGATGAATGATAGCAGCGAAAATGAAATGCTTGTTCCGAAAAATGTCATTATTGCCACCGGTTCGAGACCGCGCTTGCTTCCCGGCATAGAGGCGGACGGGCAGACGGTACTCACTTCTGATGAGGCACTTGCTATGGAACAGCTCCCTGCATCCATCATCATTATCGGCGGCGGGGTAATCGGCATTGAATGGGCATCGCTGCTTGCTGATTTTGGCACGAAAGTGACTATAATCGAGTACGGAGAACAAATTGTACCAACGGAAGATCAGGATGTTGCTAAAGAATTGGCACGGCAGCTGCGGAACAAGGACGTACAAATTGTCACTGGTGCCAGGGTATTGCCGGAAACACTCGAAAAAGGGGAAACAGTATCGGTTTCGGCAGACATAAATGGACAGGTGCAAACGTTCCGGGCTGATAAATTGCTTGTTTCTGTCGGAAGACAAGCAAATGTGGAAGGGATCGGTATTGAAAATACAAGCATAGAGCTGGAAAACAACATTATTAAAACGAATCAATATTATCAAACAAACGAATCCCATATATATGCGGTCGGTGATGTGATTGGCGGTTTGCAATTGGCTCATGTTGCTTCCCGGGAGGGATTGATAGCTGTTGAACATATAGCAGGCAGGAAACCACGTCCGCTTGTCTATCAGCATGTGCCGGCATGTATTTACAGCTCTCCGCAAGCGGCGAGTGTCGGCTTTACGGAAAAGGAAGCGATCGAAACCGGCTTTTCCATAAAAACCGGCAAATTTCCTTTTACAGCCAGCGGTAAAGCACTGGTCTTCGGAGAAACAGATGGTTTTGTAAAAATAATCGCCGATAAAGCGACAGACGATATTCTTGGGATTCACATGATTGGTCCGCATGTAACGGAACTGATTTCAGAAGCCGGGCTTGCAAAAGTATTAGATGCTACACCATGGGAGATCGGGCAAATGGTTCATCCCCATCCTACTTTATCTGAAACAATCGGCGAAGCAGCTCTTGCGGTGGACGGGAACGCTTTGCACAGTTAAAGGAATACAACAGTGAAGAAATCTTTTCTTCATCATGTTTTTCGCAGATTACGGGGCAGTAATACCCCCGCCTCAAAAATAGAGGTGAAACCAATCATTTTAGGCGGGGGATAAACGGCCCCTAAATGCCTCACAACAGAGTATTTGAATCGACACGAATATATTTCTTTTTTGAAGGAGGAATCAACATGACTGACCGGCATCGTAATTTGCAGTTAAGTGATGATGAAGTTTTACAGATGTATGAAACGATGCTGATGGCGCGCCGCTTAGATGAAAGAATGTGGCTTTTAAACAGAGCCGGAAAAATTCCCTTTGTTGTTTCGGGCCAGGGGCAAGAGGCAGCACAGGTTGGTGCCGCCTTCGCACTGGACCGTGCAAACGATTATGTGCTGCCTTATTATCGCGATATGGGGGTAGTACTTGCTTTTGGCATGACGGCTAAAGAATTGATGCTTTCCGCCTTTGCGAAAAAGGAAGATCCGAATTCCGCAGGAAGACAAATGCCCGGCCACTTCGGGAAAAAGGAACTGCGGATTGTCACCGGATCGTCTCCTGTTACTACGCAGGTTCCCCATGCCGTCGGCATTGCGCTTGCGGCAAAAATGGAGAAAAAATCGTTTGTTACCTTTGTTACCTTTGGAGAAGGGTCTTCCAACCAAGGTGACTTTCATGAAGGCTTAAATTTTGCTGGTGTACATAAACTTCCGGTTATTTTTATGTGTGAAAATAATAAATATGCGATTTCCGTACCGCTGGAAAAGCAGCTTGCCTGTGAAAAGGTATCGGACCGGGCGGCAGGGTACGGCATGAAGGGGATCACCGTAGACGGAAATGATCCGCTGAGCGTTTATGAAGCAGTTCATGAGGCGGCAGAACGCGCGCGCTCCGGCGGGGGGCCAACTTTGATTGAGGCGATTTCCTATCGTTTAGCTCCCCATTCATCCGATGATGATGATCGCAGCTACCGCAGACAGGAAGAGGTTGCAGCCGCAAAAGCAAACGATCCGCTCCTTTCCTTTGCCAGTTACTTAAAAGAAGCAAAGATCTTAACGGAAGAAAACGAAGCAATAATAAATGATAAGATCACCGGTATCGTTAATGAAGCAACGGAGTACGCAGATCTTGCCCCTTATGCGGATCCGCAGTCTGCTCTGCAATTTGTTTACCAGCAGGGCAAGGAGGGATAACAATGGCGATTATATCTTATATTGAAGCTGTGACAATAGCGATTCGTGAAGAAATGGAAAAAAATGAAAAAGTTTTTGTGCTTGGCGAGGATGTCGGGGTTAAAGGCGGTGTCTTCAAAGCAACGAACGGATTATATGAACAATTTGGCGGTGACCGCGTTCTTGATACGCCGCTTGCTGAATCGGCAATTGCCGGTGTCAGCATCGGGGCGGCGATGTACGGCTTGCGCCCGGTGGCGGAGATGCAGTTTGCCGATTTTATCATGCCCGCGGTCAATCAAATCATTTCCGAAGCGGCAAAAATCCGCTACCGTTCCAACAATGACTGGCATTGTCCGCTGGTGATCCGCGCGCCGTACGGAGGCGGGGTCCACGGGGCTCTTTATCATTCTCAATCAGTTGAAGCGGTTTTTGCCAATCAACCTGGTTTAAAAATTGTTATGCCTTCTGCTCCTTATGATGTGAAAGGCTTATTAAAAGCAGCGATTCGCGATGAAGACCCGGTTTTATTTTTTGAACATAAACGTGCGTATCGTCTTATTAAAGGCGAGGTGCCGTCAGATGATTATGTATTACCGCTCGGCAAAGCGGATGTAAAGCGCGAAGGGGATGATATCACCGTTATTACGTACGGCTTGTGCGTCCATTTTGCCTTGCAGGCAGCGGAGCGGCTTGCAAAAGACGGGATTTCCGTCCATATTTTGGATTTGCGTACAGTATACCCGTTGGATCAGGAGGCAATTATCGCGGCAGCTGTAAAGACCGGAAAAGTATTGTTAATTACCGAAGATAACAAAGAAGGTAGCATTATCGGCGAAGTAGCGGCAATTATTGCCGAGCATTGCTTATTTGATTTAGATGCGCCTGTTAAAAGACTTGCAGCCCCGAATATACCGGCAATGCCATATGCACCAACAATGGAAAAATTTTTTATGATCAATCCGGAAAAAGTAGAAAAGGCAATGAGAGAGTTAGCGAAATTTTAAAAGGAATAAACTGTCATCCGGTGTGAAAAGCGTAAAGGTTCAAAAGGAGGTTTAACAAAGTATGGCGATTAAGCAAATTACGATGCCGCAGTTGGGAGAAAGCGTAACAGAAGGAACGCTTAGCAAGTGGCTGATTACGGTTGGCGATCAGATAAAAAAATACGATCCGCTTGCAGAAGTAATGACAGATAAAGTAAACGCGGAAATTCCTTCGTCCTTTTCAGGGACAATAAAAGAATTAACAGCACGAGAAGGCGATACACTTTCTGTTGGCGAATGCATCTGTTTTATTGAAACCGATGAAGTAACCGGCTTGTCCGAAGATCATCCGGCAAGTACAAGCAATCTTTCAAGCGAAAGCCAGGAAAACAGCCCGGTGAAGAAACCCCGCTTTTCTCCTGCAGTACTAAAATTATCGCAACAATACGAAATTGATTTGGCGAAAGTAAAAGGAACGGGAGCAGACGGCCGTATCACCCGCAAAGACGTTACTGCATTTCTTGAAACGAAAGATGTGCCAAAAAAGGAAGAAGCGGAAACAAGAATAGAAACAACAGACATTCCTTCACAACCGGCTGCTTCTTTTTCCGTGCAAAACGGCGACCTGGAAATTCCGCTATCCGGGGTTAGAAGGGCAATTGCCGCCAATATGGCAAAAAGCAAGCATGAAATTCCGCATGCATGGATGATGGCTGAAATAGATGCGACAAATCTTGTCAGCTACCGCAATGAAATAAAGGATGCTTTCAAGAAAAAAGAAGGTTTTAACCTTACCTATTTTGCATTTTTTGTAAAAGCTGCTGCACAAGCGTTAAAGGAATATCCGCAATTAAATTCGCAGTGGGCAGGCGATAAAATTATTCAAAAGCAAGCGATTAATATCTCGATTGCCGTTGCTACCGAAGATGCTTTATTTGTTCCCGTCATTAAGCATGCGGATGAAAAAACGATCAAAGCGATTGCCCGGGAAATCAGTGAATTAGCGAAAAAAGCGCGGGGCGGGAAGCTAACAGCAGAAGATAGCAAGGACGGAACGTTTACGGTAAATAACACCGGCTCCTTTGGCTCTGTGCAGTCCATGGGAATTATTAATTATCCGCAGGCGGCAATTCTGCAAATCGAATCGATTGTGAAACGGCCGGTTGTCATCAATGGAATGATTGCGATCCGCGACATCGTCAATGTTTGTATCTCGATTGATCATCGTATTCTCGATGGCCTAATTTGCGGCCGCTTTATCAGAAGGCTGAAAGAAATAATCGAGCATATTTCGAAGGAAACGACGGATATATATTAGCAAAGTTGTTACAGAAGCTGCGATTTCGGTGGATCAAGCACAGAATCTGTTCCATTCCTTTTCCCTTAGACAAGGAGGGGCTCTCCTCTGTACAAGAAAAGAAAAAAGACCGACCAACAAGGAAAACGTTGATCAGTCAAGAGCTAGGGAGTTTAGGGTATGGATCTAGCTGTATTGTTTATATACCCGTTATTCAAATAAATAAACCTTTTTATATGATGAAAATATTGATTAAACGAATCTTATCAGTCTATCAGGAAGAAATATAAAGATGTTAAAGCTTGCAAAAAAGGATAGCCGGTTTGTAAAATAGGAGGGATCATTTGCTGTTATATTGTTTCATAAACTGGTATTATTAAGGTTAAGATGTGCAAAGGGGTGATAGCATGAGCATGAATTTCAATATTTTAATGACAGAAGCTGTGCAAAAGGCACGGGAAGAAATAACACAAGCCGGCTACACATCTTTAAAAACGCCGGAAGATGTAGACCAGGCTTTAACAAAAGCAGGCACAACTCTGGTAATGATTAATTCCGTATGCGGTTGTGCCGGTGGAATTGCCCGACCTGCGGCCGCTTATTCCGTGCATTATGACAAACGTCCGGACCATCTTGTTACCGTTTTTGCCGGACAGGATAAGGAAGCAACTGCAAAAGCAAGAAGTTATTTTACCGGTTATCCGCCTTCCTCTCCGTCCTTTGCCTTATTAAAAGACGGTAAAATATGCACAATGATTGAGCGCCATGAAATTGAAGGGCAGGAGCCCGTCGCTGTTGTAGAAAAACTGCAGCAGGCGTTTGAAAAATATTGTGACGAAGCAAATTGAAAAAGTGTTCAAAAAGTAACGAAATGTTAAGATGCTAAACAGAGGCCGGAGTGACGTCCGAGATAAAGTTGGTGGAAATCCGCGGAGCCGGTTTCAAAAATATTTCCGGCCTCTGGCATCTTACTTCCATATGCCTCTCCGACCTTATTGCTTTTATTTGTACACAAACTTAGAATCCATTCTTATATTATTAGTGTAATAGCGCTACGATGATTCCGGGATAATTCAACTTAATTTTGTAACAAAAATAATAAAATAGTTACTGCATAAATATAAATTTATGTTAAAATTCATTTACAATGCAATAATGGAGAATTTGTAAGAATATTAAAAGATTTTTTAAAATAGGGGCGTTTCAAATTAATGAAATTTCGAATCGGTTACCGGACTTTAAAAACTGCACTGGGAACGTCAGTGGCCATTTTTTTAGCACAATTAATCAATTTGCAAAATTTCCCTTCTGCTGGGATTATCACGATCCTTTGCATTCAAGTTACGCATAAGCAGTCACTAAGAGCAGCATGGGATCGTTTTCTTGCTTGCTTAACGGCAATGGCTTTTTCAACATTCTTTTTTGAAGCCGTTGCTTTTCATCCGTTCGTAATCGGCCTCGTATTATTATTTTTCATTCCAACTGTCGTGATCTTAAAAGCTAGTAAAGGAATTGTCACAAGCAGTGTTATTATCTTGCATTTTTATTCTTCCGGCCATATTACTTTGTCAGTGTTTTTTAACGAACTGGGGTTAATCATTATTGGAATTGGCGTTGCCCTGCTTGTCAATTTATATATGCCAAGTGTAGAAG
>JAGKQJ010000195.1 GCA_017898095.1 Bacillaceae bacterium Marseille-Q3522 | reverse complement strand
TCATAGACAAAAGAGAAGTCAACCAGATCGTTAAGTTTACGTAAAAGATTGTCCTTCGGAACAACTAAATCATAAATACCCATATATGGACTAAAAATCATAGACTGTTGTTTTTGAATCATAGTACCCACCCATTTGAAATTGATACTATAATTATACAGCAAAAAAGGCATATACCCCTTAAAAATAATTGGGGCATATGCCTTTTAAAATTTAGCCTAAGTTAAGGACTCTGTTGATTGGAGTGGAAGGCGGCGAAGACTCCTGCGGGAGTACGGGACAGGGGAGACCCCGCAGGCGCTTCAGCGCCGAGGAGGCTCCCCGAACCGCCCGCGGAAAGCGAAGCCGCCTGGAACGGAAATCAACAACTAGGTTTTAACACATTTCAAAATTTAAGGGACTTTTTCAGTGCCCTCAAAAAAGCAGGTCTCTTGATTCTGTTAGGACGAACACGTGAGTAAGTCCCGCTGTTTTGCCATGCCATGCAATACTCGCTGTACGGATACAATAGTATTTATGCCGACTTGGATTTTGAGCTCGCTAGGACTCGAAAGCCAATGGTTTTCGCCATGGGTGAGGCAAAATTAAAATATTGCGCAAAGTTTTTTACCTAAAAATGAATAATTCCCCTTGCACTGTTAAAACTATCTCCGCAAGTACCGAAATAACATCTTACGGAGGAATAAAAAATGACAAAACAAAAGAAAAGCAAGTTTAACACCCAATGGGCGACACCTAATGTGGAAGTTACGGATAAAACAAACAGCAACAAAAAAAGTGCCACCGATAATCAATGGACAACTACCAATAAGAAGTCTTTAGAATAAGGGGAAAAATACTTAAAAAGTTAAAAGTAAAAGTGTACCGAAAATTTCGGGCACTTTTTTTCTTTTTCCCAGGGAACTTAATCATTAAACGATATCAGTATCATACAGGAGTACGATACTGTATGATAAAAATGACAACTGTACACATCAAAGCAGAGGTGAACAAAATGGGTATTTACCTTGAAATTCCCGATTTAGATAAGCAATTCCCCTTTCGCAGTTTTGTTAATGAAGGACATCAACTCGTGTCACCGCATTGGCATAAAGAGGTAGAGATAATCTATGTTCAAAAAGGGCGCGTTAATATTGGGGTTAACGATGTTCCAATGCAGGTACGCCAAGGGGAAATTTACTTTATTAACGGCGGCGATACGCATTATTTTTTAGCATCGGCAGACAGCGAACGGCTCGTGATTCAATTTGATTTAACATTTTTTCAAGAAATATCGCGGATGAACGGGAAAACAAAAAGTTTGCGGGATGCCTTTGCAGAAATGAAAAATTCAAGCTTTGACTGGAACGCGGAACTTTCTGAAAAAATGACAGCAATCATCAAGTCGATTCACAAAGAAAATCTTCATAAACTCGAAGGCTATCATTATATGATAAAAGCAAAATTATATGAAATGATGGTATTAATTTTACGGGAAGTGCCGCAAAAAGACGCAGCGGATGTCCCAAATCCGGAATGGACGAAAACGCAAGAGACATTGGAAAAGCTTGATTCCATTTTTACATATATTGAAGATCATTACCGTGATGCAATCAGCTTGCAGGATATCGCCGATTTTATTGGCTTCAGCCCCTATTACTTCACGAAATTTTTTAAAAAGAATACCGGGATGACATTTATTACTTTTTTAAATGAATTCCGTCTAAATAAAGCAAAGTGGATTCTTTTAAATGAAGCCTGCCCCATTACCGAGGTGGCGGAAATGGCTGGATTCAGCAGTGTCAAGACATTCCATCATTTATTTAAAACGGCCATGGGAGTTTCTCCGTTAAAATATAGAAAGACAATATCCGGGAATAATTGAACAAGAAAACAGGAAGAAAAGCAGATATTAGTTTTGTATAGTGGAGGTAGTGCGAAATCAAATGGAGGGATATTTATGACGTTAAAAATCGGGATTATCGGCTGCGGTGGTATTGCCAACGGGAAGCACATGCCGAGTCTGGCAAAATTAAATTCAGTTGAAATGGTGGCTTTTTGTGATGTGATCGAAGAAAGAGCGATCAAGGCAAAGGAAGAATTTGGCAAAAATAATGCAAGCGCATACAAAGATTATAAAGCGTTACTGAAAGATCCGGAGATCGATGCGGTGCATATCTGTACGCCGAATAATTCGCACGCCGAAATCACGATTGCCGCGCTGGAAGCTGGCAAACATGTAATGTGCGAGAAACCAATGGCAAAAACAACGAAGGAAGCACAGGCAATGGTCGATGCGGCAAATAGGACAGGGAAAAAATTAACAATCGGTTATCAAAACCGTTTCCGTAAAGATTCGGAATACCTGCATGCTATTTGTGAGGAAAAGCAGTTAGGCGATATATACTACGCAAAAGCAAAGGCAATCCGCCGCCGTGCCGTGCCGACTTGGGGTGTATTTTTAGATGAAGAAGCGCAGGGTGGCGGCCCATTAATCGATATCGGGACGCATGCCCTTGATTTAACGCTATGGATGATGGATAACTATAAGCCAAAATATGTTTCCGGCAACATTTATCATAAGCTTTCGCAAACGAAAAATGCGGCAAATGCCTGGGGCCCGTGGGATCCGGAAAAATTTACGGTGGAAGATTCCGCTTTCGGATTTATCACGATGGAAAACGGGGCAACAATCGTTTTGGAAGCGAGCTGGGCCATCAATTCCTTAGATGTCGGGGAAGCGAAGACGACTTTATGCGGAACAAAAGGAGGCGCTGACATGGAAGACGGGTTGCGCATTAACGGCGAAGATCACAGCCTTCTGTTTGAGAAAAAAATCGAACTGGAAGCAGGCGGGGTTGATTTCTATGATGGCACTGGTGATGACCCTGCTTTAAAAGAAGCATCGCAGTGGATTGATTGTCTTTTAAACGATACAGATCCGGTAGTAAAACCGGAACAGGCACTGGTCGTGACACAAATTTTAGAGGCGATTTATCAATCGGCAAAGTCTGGGAAACCGGTATTCTTTAAATAATTCTCACAGAAAGCGGGTTTTACCTATGAATCTGATTGCGTTGCAGCTTTGGAGTGTAAAAGATGCTTGTCAACAAGATTTTTTTGCAGTTTTGGAAAAAATCGCAGAAATGGGTTATGAAGGAGTCGAATTTGCAGGTTATCATGAAAAATCAGCTGGACAAATAAAGGAAAAATTGGCGGAATTGAATCTAAAAGCAGTTGCCTCCCACTTGCCGGCGGAACAAATATTTCAGCACCCTGAAGAAGTCATCGCTTTTGAAAAAGAATTGGGAAATAAATATATTGTCTGCCCTTGGGCTTCGTTTGAAACGAAAGAGGAATGGAAACATTTCGCTCAAAAATTGCAATTGGCAGCAAAACAGTTTCAAGATGCAGGATTAACTTTGGTGTATCACAATCACTGGCAAGAGCTGCGAAAATTTGATGAAACATACATTCTTGACTTTTTACTTCAGGAGGCGCCAGATGTTATGGCAGAGCTGGATACGTATTGGATTCAATACGCTGGTGCCGATGTTTTCACGTTTTTGGCTAAATATAAAAATCGTACTCCTTTGATTCACTTGAAGGATATGAAAAAAGATCCGCTGGAAAGTACAGAAATCGGTAACGGCAGTTTAGACATCGCCGGTTTTGTCAATCAGGCGCAGCAGAATGGAACAGAATGGCTCATTGTTGAGCAGGAGGATTTTGCAAAACCTCCGCTTGACAGTGTGAAAATCTGCTTAAAAAATCTGCGGAAAATCCTGAAGAAAACGGGAGAAAATTAAGGAAACTTTAGTTACCACTTTATTTAATTCAGACACCACGAAATCCTGAAAATAGTACAGGTACAATTTTTAGAAAAGACGGGGAGGTTACTTGAAAAATATTCATCAAGTTCGTTTTTTCCGGTTAAAATCCTCGATTTTCAAAAGATTAAATTGGAAGGAAGGAAAAAAATGCTTAAAGTTACCGTATGGAATGAACATCGTCATGAAAAAACCAGTGAAGAAGTCCGCAGTATTTATCCGCAAGGGATTCACGGGCAAATCGCGTCCTTTTTAACAGAAGCCGGCTGTCAAGTGCAAACAGCGACACTAGATGAGCCTGAGCACGGGTTAACGGAAGAAGTGTTAGCAAATACCGATGTTCTGGTTTGGTGGGGTCATATTGCCCACAAGGATGTAGCGGATGAAATCGTAAATCGCGTTCATAAAAGAGTTCTCGAGGGGATGGGACTTGTTGTGCTCCATTCCGGACATATGTCAAAAATCTTCATGAAGCTAATGGGCACAAGCTGCGATTTAAAATGGCGCGAAGCAGAAGAAAAAGAACGCCTTTGGATTGTCAATCCGAGCCACCCGATTGCAGAGGGGATCGGCGAATATATTGAACTGGAAAAAGAAGAAATGTACGGCGAGCATTTTGACATACCGGTGCCGGATGAACTGATCTTTGTCGGCTGGTTTGAGGGGGGAAATGTATTTCGCAGCGGATGTACGTACCGCAGGGGAAGCGGGAAAATTTTCTACTTCCAGCCCGGCCATGAAACCTATCCGACCTATTATCACAAAGAGATTCAAAAAGTGATAACAAATGGCGTGAAATGGTGCCGGCCTTCAACCAATGCATACCCGAAATACGGAAATTCACGGGCGTTGGAGGAAATCAAAAAGAAGTAGATGCATTTGAAAAATCAGGGAGAGGCTAGATTGATAATTATATTTATTAATAGAAATATAAAGAAATAATGAATCGATTTGAACACAACTAAAGGAGGAAACTGGAATGAAATTAGGCGTATTCACTCCGTTATTTGCAAATTTAAGTTTAGATGAAATGCTGGGGAAAGTAGCTTCCGCAGGATTAGATACTGTTGAAATTGGAACAGGCGGCAATCCGGGAAATAACCATTGTCCGACAGACGCATTACTGGCAAGTGAACAAGCCAGAAAGGACTACTTAAAAAAATTCAGTGACAACGGTTTAATAATCAGTGCTTTCAGCTGCCACAGCAATCCGATTTCCCCTGATGCGGCAGAAGCAGAGGAAGCTGATGAGATCTTGCGCAAAACGATTAAACTCGCAAGCTTAATGGGAGTCCCGGTTGTCAATACCTTTTCCGGCACCGCCGGCGACAGTGACGATGCGAAAGCACCAAATTGGCCGGTCATTCCTTGGCCGACGGTGTACAGTGACATTAAGGAATGGCAGTGGAAAGAAAAATTAATCCCTTATTGGAAGGAAATCGGCACGCTCGCCGAAGACAATAACATTAAAATCGGCATTGAATTGCATGGCGGTTTTCTATGCCATACTCCGTATACGATCTTAAAATTACGCGAAGAAACATGCGCTGCAATCGGGGTGAACCTGGATCCGAGCCATTTATGGTGGCAGGGAATTGATCCGGTCGGAGCAATCAAAATTTTAGCAAAAGAAGGTGCAATACACCATTTCCATGCGAAAGATACGTACTTGGATCAGGATAATATTAATATGTACGGCTTGACCGATATGCAGCCTTACGGAGCGGTGCAAACCCGCGCTTGGACTTTCCGTTCCGTCGGCTGCGGCCACAGTATCTCTGAATGGTCCGATATGATTAGTGCGTTGCGTACGTATGGATATGATTATGTTGTAAGCATTGAGCATGAAGATCCATTAATGTCAATAGAGGAAGGCTTTAAACGAGCTGTCACTAATTTGCAATCGATACTCATCCGGGAAACGCCGGCAGATATGTGGTGGGCATAAGAAAACAAATTCAAGCCCTGAATCGGTTTTTTCTAAAAAAACGGTTCGGAACGTAACGTAGATAGATGAAGGGAAAAAGGAGCATTGGAAATGGAAGAAAAAGTATACTCATACGTCATTGTCGGATACGGTGGTATGGGGAGTTACCATGTTCAATTAGTCGGACAACATAAAAAATTAAAAGTGACCGGCACATATGATATTGCCCGGAATCGACAAGAAGCGGCCGAAAAAAATGGCTTAAAAGTATATCCCAGCCTGGAAGCCGTATTAGCCGATCAAACTGTCGATGCGATTCTCATTGCAACACCAAATGATGCCCATAAAGATATTGCCATCCGGGCGTTACAGGCGGGCAAGCACGTTGTTTGTGAAAAACCGGTTACAATCAACAGCAAAGATTTATTAGAAGTAATGGAAGTAGCGAAGAATGCGCAGCGTGTTTTTATGGTTCACCAAAACCGCCGTTGGGATGCTGATTTTATGATCGTAAAAGAGATGTATGAAACGAAAAAGATTGGCGAATTTTTTCACATCGAATCTCGTGTGCATGGGGCAAATGGAATTCCGGGAGACTGGAGGCATCTCAAGGTTCACGGCGGGGGTATGCTTCTTGATTGGGGGGTGCATCTCCTTGATCAATTGTTGTTTATGGTCGATAGCAGAGTCAAATCGGTTGCAGCAAATCTGAGTTATGTTCTCGGTGACGAGGTTGATGATGGTTTTTCCTGCTTTTTAACATTTGAAAATGGAATAACGGCAGTGGTTGAGGTAGGGACAACCAATTATCTTCCATTACCACGCTGGTATGTCAAAGGTACAGAAGGGACGACACTGATTCAAGATTGGGATTTAAGAGGAGAAATTGTCAAACCGTTCCATCGGGGAGAAAAAGCAGAGCCGAAACCAATACAAGCCGGTCAGGGTTTAACAAAAACAATGGCTCCGCCGTCTGAACAATCAACGATTCGCCTGCCGATTCAACGGGCTGCTGCTAATATGGAAAGCTTTTATGATAATTTCATCTCCGTGATCGAAGGAGCCGCTGAGCCGATTGTCAAAAACGAAGAGGTCTATCGCGTGTTAGTGCTGCTGGAAACAATCTTGAAAGCAGCAACAAGCGGAGAAGTAATCAAAGATTTTGATCTTTAGAGTATTAGATTTTTGTAACGGTTAACCGACATAGTAGTAAACATATTTCAGTAAGATGGAATACCCAGGGAGAAAAATATCATTAAATATTTTTCTCCTTTTTCATTTCACAGCTTTTTAGCATAAGTTAATATATATTTCATTATACAGTAG
>JAGKQJ010000194.1 GCA_017898095.1 Bacillaceae bacterium Marseille-Q3522 | reverse complement strand
GGGAATTTGTCTATTCGTATATATTTTGCTTGTTGTCATGTTTTTACTTTCCGGATTGCCGCTATCGCTTTTCTATGTAAAATCTTTCTATTATATTCTTCTCTATTGGGGATTAACTTTTTTTATTAGTATGTTAATGGGTATATTGTTTGCAATGGTGTTTAAAGGAAAATTAGTTTACCCGTTGGCTTTTTTAACATGGCCTTTCATAGGTCCTATTAATAATATGATATTTATGCAAATAACAGCACACACAAAACTATTCAACCCTTACATTTTTTCAAATATTTTTAATTTAGGAGAGTACAATCCTTACGCTTCCTATAATGATATGTATGGGTACTCACTTGAATCTTTTCATTGGGTAAAGAGGTGGATTTGGATATCGCTTATATCTGCAGCGATATTTATCGTTATAACTATGAAAAACAAAGAATACAGGAAGCTTTCTTTGATTGGGATGATATTTTTTATATTATCAGTGATACCGGCGGTTTTTTTCATTACTACTCCGCAATTTGTCCTTAAGAACAATGGAACTTTAATGGATCAGCCAATCTATGATCCGCTATATTATAGAAATTACGATTTAACCGTAGGAGATAGCCCTAACGTACAGCTAAAAAATTTTGATATCCAACTTGGAATCGATGAATTTTTAGAAGCAACAGTAAAAGTGGAAATGGTAAATCAAGAAAAAAAATCGATTAACAAAGCGAATTTTACTTTATATCACCAATTCAAAGTAACAAAGATAAAAATGAATGGGAAAGATGTAGGATTTGAACAAAAGAGAGACTTAGTGACGATCTTTTTTCCTGAAAATATAAAACCGGCAGAACAAAATGAACTAACGTTTAACTACCGAGGAATCTCTTCGCCTTTATTTTTTGCTAATAATCAGGCCGTTTATCTGCCTTATTATTTTCCATGGATTCCCAGCACAAATCCAAATCCATCTATTTATATGGAAAGAATGGGGATGCATCGTGTAAATCACCAAAATGAGATAACAACCAATTACAAATTAAGTTACGATGGCTCAAATCATATTTTTACAAATTTAGAGAAAACATCAGGAAGTATATGGGAGAAAGAAACGAATGGGGTGACGGTCGTAGCCGGAGATATAAGAACCAAAAAGGTAGCGAACACAAACGTTATATATCCTTATAATTGGGAAAAAGGAATAAAAAACTTTCCTGAATACAAAAAATTACTGATGGAAACGGCAACGAATATACAACATGATTTAGGATTAAACGCAATTGAATTTCCGTCCACTATTATGTATCTTCCTGTATTATCCACTGGAGATATGTATGACAGTGAATATTTTTGGATGACAAAAGATCACTTTATTTTAGGAGAAGTTCCATACTTAACGCCGGAAGAGGATATGTTGTACAATTTAAGATCTTATTTTGTTACAAAATTGGTATCTGCATTGAAGATGCTTATTTGTATCTGATAAGGGATGAGAATAATTGATTCGCAAAATAAATTTAGTAATAGAAATAAAATCAATGAAAGCAGCGTTTTATTTTCCGCTTTTCTGTTATTTTGTGATTTTACTTCAATTTATTTTCGTAGAAAAATTTGAGTTTTATCAATTTTGGCTACTGGAATTTTTTTTTGTACCTCTTTCAAGTTGGTGGACTGTGTTCTTGTTTTATGAATATTTTGAGGAAAATAATGCAGAGCTATTATTCAGCTATCCGGTATCGGCTTTTTTTCATGGCGTGGCACGGGTGGTGATATTTTTTCTTCTATATTTGATGTTATTAGTAAGCCTGATGCTTGTTATCTGTCTAAGGTTCGATAAGATGAATTTATTATCACTATGTGTACAGTATATTCCTGAGGCAGTCTTTTTTTCCGGGATTTCCTTTGTTATTGTAATAGTATCAAAGAATATATTAATACCACTTATTGTTAATGGGTTTTATGTCGCCAGTGAATACTTTGCGAAAGATATTTTCCCATGGTACCATGTCATGTTTTTTAATCAATATCCATTGGATATTTCCGAAGTATATGTAAAAAGCTCTATTACATTGTTGCTTGGTATTTTATGTTTCTTTTTCGGACATTTGTTATTAAAAAAGCAGGTAGAAGGGAATTTTTTTCATTAATTCGATAGTAATCGATGGATCGGTTCGTATCCCGTACATAATGATAAAAGAATTTCGTCTGCTGAATTAATTGAAAGAAATATAAGATAGCTTTGGTCGTGATCTGCCTTGTTTACAGCCGCACGTTTTGCTAAAATAAGAATGCAATATGACTATGACAACTATGTGTAACTGGCGAATATCGTGGGGAACCACAAGGGAGCACATAGTTATAGACAGCCGTTCGCCTGGGCAAAGTATTTGAGCTGATTTCAAATACTTTTTTATTTTTCTGGAGGTTGTGACGATGGCGAAGGTTTTAAAAGCAAAAGAAATATCGGATCGTTTAAAAAAGGAAATAGCCGTAAAAATAGAGAGCCTGAAAGCGGAAGGAATAAATGTTAAAATGGCAACGATTCTGATCGAAGGGGATCCCGCTTCCGATTTTTATGTACAGGCAAAGAAAGCGATAGCAGATAAACTGGGCATTATCTTTGAATTGAAAAAATTCCCGAACCATGTGAGAGAAACAATTGTTTTGCAGGAGCTTGCCCAACTTAATGCAGATCCATCTGTTCATGGGATTATGATGGAACTGCCGCTGCCAAAGCATCTCTCCACAGAAAAAATCACCGAAGTGATTGATCCGCTAAAAGATGTCGATGGTCTGACTCCGGCCAATAAAATTGCGACGGTTATGGGAACTGAAGGCATTTACCCGGCAACACCTCTTTCCTGTATCAGCTTGCTTCAACATTACGGTTATCCGTTAGAAGGGAAAAATGTCTGTTTAGTCGGTTTTGGCAAAACGGTCGGCTTCCCGCTCTTTCATTTATTAATCAGGGAACGTGCAACGGTAACGGTATGTCATGCTTATACAAAAGATCTGGCATTTCATATTCAAAACGCGGATTATCTGTTTGTAGCTGTCGGGAAAGCCGGTTTAATTACACCGGAAATGGTTCATCCCCAACTTGTGATTATTGATGCCGGAATTAATGAAACAGAACAGGGGGAAATGGTTGGGGACGCAGCCCCTACTGTAAAAGCAAAGGTGGCGGCAATGTCACCGACTCCTGGCGGTGTTGGCACGTTAACATCAACGATTCTGTTTCAAAATTTACTAAAAGCTGTTGACCTGCAGCAGAAAAAGGGATGGAAAGCCAGATGAATATCTATTCGCAAAAAATAGAGACATTTTTACAGGAGGCTGCATCTGATTCTCCGGTTCCGGGCGGGGGAAGCGTTGCCGCACTTGCGGCGGGATTAGGAGCCGCCATGGGTGCGATGGTCGCGAATTTAACCAAAGGAGCAAAATTTGCAGCAGTTGAAGAAGATATGCGGGGAACTGTTTTACAAATGAATCAGCTGATTGCACAATCCGGGAAGCTTCTTGAAGAGGATATGCAAATTTTTACCGCTTTTATGGACGCTATAAAATCCCCGAAAGCAACGGAAGAGGAAAAAGCGATTCGTAAGGAAAGGCTTCAGCAGGCTGCTATTCAAGCAACGGAAACCCCTTTGCAGCTGTTGCGTTTATGCAACGATGGCTTGGAAAGTATTGCAAAGATAGTGGTGGATGCAAATAAAAATGTTATTTCCGATTTAGGGGTGAGTGCATTTCTTTTTGAAGCAGCCGCGCAATCAGCGGTGCTAACAATGGAGATCAACTTGCCAATGATCGGCGATCAAAAACAAATGCTTGCCTATCAAACCGGCGCACAAGAGTTGATTGAAAAAGTATCAGCTTTAAAAGAGAAAGTTGTACAAACTGTTCGTGAACGAATTGGCAGTTAAGGAGAAGGATAATTGTGTCGTTACATTTTGATTCTGTAGAAAATAGACGGGAACTTGCAGAATTTATTGCAAATTTAAACAGTTATAAAATACATCATGTCGGGTACTGTGGGGAAAGTGCAAATGAAATTTTCGATGCGTTAACAAATGAGACTTTTACATTCCTTCATTCAATTTTACTATCTGTTTTTAGATTAATAGAATGAAAAGGAATCCTTGGATCAATATGACGATCCAAGGTTCACATTTAGATTACTGCTTTTTCACCATTATTTCCGTTCCATCTTCTTTTCCGATAATTACGATATCAGCCATCCCGGTAAATAAGCCGGTTTCCACGACACCGAGCAGTTGTTTTAATTGTGTATGCAGACTTTCGGGGTTCGTAATCTTTGTAAAAGGACAATCCAAAATGTAATTTCCATTATCTGAGATGAAAACATTGTTGTTTTTTTTGCGCAGCTTCGGTTTGCAGCCAAGCTGTGAAATTCTTTCTGCCGTCGTTTCCCAGCCGAAAGGAACAACTTCAACAGGCAAAGGAAAGTTGCCGAGAACAGGAACGATTTTCGATTCATCAGCAACGACGATAAATTGCCGGGCAGCAGCAGCGACCAGTTTTTCCCTTACTAAAGAACCGCCGCCGCCTTTTGTTAAATGGAAATGCGGATCAACTTCGTCAGCGCCGTCAATCGCTAAATCAAGCTTTTGGATAGTGGAGAAATCAGTCAAAGGTACGCCGAATTCATTCGCCCAGCCTTCCGTCCGCCTGGAAGAAGGAATCCCTTTTACATGAAGGCCCTGCTGCACGGATTCACCGAGTCTTTTCATAACCCAGTACATCGTAGATCCGGAACCAAGCCCGAGTACCTTCCCATCTGCTATGTAGTCGATCACTTTTTCAGCGGCATGCTTTTTCTTTAAATCGTTGATGTTTTTCATCCATTGATCCGCCTCTTAATGGTGATGATGAAAACCAAAGTTAGAATTTGTAATTTCAAAACCTTCTTGCGGAACATAGAAGTATTTGATCCAAACACCATTCAAAAATGGTTCGCGCGTATCAAGCAACACGTCAATATCCTTGTCTGTTTTTACAATTTCATCATGTTCATTCGGGGTATCAAGCACGATATCATAATGAGCGTGATCACCGTGTGCATGGGTAACGATGACACGAACCATTTTTCCTTCCGTATCTTCATTTAACATTTTCTTTAACACTTTTGCCGCATTGCGATTTATTTTACAATCCATGAAAAAATCCTCCTAATTGCAATTGAAATGTTCCAGATTTAATGTTACACAAATTGCTTTAGTAAATACAGAAAAATACTCAAAAAAATTTAAAAGATAAATGAAGTCACAGTTCGAATTTGGAGAAAATGATGAAAGGGATATAAAAGAGGTCGTTCATTATCATGGAAAAAAGGGAGCGGATGCTTTCCGATCCCTGAATGAAGTGAATTCAAAATCCTTCCACAACAAGTTTACCAATCATTTTATCGGATTCTACTTTTTCATGGGCGAGGCGCATATTTTCTGCGTTAATGCCATAAAGCGTTTCGGTTAGTGTTGTTTTCACTTTTCCTTCGTCAACCAAAGCCGCTGTTTTTTTCAATAACTCATGCTGTTTTACACAATCGGCTGTTTGAAAAAGTGGCCGGGTAAACATAAACTCCCAGGAAAAGCTTGCACTTTTATTTTTTAATAATCCGATGTCTATAGGTTCTTCCAATTCTACAATTGAAGTAATTTTTCCTTGCGGAGCAACAACTTCCGCCATGTTTTCCCAATGTTTTTCCGTGGAATGCAGACAAAGAATATAATCTACATTCTGCAGATTCAGTTCATTTCAAAATAGTTATGTATTCATTTTAAAAGCATATGATGTAGAATGTAAGTACGCACATAAATGTGGTATAGTCACATTTTATATACTAACTGGTTGGAAAGGAGAAGGCAGCAAATGGATCAACGCAAACAAACCTATGGGTATTGTACCCCGGAACTTCAGGAAGCATGCCCTGTTGAAACGACACTTAGCGTTATCGGAGGAAAATGGAAGGGTGTCATCCTCTATCACTTACTGGACGGCAAAAAGCGTTTCAATGAATTTCGCCGTTTGATTCCCGGTGTCACACAAAGAATGCTGACTTTGCAGCTGCGTGAATTAGAAAATGACGGCGTTGTTCATCGAGAAGTATACCAGGTAATACCTCCAAAAGTTGAATATTCACTGACTGATTTCGGCCATACACTCGAACCGATCATCTTGCAAATGCATGCATGGGGGAAAAAGTATGCCGTACAAGTGAAACAAAAAATCGCTGAGGGTAAATAAGATAAGCTTTAGTCGTCGATATTTTCATCCTTATCGCTAATAAAGAGCTTATTTGACTGAGAATAGAGGATATTATGTTATAATTGTTATAACAGTTATAATGAAGGATGTGAAATTTGTGAACCAAATGGAAAGGAAAATTACAAAAATAGGGAATAGTCTAGGGATCACACTACCTCTTGAATTATTAAAGCAAATTGGACTAGCTCAAGGAGATAACGTACAAGTTCAAGTAATAGATGGGAAGATCATCTTACGAAAGAAAGAGCAATTACATTTTCCGGATGGAGTAGATGCTGAATTTATGGAGCTTCTGAATGATGTGATTAAGGAGCATGACAAAGCATTTAAAGGGCTAGTAGATAGATGATGGACGATATTATTTATTTATCAACCAATCAAGTGATAGCGATTAATACGATGCAAATTCGTTTATATTCACCTAAAGAACAGGCAGGAGTTAAAGATTCGGGTTTACTTGATTCTGCGATTAACCGGCCTAAGCAATCAGTATTTGGTCAAGATGCCTATCCATCCATTTATGAAAAAGCAGCAGCACTATTTGAGTCAATAGCTAAAAATCATGCTTTCCACAATGCAAACAAAAGAACAGCTCTTGCCTCACTGATTGTGTTTTTGAAAATAAATCATTACCATTGGACAATGGGAATAAAAGAGGAATCAGACTTTGTTGTCGATGTTGTAAACCATAAATACACATTTCAAGAAATTGTCTCTACAATTAAAGAACATACAATAAAGGTATAAACCGAAAAGAATCATTTTTTTAAATTCTAAAAAATGATTCTTTTTGGTTTTACTTATTTATCGCGGCTTAAAGGGAGTAATATCCCCTCCTCAAAAAGTTTCACTT
>JAGKQJ010000193.1 GCA_017898095.1 Bacillaceae bacterium Marseille-Q3522 | reverse complement strand
ATTTTTTACTAATTAAATTAATTTTGTGCAGTTTGACTCTGGTAATCTGGTATACTATAATCGGGTTTGATTAGTGAAAAGCTTTTCATTTTTGATTATTTTGGAGGGAACAACGAATGAGACAATGGTGGAAAGAAAGCGTTGTTTATCAAATATATCCAAGAAGTTTTTATGATACAAACGGCGACGGGATTGGAGATATTCAAGGCATCATTGCCAAGTTAGACTATTTAAAAAAACTAGGCATTACCGTTATTTGGCTTTGCCCTGTCTACCCTTCTCCGGACGTGGACAATGGTTATGATATAAGTGATTACCGCGGCATTCATCCTGAATTTGGCACGATGAAGGATTGGGACCATTTGCTTCTCGAAATGCATAAACGCGGGATGAAACTCATTATGGATCTGGTTGTTAATCATACGTCCGATCAACATAAGTGGTTTTTAGAAGCAAAAAAATCCAAGACCAATCCTTATCGTGACTACTACATTTGGCGCCCGCCTTTGAACGGGCAAGAACCTTCCGATTGGCAGTCCAATTTCGGCGGCTCCGCCTGGGAATACGACCGGCAAACAGGTGAGTATTATTTGCATCTTTTTACAAAGCAGCAACCTGATCTCAATTGGGATAACCGGAAAGTAAGGCAGGAAGTCTATGATATCATGCGTTTTTGGTTGGAGAAAGGCATTGACGGCTTCAGGATGGACGTCATTGGCTTAATTGCCAAAAAAGGTGTGCTCCCTGCTTACAATGATTATCTTTCCGGTAAAGCAGCCCCGCTTCCGTTTATCGAAAACAACAAGTATGTACATACTTATTTGCATGAGATGAATCGAGAAGTGCTTTCCAAGTATGATATCATGACTGTCGGTGAAACTCCCGGAGTTGACCCGGAAGAAGCAAAAAAGTACACAGCTGATCAGCGCCGCGAGCTCAATATGGTTTTTCAATTTGAACATATGAGTCTTGATAAGCAGCCCGGCAAAAGACGTTGGGACTTAAAAAAGTTGAACCTCATTGATCTTAAAGAGAATTTAAGTAAGTGGCAAAAAGGGCTTGATACAGAAGGGTGGAACAGCTTATATTGGAGCAATCATGACCAGCCCCGGATCGTTTCCCGTTTCGGTGATGAAGGAAAGTATCGCAAGCAATCGGCAAAAATGCTGGCATCCGTCCTTCATATGATGAAAGGAACACCTTATATCTACCAGGGGGAAGAACTCGGCATGACCAATGTCCGCTTTAAAACAATCGTGGAATACAATGATGTGGAAACGATTAATATGTATCATGAACGCACAGAGAAAGGCTATCCTGAGGAAGATGTTATGGCATCTGTCTATGCAAAAGGCCGCGATAACGGAAGGACACCGATGCATTGGAATAGCGGTAAACATGCCGGTTTTACTACCGGAACTCCATGGCTAAAGCTTAACCCGCGTTACACAGAAATTAACGCAGAGGAAGCCCTTACTGATCCTGAATCCATCTTTTATTACTATCAGAAACTGATAGAACTGCGCAAACAAAATGAAATTATTGTATATGGTTCCTATGAGCTTATTTTGGATGATAATCGGCAAATTTTCGCTTATTTAAGAAGATATAAAAAGCAACTGCTGCTTGTCATCAATAATTTTTATCAAAGGGAGGCGATTTTTCAGCTGCCATCCTCTATCTCATTTCGGACAAGTATGCTTTTGATTACGAATTATCCTCACCATACAGTAGAAAATCTTCAGGAATTTACGCTGCTGCCGTATGAATCAAGAGTGTATTTGCTGGAAGTTGATTAGCAGCATAAGTGGATATGGGAAATTTTATCCAGATGGACTCTGATTCCCCTTAAGTTTTCGCGAGAACAATTGTGAACCTTTCCAACTAAATCAATTGATTTAGAGAAAGTATATTGCGGAACAAGGAAAATAAAGATCTTAGCCCCTAATCTTCATTGAGGTGCTAATTTTTTTGTTCGAATTGCTGTTCCATGTATGCTAAGAAACAACTATAATAATGATTATATTACAAATATTTTAAATACATGTACAAGGAGAGCTGGAAAAATGAGGCCGTTAATAGGGATTACCGGATACTATGTAACAAGCACCGAAATGGGTACGAATAGACTTAGAGGAGTAGCCGGGCAGGATATTGCCCTTTATTCATATGACTATGTCAAGTCTCTGCAGAGAGCTGGAGCAACTGCCGTTTTACTTCCTATTGACGAAGAGAAAAACCATGCAGGCAGTCTACTTGACCGCTTGGACGGCTTGCTGCTTGCGGGCGGTTCCGATGTGAATCCATATTTATATGGAGAAGCCCCTTCTCCTTATTTAGGTAGTGTGGAGCAAGAACGGGATGAATTTGAATTCGCCCTTATGCAGGAAGCTTTGGAAAGAAATTTCCCTGTGCTTGGGATTTGCCGCGGTATCCAAGTAATTGCAGCGGCGACCGGCGGGACGCTCTATCAGGATTTGGAAAAAGAACTTGGACCTGAGTATGTCCATTCCCGGAAACAGTTCCGCAGATGGCAGGGCAGCCACTCCGTGACAGTTTCCGAAGACAGTAAAGTTTTTGCGGCAACCGGGCAAACGTCGCTAATTGTCAACTCCTATCACCATCAAGCGGTAAAAACATTGGGAAAAGATTTCAAAGCAACGGCCTATTCCTTTGATGGCGTGATTGAGGCTATCGAATCAGAAGTTCATGATTATATAGCAGCGGTGCAATGGCATCCGGAAATGATGTCAGAAAAAAATCCGCTCCAACAAGGCATTTTTCAGCATTTTGTCGATCATATTTGTAAAAAAAGCAGCTAAATGATGCGCAGATGAGACTTTTTTCGTTTACCAATAATAAGAAAAATCTATCATGTTTTGTGATATAAAGTTATCATGAACGAAAATGACTCCTTCTTCGTAATTTTTCGCAGTTTAACTTGGCAATACTATATATAAAAACCAATCAGAGCTACATTATGAAAGGAGCCATCAATATGAATGATACCACAAAATATGTAAGTTTAGACGTTTCAAAGGAAAAAATCACTGTTGCGATTGCAGATGCTGGTAGAGAGCTACCAAGATATTTTGGAATGATCGCAAACACACCGGAAGCAATAAGAAAGTTGGTAAAAAAAAATAGGGGAGCCCGAACAACTAAAAGTCACGCATAGCCTGATTGAATTTTCTAAAGACTGAAGTCCAAAAGAAAATTCTTATCACGCGGAGCCTGACTGATTTTTCTAAGGGCTGAAGCTCTAAGAAAAACCTTGTCGCGCAAAGCCCGATTGAAATATCTAAGATCTGAAGCTCTAAGATATTTCAATCGGGCTTTTAAGGGCAGTTTATCCCCCGCCTAAAATGATTGGTTTCACCTTTATTTTTGAGGCGGGGGTATTACCGCCCCTTAATCTGCGATAAATTAATAATACGTACTAATTTTCAATCTTTTCAATTCGTAAATACGATTTGTGGTGGGATGACTCCATGATTCTGCTAAAAAATATATTTACTTTTTTGTCTGGTTTTTATAAAATAGCCGAGAGTCATGAGATGAATCGGCTTCGGATAGAGCGTGGCTTATGCCACGTTACCTATCCGATATATGCTCAGCCAAATATGTAGAAAAAATACTAATATAATGCTCTTATTTCCCCAAAAATTTTTTGATATATGTTATCATAAATAAGGTGAAACATATGGCAGAAGTAAAGCATGGAAGAGGATATGTAGACTCCATTCAGTATCATATTGTATGGTGCGTAAAGTATCGCCATAAGGTAATAATTGGTGATATAGATGCAAAATGAAAAGAGATGTTCCATCAAATAGCAACAGATCATGGTTTTACAATTTCGGAAATTGAAACCGATTGCGACCATATTCATCTTCTTAAACGTTGGAATCACTTCGAACAAGGTGATATTCAACGAGATTTGTATAGTGCCTTCCTAATCATGAATACAAAAGATAATTTACGTGAAATAGATGTTGGAGGAGCAAATAAAACTTGGGACAACTTCTTGGAAAAACACGAACAGGAAATAGAACGAATGAAACATTTGAACAAGAAGCAATTAAGTAGTATCGGCTTGTGAAACTTCGATACAAAAGGGTTTTGAACCGAGTCCACAGGGCTATAATGGCAGCAAAAGTTGTCTTGCCCATGAAAGTCTAAGGGAAATAGCTGAGTGGCTGATGTCAGCCGAAAACTCGTTTTCGGTCATTCAGACGAAGGCTGAATGAAAGTACCTTAGAACCTCGTGACTTTAGTCATGAGAGGTTCAGAGAATATGAATATGCAAGTTCAAAAAGTTCAGGCCTGTAGTTTTGAACAACGCAGCTAATGGATTCAATTAGTAAATGAATGACTATCGTGACTAGCGGAAGCAAGCAAAATTGTTTTTCATTTGATTGATTTTTGTATCACCTCTCTCTGTATTTTTTCAGTTTTATACTGCTTTTTAAGGAGGATTTAGCGAATGAAAAAGAAAGTTATCATTGCGGTTTCAGGATTAGCCGCCATAGGGTTAGCCGTGTTTTTATTTTTCATAATCCCAGAAAATAATGCGCCCACTGAGAATGATGCACAAAGCATTAAGGAATTGGTGCAAGATTATAGTGCAAGCAATAGGGAAGATCAGTCCGCTTCGATTACACCACAGCAACTGATCGTGACAGGCAGTGACAATAAAGAGACCACGTATGACTTACCTGAAGACGAATTTTTTGTTTCGATCGCCCCGTACATGGAGGCAACGCATCCTTGCGCCGTCCACAGCTTGACCGGCTGCCGCGGGGAATTGGCAAACAAAGAATTTAGCGTATACATTGAAGACAAGAATGGAAACGTAGTACTGGATAAAACTTTGCAATCCCAGTCCAACGGATTTATCGATTTGTGGCTACCGCGCGATAATACGTACCAGGTTACGATTACTCAGGACGGAAAAACCGCACAGTCAGAGATTTCAACGTTTGAAAATGACAACACTTGTATCACAACGATGCAGCTGGCAGAAAACAGCAACAGTTAAATAATTCCATTAAATAAGGCAAAGAAAGCAAACGCCTTGGATACGTATATATCCAGGCGTTTTGTTTCAAATTATAATGGTTCAACCCCAAATGGCAATAATTACATTTTGACCACAATATATAGTTGATAAAACGAAGTAAAGAACACAATTATTTTGGTTTAGTAAACTTTTTTTGATAAAATCCACCTTTTGTGGGCTAACATAATAATGTAATTTTCCTTCCCATGTTTCCCAAGTTTAATTATGGCTCAAAACTATGTAATCGTAACGGTTCTATTAAATTATCAAAAACAATATATCGTACCGTGTAGACAACCCTTCTACAGGTATTTTATTGTATTCATTATTTGAATGCTGTTTATACATATTCAAAATCCATAAAAAAACGCCGCTTTTCTGCGACGACATTCCTTATTCATACAGTTTAAAATAGCCAGCCATAGTTCCTGCGGGTATCTACAACCGCATCAACATAAACAGTGCTATCCTTGATCTGATAAACCAACAGATACTGTTTTTCAAGCAGAAGTTTTCGATATTTTCCTGCAGGAAAAAGTGGATCATTCAACCAGGGGTTCCTTTCAGGAAACTGTTCCAGTGAATTTGCCTTTTCCTGAAAAGCTTTAATTAATTTATTGGCTGCAGACTCACTTACCTGTGCGAGAAACCGGGCATGGGAAATCAGCATTTGTGCAGCCTCATCAGAAATAACTACAGTGTACTTTTTATTTCCGCTGTCCATCCAGTACCTCCCGGACTGCCGCTTTCATCATTGCCGAAACTTCGTCAATTGAATGGGAGGGATTTCCATGCAATCTACCTTCCTCGGCAGCAATTAAATTTTCTCTAAGCCGAAGCATGCTTTCCCTTCTTGCAAAAGTTTCTATATCCATGACCACAAGGTCGCCCTCACCATTTTTTGTTAGATAAACAGGTTCTCCTGACCGCTTACATAACTCGGATATCTCATTATAATTTTTACGGATTGCTGCAGAAGGTTTAATGTTCACCAAGTCATTCACCCCTTTTTCAGTAGTAATATTCTATCCTTATTATATGCTTATTATACTACCATTTAGCTATTTTGTCGATAACATATAATGTTCAATAAGTTTTTTCAACAAAAGTCAAATTTCATAAAAAGTTGATAAGTATAAAATGAAACTACGAATTGGTATAATATTACATAAGAGGAAACATGAAAGAACTGTCAGCTTCAGTAACAATCACAGGAACTCTTCGTAACAGATAGAATATCAGTAAAAGAAATAAATGCAACGCCAGGAATAAGTAAAATTACGGGCGTTCGCTCTGTAGGTTCCAGCTCCATTAAGGCTACAGAATCTCAATATTCCGATAAAGTGAAACTTCCATTAGTGGGGGGTTTCTTTCATCCCCCACTGATGGTTAGTCGCGCGAAGCCCGATTGAATTTTCTAAGGGCTAAAGCCCAAAGAAAATTCTTATTTCACCAATCGGGCTTTTAGGGGCAGTTTATCCCCCACCTAAAATGACTGGTATCACCTCCATTTTTGAGGTGGGGGTATTACTGCCCCTTAATCTGCGATAAAATGGGCCAGTCAGTGAGAAAAAAATTAATCATAAAAAAGCACCATTTACCTTAATTGAAATGGTGCTTTTAAGAAAAAATTAAATATTGTCTTCTGCTATCGTCGAAATCTGCCAGGCTATGCCGAATTTATCCCTTACTTGTCCATATGACGGACTCCAAGGAGTTTCTTGGAGTGGCACGATTACTTCGCCACCTTCCTGTAGTTTTCCAAATACTTCGTTTGATTTTTCTACATCATTTAGGGTGATGGCTACATCAACTTGTGATCCTAACTGATATGGTTCACCTGGAAATGTGTCAGATAGCATAAGGTACGTATTGCCGACTCTTAATTGTGCATGCACCACAAGGTCTTTTGCTTCATCAGGAAGAGGAAATTCCGGGTTCTCAGGCAATTCCCCGTAAGTTTGAACTCCCATAACTTCTGCATCCAATGCATTTTCATAAAATTTCACAGCTTCTTTCCCATTCCCATTCATTCTTAAATAAGCATGAACACCTAAAATCATAAGAAACACCCCTTCTTTTCAATTTTTTAGAATCTGTAATCATTTTTAAGAACATATATTCGTAATTATACTATT
>JAGKQJ010000192.1 GCA_017898095.1 Bacillaceae bacterium Marseille-Q3522 | reverse complement strand
ACTTCAAGCAAGCCATTAAGGCGAAAGCCCGTTACTTCGACTATGTAAACCCGATTTTATTATCGTATAAAATCCTAAAATTACCTTTTGTCTTCGTAAAAAAACTTTTTATTCAAGTAAAAAGGTGAAGCTGTAAAAGCCATCACCGTTGGAATGTATTATTTCTTTTTTGGAATTTTAATGGTGAATTGATAGTATTCTTCAAATTCTTCTTCTTCAGCATCCAATTTAATACCACTGTCTGAAACCATCGATAGCGATTGCCTTATCGTATTCACCGCAATTCGCATATCTTTACTGAATGCTCTTCGTTTTGGTTTCGGGTTTTTTTCTGTTTGTTTCAAAAATCTTTCTACTCGTTCTTCCGTCTGCTTTACATTTAAATTTTTTTCGATTATTTCATGTAATAATTTCACTTGCTTTTGCGGATCTTTTAATGGCATCAGCGAACGTGCATGGCGTTCAGTAATTTCTTTATTTAATAATGCCTCTTGAACTGGTTCCGGTAATTTTAACAGACGCAGCTTATTAGCTACCGTGGACTGCCCTTTGCCCAGGCGCTGTGCTAATGCTTCCTGTGTAAGATTATGCAGTTCTAACAATTTGCCATATGCCATTGCTTCCTCGATTGGCGATAGCTCTTCCCTTTGTAAGTTTTCAATTAAGGCAACAGATGCCGTTTCCCGGTCATTAAAGTCTCTTACAATAGCTGGAATATCAGACCATCCGAGCTTTTGAACAGCTCTCCATCTCCGCTCCCCGGCAATAATTTCAAATTTTCCTTCTTCGTATTCCCTGACAACAATCGGTTGAATGATTCCATGTGTGTGTATCGTCCGGGCTAATTCTTCTATTTTTTCATCATCAAAAATCGTTCGTGGTTGAAATCGATTAGGGACAATTTGATCAATTAGGATTTTTTTCACATCATTTTGATGTTCATTTTTTTCATCCATCTCTGCCTCTCCCGAAGAATTATTTATATTCTCTTCTAACGGCTCTCCTTTTTCGCTAAGACCAAAAAGGCGCGAGAAAGAATTCTTCATTCGCTTGCACCACCTTTTAAGAAACTCCTGTTACATTCTCTCTTTCACTACTTACCCCTTATTGTACTATAAAATGAAGCAAACATAGATTTAAAATTTATCTAAAATGAAAATTTGCAATGATTCCCTATGTAAAATGCGCTTTTTCTCACTCTATTGGTTCTTTACTAGGAGTTCCGGGCTTACGAGGGTATTTGTTTGCAGTTTTTTTCACTTTCTTTATGATAAAAATGTGCCGTTCACTTTCTTCGATTGGCAAGGTAAAAGAATATTGCTGTGCTAATTCACCTCCAAAAGTTTGGATTGCTTTTTTACTTTGTGCTAATTCGGTATTTGCATTTGCCCCCTTCATGGCAATAAAACTCCCGCCGATTTTTACTAAAGGAAGGCAAAGCTCGCTTAAAACAGACATTCTTGCTACAGCTCGGGCCGTTACGATGTCAAAAGACTCACGATATTGTTTGCTTTGGCCGAAGTTTTCCGCACGATCGTGAAGAAAATGAACACGGTCAAGCTGTAATACGGACGCAGTATGCTCTAAAAACGAAATTCGTTTTTTCAAGGAATCGACGATCGTTACTTGAAGCTCAGGATAAGCTATTTTTATTGGAATACTGGGAAAGCCTGCCCCCGCACCAACATCACACAGATGCAACGGACGGTTAAAATCATAGTAAAAACATGCAGTCAAGGAATCAAAAAAGTGCTTTACATAGACTTCAGCTTTATCCGTAATCGCAGTTAAATTCATTTTTTCATTCCACTCAATGAGCGTTTCAAAATATCTTTCAAATTGATTCAATTGCTGAAGAGAAAGATGGATGCCTCTCTCTTCAACAGCAGAAATAAATTGTTCCTTATTCATTTGTAATCCTTTCATCAACCGGTTTTTAAGGAGCCTTGATACCCCTTCGCTTCCCCTCCCTTTTGAGTTCTTAGAGGAAGTTCAAAAAGTCACCGAATGATAAGTGGCTCCCTTTTATATTAATTATTTGCAACTTTTGCGATTCTGCCTTGTTCTAAATAGACAAGTAAGATGGAAATATCTGCAGGATTTACACCGGAAATTCTTGATGCCTGTGCCAAAGAAAGCGGCCTAACTTTTATTAATTTTTGTTTTGCTTCCGTTGCCAGACCATTAATTTGACTGTAATCGATATTTTCCGGTATTTTTTTATTCTCCATTTTTTTCAATCGTTCTACTTGCTGTAATGACTTTTCAATGTAACCTTCATACTTTATTTGAATTTCAACTTGTTCTGTTATTTCCTCATCAAGGTTTTCATTACCTTCAACAATAAATTGGACAACAGAATGATAGGTCATTTCTGGACGTTTCAATAAATCGGAAGCGCGAATCCCATCCTTTAATGCACTGCCGCCAAGGCTCTGAATGAATTGCTGTACTGCCTCTGAAGGCTTAATAATAATTGATTGCAGACGTTTTATTTCTTTTTCAATCGCAGCTTTTTTCTTCGCAAATTGTTGGTAGCGCCGATCACTTATTAACCCGATTTTATGTCCAAGTTCTGTTAAACGAAGATCGGCATTATCATGACGTAACAGCAAACGATATTCAGCACGTGATGTCAATAAACGGTAAGGTTCATTCGTCCCTTTTGTAACTAAATCATCGATTAAGACACCGATATAAGCTTCCGAGCGGCTTAATATAATTTGTTCTCTGCCTAAAGCATTTAAACCGGCGTTGACTCCAGCTATAATGCCCTGCCCTGCAGCTTCTTCATAGCCTGATGTTCCGTTAATTTGGCCGGCTGTGTAAAGATTTTTGATGCGTTTCGTTTCTAAAGTTGGCCATAGTTGAGTCGGGACAATTGCATCGTACTCGATTGCATAACCAGGGCGCATCATTTGGGCATTCTCAAGTCCGGCAATCGTTTTTAAAATCTGGTGCTGTACATCTTCCGGAAGACTTGTTGACAAGCCCTGTACATATACTTCCTGAGTGCGGCGCCCTTCCGGCTCGAGGAAAATTTGGTGGCGCGGCTTGTCATTAAAGCGGACAACCTTATCTTCAATGGACGGGCAATAGCGCGGTCCTGTCCCTTTGATCATTCCTGAGTACATCGGAGAGCGGTGCAGATTCGCATCAATCAGTTTATGTGTTTGTTCGTTAGTATACGTAAGCCAGCATGGAAGCTGATCCGTGATATATTTCGTTGTTTCATACGAAAAAGCACGCGGTGCATCGTCACCTGGCTGAATTTCCGTTTTACTATAGTCAATCGAATAACTGTTCACGCGCGGAGGTGTTCCGGTTTTAAAACGGACAAGTTCAAAACCAAGTTCTTCTAGATGCTCTGATAATTTGATCGAAGGCTGCTGGTTATTCGGACCGCTCGAATATTTCAATTCCCCAAGAATAATTTCGCCTTTTAAAAAAGTTCCTGTAGTGATGACAACTGTTTTACAATGATAAACAGCACCTGTTTTTGTTATCACGCCTTTACAAACGCCTTCTTCTACAACTAAGCGTTCGACCATTCCCTGCGTAAGGGTAAGATTTTCTTGTTCTTCAAGTGTTTTTTTCATTTCGCGCTGATAGGCGACTTTATCTGCCTGGGCACGTAAAGCGCGGACTGCAGGTCCTTTCCCCGTATTTAACATGCGCATTTGTATATAGGTTTTATCAATATTTTTCCCCATTTCCCCTCCTAAAGCATCAATTTCCCGGACAACGATGCCTTTTGCTGGCCCTCCCACGGATGGATTGCACGGCATAAAAGCAATCATATCGAGATTTATCGTAATCATTAACGTTTTCGCACCAAGTCGTGCTGCAGCTAAACCTGCTTCACAACCGGCATGTCCGGCACCGATCACGATCACATCATAATTTCCAGCATGATATTGCATGTTGATGATACTGCCTCCTTTTTATTTATTGTTATTTATTTAACGGTTACGTTTATGAATGGCCGTTTACTTTCCCAGACAAAATTGTGAAAATAATTGATCAATTAAGCTTTCATGAACGGCATCGCCAATAATTTCGCCTAGCAGCTCCCATGTTCTCGTTAAATCAATTTGAATAATATCAATTGGTGTATCCATTTCGATTCCGTGCAGAACATCTTTTATAGCATCGTATGCCTGATTTAAGAGTGCGATATGTCTGCTGTTCGATACGTACGTTACGTCTTTTCCTTCAATAGCTCCTTTAAAAAATAACGCTGCAATCCCCTCTTCTAAATCATCGATTCCCCGTTCTTCTAAAAGGGAAGTTGATATAATTGTTGCTTTCTTACTAAGCTCTTTTACACGGTCAAGATTTATTTTTTGCGGCAGATCTGTTTTATTCACAATGACAATGACATCCATCCCCTCTACTGCCTTGAAGAGATTTTCATCTTCTTCTGTTAATTCCTCGCCATAATTTAAGACGAGTAAAATTAAATCTGCCGCTTTTAATACTTGCCGTGATCGTTCGACGCCGATACGTTCGACAATGTCTTCTGTTTCACGAATTCCGGCTGTATCTACTAAGCGGAGAGGAACTCCACGCACATTCACATATTCTTCTATAACATCGCGCGTCGTGCCTGGAATATCTGTCACGATCGCTTTATTCTCATGAATTAAGCTATTTAACAAAGATGATTTTCCGACATTTGGTCTTCCGATAATCACTGTTGCCAGGCCTTCACGTAATATTTTTCCTTGTTCGGTCGTTTGCAGCAGTTTCTTAATCTCTTTTTTGACATATGTTGATTTTTCCCGGAGCATTTGATTTGTCATTTCCTCGACATCATCGTATTCAGGATAATCAATATTTACTTCAATTTGTGCAAGTGTTTCTAAAATTTCCTGGCGCAGCTTCTTAATCAGTTTCGAAAGACGCCCCTCCATTTGTCCTAAAGCAATATTCATCGCGCGATCTGTTTTTGCCCGGATTAAATCCATAACAGCTTCTGCTTGTGATAAGTCGATCCGGCCATTTAAAAAAGCCCGTTTCGTAAATTCACCCGGTTCTGCTAATCGGGCTCCATTTTTTAATATAAGCTGCAAAACCCGGTTTACGGATACGATACCGCCATGGCAATTGATCTCGACAACATTCTCTCTCGTAAAAGTCTTTGGAGCCTTCATAATCGAAACCATTACTTCTTCGATAACCCCATTTGTGTCCGGATCTATAATATGCCCGTAATGGATGGTGTGAGAAGCACATTCCAAGATACTTTTTTTATTTCTTGTTTGAAAAAGGCGGTCTGCTATTTGCAATGACTTATCACCGCTTAATCGCACAATCGCGATTGCTCCTTCTCCCATCGGTGTCGATATTGCCGCGATCGTATCTGAATCCATTCTTATCACCTCACTTACATCTCTTACATAATCTATACGCCTATCTTTATTTCTAACATATAAGGATAGCACAGCATTTATCCACAGGAAAGTTCTCCTGCAGAATACATATTTTTATCCACAGCTTGTCACATATTCCATTTTATTTTAACTTATCCACATGTGAATAACAATGATACAGCAAGACGCCTCCGCTTTTCTACTTGTCCAGCTCCGGCGTCTAGCCGCTCGAGGTCTTAAGCCGAGCAACAATAAAGTCATAAAGCGGACTTTATTGTTGCTCGGCTTAAGCTTGTCGCGGCTTTTCAAGACGCCTCCGCTTTTCTTTTTATCCTTTCCTAAAAAGGGTAAAAAAAAGCTGTGAAAAAGCTTGAGGAATATTTCTCCTCAAGCTTTTTAAAAATTATCTGGATAATTTCGAATGCTGCTGTTCTACTGGTGAAATGACAATATGACGATGCGGTTCATGTCCGCTTGAATATGTTTTTACTTGTTTGTTAGTAGATAAAGCTGTATGAATTACTTTACGTTCATATGGAGGCATAGGTTCTAAGGCAACATCTCGCCCGGTTAATAAAGCTTTTTTTGCCAGTCTGTCAGCTAAATGAAGCAATGTTTCATGTCGTCTATCGCGATAATTTTCCGCATCAAGTAAAACATTTAAGTATTGATCCGTATAACGGTTGATAACAATATTCGTCAAATATTGCAATGAGTTTAAAGTTTGTCCCCGTTTCCCAATTAATAATGCAATTTTCTTCCCGGTTAAAGAAAATTCAACTGTTTTTCCAACATGCTTAACTTCAATTTCAACAGGTGCGCCCATTTTTTCAGCAACATTTTGCAAAAAAGTTTTTCCCTCTTCAATTGGATCAATCGTCAGTTTCACTTTGACAACAGCCGGGTGGGCACCAAATATTCCGAAAATACCCTTTTTCCCCTGATCTACAATAGTTACTTCTACTCGATCCTTTGTGGTGTTCAATTGAGCTAAAGCCGATTCTACTGCTTCTTTGACAGTTTGTCCTGTAGCAGTTACTTGTTTCACTTTTTCGCTCCTCCTGTTTTACCGGTTGCCGGTTTTTTAGCAGCCGGTCCACTAATAAAATAGGTTTGAACAATCATAAATAAATTACCAATAACCCAATATAAGGACAATGCAGCAGGCAGGTTAATAGCAAAAATAATGATCATGACCGGCATAATATAAAGCATCATTTTCATTTGCGGATTTTGTTCCGAAACTCCGGCCATCGATATTTTTTGCTGAATAAATTGTGTTGCTCCCGCAATTAAAGGCAACAAAAATAATGGATCCCGTGCTGCCAGATCAAACCATAAAAAGGCAGCTTCTTCTTTTAATTGCGGAGTACGCATAATCGCATGATAAAAACCAATTAAGATTGGCATTTGAATCAAAATCGGAAAACAGCCCGCTAACGGATTTACACCATTTTTTTGAAACAGCGCCATTGTCTCCTGTTGTAATTTTTGCTGCGTTTTCTGATCCTTTGAGCTGTATTTTTTTCTGAGCTCCGTTAATTCAGGTTGAATCATCTGCATTGCTTTCATGCTTCTCGTTTGCTTAATCATTAAAGGTAAAATTACAAGACGAATTAAGATTGTAACAATAATGATCGACAACCCGTAACTGCCCCAGGCTAAATCGGCTGTTTTTAATATAAGCAAAGACAGCGGATAAACAATGTATTTATTCCAAAAGCCCGTACTTTCAGCTGTAATATCTTGATTTATTTCCGTACATCCGGATAAAAATACAACTAATAACAATAAGGATGTTATAAGTAATGTTCTCTTTTTCAACCGCTATATCCTCCTAATTTGCAAAATGACATTGAATTCGTATGTAATCAATACCAAAAGCTCGTTCAATGAAAT
>JAGKQJ010000191.1:4973-7323 GCA_017898095.1 Bacillaceae bacterium Marseille-Q3522 | reverse complement strand
TTTTTTTCTAACATTTACAATCTTTTAATGATTAATAGATAATTTTGCGGTATCTTAGTAGAGTATGATAATTTTTTGAATATTGGGGGGAAGCAAATGAACAGGAAAATCACAAAACAATTTTTATCTGTTTTGTTAGGATTTTCATTGGTGCTATCAAGTTTCATCGCTTATTTTGTACCGGAAGCTCACGCAGAAGAGTTAACCGCAGCTGAAGATCTTTTTATTTCTGAGTACATAGAAGGCGGTTCGAACAACAAAGCGATTGAAATTTATAACGGTACGGGAAGTTCCGCTGATTTATCAGCGTATTCATTGGAACTCTATACCAATGGAGCCGCAGCTGCTTCGCAAGAACTGTTTTTAAGTGGACAACTGGCTAGCGGAGCTGTGCACGTGCTTGCCCATCCAAGTGCGGATGCTGCTATTCTTGCACTAGCAGATACGAAAAATGGGGCTGTCATCAATTTTAACGGTGACGATGCTGTTGTGTTGAAACACAATGGTAACATAATTGATGTCTTTGGCAAGATAGGAGAAAAAAGCAATTGGGGAACAGGAGATTTTAGCACAAAGGATCATACACTAGTTAGAAAAAACTCCGTCACATCCGGGGATGAAGTTGGAAATGATGATTTCGACCCGGCTGTAGAGTGGGAGTCTTTTCCGAAAGACACGTTTACTCAATTGGGACAACATACAATGGATGGCAGCGGCGGCGGGGAAGACCCTGTTGATCCGGAACCGGATCCGGAAAACCCTGGTGAATCTGTTTCGATTGCCGAAGCACGCAAGGCACAAACCGGCCAGGAAGTTACCGTTACCGGAGTTGTTACTGCCGATAATACCGCGATTGGCGGCGGCAGACTTTCCACCTATATTCAAGATGAGACTGCAGGGATCAATGTCTTTACTTTTGAAACAGCAGGCTTTCCAGAGTTAAAAGAAGGCCAGGAAATCAAAGTAACAGGTAAGATTGATGAGTATCGTCAGCTACTTGAAATCGTCCCAAATGCGGATGAAATTGAAATTGTCTCTGAAAATAACGAATTGCCGCAAGCTTTAGAATTAAGTTTACAAGATTTAAATAATGAGAGTGTTGCAGAGTCTAAAGAAGGCCAATTAATAAAGGTGCAAGGTTATGTGCAGGAAAAACCGGATGCACCAGCCGGCGGCGGCTATAATGTCGCAATCGTGGATGCAGATTTTAATGGCACAACGATTCGTATTATGGAAGGAACGGATGCTATTTCCGCTGTTGAAGAAGGAAAGTGGTATGAGTTTACAGGCGTATTAAGCCAGTATAACAATTATCAAGTCCTTCCGCGCAAAGCAGCAGATATTCAATTATTAGCGGAACAGCCGGAGCCGCCAAGTTCTGTCGGAGAATATGAATCCACTGTTGCCAGTGTCGTTGACGGCGATACGATTCATTTACAGACTCCTGTTTTAAGAACGACAAAAGTACGTTATGTGAATATCGATACACCGGAAACGTATCATACGCCGAAAAATGAAGCGGATGAAAGTCAAAAACGCCATGGTGAAGCTGCAAAAGCATATTTAAATGAATTGCTGAAACCGGGCGATAAAGTTATCGTCAAAGTCGGCGAAGAAGCAACAGATGCTTATGGACGCCTGCTTGCCCAAGTAATTCGCCAAAGCGATAACCTGAATACGAATCTGGAAATGGTTAAAAAAGGTTATGCATCTACTTACTTTATTTGGCCAGTAGGAGACGAAACTGATTACAACATGTTCCAAGCCGCTGTTAAACAAGCGAAAGATGCAGGCTTAGGAATATGGAATCCGCAAGATGAATTAGCGGAACTGCCATTTGTATTCCGGGCACGTGAACAGGGAAAAGGATTGCTTCGTTATGTGGGAAATTCCGATACGAAAGAATACGTATCCCCTGAAAAATGGGCGGAAGTACCGGTTGAGAAACGGATATTCTTTGCCAGTCCGCAAGAAGCGGAAGAAAACGGCTATTCACCTGCCGGCGGAAATCCGGAAAATAACAATGTAAAAGTTCAGCTTTTAAGTGTAAATGATTTGCATGGAAAAATAGATGTCGATGCAGTTGTCGATGGGAAAACGGACGGACGGACGGATTATCTTGCTGCTTACCTTCGTGAGCGGGAAGCAACAAATCCGAACACTTTAACGGTACATGTTGGTGATATGGTTGGCGCCAGCTCTCCTGTTTCCGCATTATTGCAAGATGAACCTACTGTCGAAATAATGGAGTCGATCGGCTTTGATGTCGGAACGGTAGGAAACCATGAATTCGACGAAGGTGTCGCGGAAATGCTGCGTATGATTGATGGCGGCGAGCATCCGAATGGAA
>JAGKQJ010000191.1:0-4874 GCA_017898095.1 Bacillaceae bacterium Marseille-Q3522 | reverse complement strand
AGATGAACCTACTGTCGAAATAATGGAGTCGATCGGCTTTGATGTCGGAACGGTAGGAAACCATGAATTCGACGAAGGTGTCGCGGAAATGCTGCGTATGATTGATGGCGGCGAGCATCCGAATGGAACCGACAACTATGACGGTATTGATTTTCCAATGGTTGCGGCAAATGTTGAGTATAAAGATTCCGGTGAATTAGTTCTCCCGCCTTACGAAATCATCGAAACCGGCGGACAAAAAATCGGTTTTATCGGCGTCGCGACTGTCAATACACCTAGCATGATTATTGAAAAAGGGAATGAAAATGTCCGCTTTACAGATGAGGCGGCATCCATCAATAAATATGTTGCGGAATTACAGCAGCAAGGTGTGGAAGCAATTGTCGTTCTTGCCCATGTTCCCGGTGATCAATCAGGCGATAGCGCAACTGGTGAAATTGCAAATATTGCGAATAATGTAAATGACGCAGTCGATGTTATTTTTGCTGCCCATAATCATGTAAAATTAAATGCTGTTGTCGATAACAAATTAATTGTCCAGGCTTGGGAATACGGCAAAGCTTTTGCTGATGTAGACTTAGAAATCGATCCGGAAACCGGCGATATTGTCAAAAAATCCGCAGAAATTGTCGATGTCAATCAGGAAGGTGCTACCCCTGATCCGCAAGTCAAACAAATTTTAGATCACTATTTAGAAGTAGTCGGTCCGAAAGTAAATGAAGTGGTCGGAACTGCAGCAACAATTATGAAAGGCGGCTATGCGTCAAAAGATGCTGTTGGCGATAATCCGCTCGGAAACTTAATCGCCGATGGAATGCTGGAAGCCATGGACAGTGATTTTGCATTAATGAACGGCGGCGGTATCCGTGATGACCTTAATGAAGGAGAGATCACGTGGAGTGAGCTCTTTAATATTCAGCCATTCGGCAATACATTAGTGAAGATTGAACTGACAGGTGCCGAGTTAAAAGAAGTGTTGAATACGCAATTTAGTTCATATGGTCCAGATGTAAGTGTCGGCGGATTTAAATATACGTGGGATCCTGAACTTGGCGCATACGGTCAAGTAGTAGATTTATTTTTACCGGACGGGTCAAAAATGGATCTTACTAAAACGTACACTGTAACTGTAAATAACTATATGTATCCGCATAGCACAGATAAGTATCGCTTGTATGAACTCGGTGAAAATCCGGTTCAGGGCGGAGAAGATTTACAGGCAACGGTTGATTATATTAGAAGTTTTAACGGTTCAATCTCGTATAACACCGGAAGAATTACAAATGTTAATAAGGATCCTTTACCATCCGTTACTGGGCAAATTTTAGGAGTTAATGACCTCCATGGTAAAATTGATGTAACCGGAACGGTAGACAGCACGAAATATGGAAGAGCGGATTATTTAGCTGCGTACCTGCGGCAAAGGGAAGCTACAAATCCAAATTCGTTACTCGTACATGTTGGTGATATGGTTGGCGCCAGCTCTCCTGTTTCCGCATTATTGCAGGATGAACCTACTGTCGAAATAATGGAGTCGATCGGCTTTGATGTCGGAACGGTAGGAAACCATGAATTCGACGAAGGTGTCGCGGAAATGCTGCGTATGATTGATGGCGGCGAGCATCCGAATGGAACCGACAACTATGACGGTATTGATTTTCCAATGGTTGCGGCAAATGTTGAGTATAAAGACTCAGGTGAACTTGTATTAGATCCTTATACCGTGAAAGATATCGGCGGTGTCAAGGTTGGTTTCATCGGTGTAGCTACTGTTGATACGCCAAGCATGATTATTGCAGATGGAAATGAAAATATCCGCTTCACGGATGAAGCAGAAGCAATCAATAAATATGTTCCGGAACTGCAAAAGCAAGGAATAGAAGCGATTGTTGTTCTTTCCCATGTTCCAGGTGATCAAGAAGGTAATACAATCACCGGCGATGTAGCGGACATAGCAAATCGGGTGGATGATGAAGTCGATATTATATTTGCTGCACATAACCATGTAAAGCTAAACGCAGTCGTTGATAACAAGTTAATTGTTCAGGCATGGGAATACGGCAAAGCTTTTGCAGATGTAGACTTAGAAATCGATCCGGAAACTGGCGATATTGTGGAAAAATCTGCGGAAATCGTTGATGTTGTACAGGAAGGCACTACTCCTGATCCGCAGGTCAAACAAATTTTAGATCACTATTTAGAAGTAGTCGGTCCGAAAGTAAATGAAGTGGTCGGTACAGCTGCAGCTCCAATTACAGGCGGCTATGCACAAAAAGGAGAAGTCGGCGACAACGGCTTAGGCAACTTAATTGCCGACGGCATGAAAGCGGCAATGGACAGCGACTTTGCGTTAATGAACGGCGGCGGCATCCGTGATGACCTTGATGCCGGTGATATTACGTGGAACGAGTTATTTAACATTCAGCCGTTCGGTAATACGTTAGTGAAGATCGAATTGACAGGAGCCGAGTTAAAAGAAGTGTTAAATGCGCAATTCAGCAAGTATGGTCCGGATGTCAGCATCGCAGGATTTAAATACACATGGGATGCTTCTCTTGGAGAGTTTGGCCAGGTGGTAGATTTGTTCATGCCGGACGGATCAAAAATGGATCTTAACAAAACGTACACGGTTGTTGTAAATAATTATATGTATCCGCATAGTACGGATAAGTACCGGTTAAGCGAATTTGGTGAAAATCCGGTTCAAGGCGGCGAAGATTTACAAGCAACGGTTGATTTTATTAAGTCCTTTGACGGTCCAATTTCCTATACGGCGGAAAAGAGAATTTCACAAGTAACAAGTGAAAATCCTGGTGAAAACCCAGGGGAGAATCCGGGTGAAAATCCTGGTGAGAATCCAGGCGAAAACCCTGGCGAGAATCCGGGCGAAAATCCAGGTGAAAATCCGCAAAACCCTGGTAGTGGCACAAATAACCCGGGTCAAACACCTGGTAACAATTCAGGTAACACAAATAACGGGAATCCTGCCCAAAACGGAGCAGAACTGCCGAACACAGCGACAGAAACCTATAATCTTCTATTCATAGGTGTCATACTCCTTGCCGCAGGCAGTATCTTGGTATTAGTAAAAAGAAGAAAAACGGAATAAAGCAGGAAGCCCTCTTACTTAAGTAGGAGGGCTTTTTAATAATAAAAGTATTTTATATCGGTAATCCTGTAACAAAGACGGTATCAAAATATATAATCTAACCCGAATTATTCATAGTTTCACGAAAAGCATAAATCGAGCTAAGGCCAAAGGAAATTTCGTATCTTTTGCAAATATATGGTGGTGATTTTCACATTTTTTACAGGATCAAACGGCAAGCGCCTGAAAAAGTACGTTTTTGGGCAGACTACTCCCTTGGTATGAACAGTTTATAATAAATGGGAATAATAGGATTTCACTCTAGCTGTAGTTTTTGAATTCGGTTTATTACTTCCCAGAAAAAGGTTTGGTAAACGAAGCTGGAAGTTATCTTAAAGTAAAGGGAGCGACCAGACTTTACCAATCTACTTGCCACTTTTATAACCGTTGTTCGTATTTTTTGAATCTGCATATGCTTTTGTTCTTTCGGAAAGCACAGTGTGCGAAGCCAGTTCGTTAAGTTATACGCCAACAGACTTAGCATCATCCTTACCTCGTTCTTTTGAAAGGAATGACTGCTCATCCGATCCATGTCAAAACCATTTTTTGCTTCCTTGATATAGTTCTCCATCGTCCCTCTTTTCTGATAAGAACGGACAATATCCTTTGGAGAAAAGATACTTGTCAGGTTCGTTACAAAGAAAGAATGTGTGAAAAATAATTCCCCTGCAGGACGAACGGATTGGATGATGATCTTTCTTGGCTTGGGCCATGATTTTGCTTGGTATTCGGTTTCCTCATAATAGCATTCTGTCTTTGACACATCAGAAGGCGCAGTGTAAGGATGAAGTTCGTTTGCAAGTTGCTGCAAAATGGCGTTGGATTTCAAACGAATCACATAATAGACAGATTCCTTTTCACAGAATTCATATAAACCTGGGACAGCAAATCCGCTATCCCCACGCAAAAATTGGATCGTCATTGGAAATGTTTCGTTATAATGAGTAATAAGAGGTTTTACAAAATCCACCACCCCATTGGAAGTATAAACATTTCCCGGCCGTAGCTTCGCCTTTAGGAAATCACCTGTTATTCCATCGAAAGCTACCAATGGATGAAAGCCGACTGTTCCATAATGGGAATTGTAAGATGCAGATTCTTGTTCCCCATAGGCATCTGCATGGGTGGAATCTAAATCGATGATAAGCGCCTTTGATTCCCGGTATGTATGTACTTTATCCAAAAGCTCCTGGTTAGCCTGATTTAATTGTTCGATGGCTTGGGAATCAAATCTTTCAAAAAAACGAGATAAACTAGGTTGAGAAGCTAACGCCTCTGTTCCAATTATTTTTGTAAAAACAGGATCGTTCGTCAGTCGATCAGCAGCATCGTCTTCGGAATATCCGGCAATGATTTGATAAATCTTTTGCCGAAGCATCGTTTCGTTTGAATGAATAAAATATTGTCTTTTATCTTTCAGATGTAAATGCTGAGCCAATATGTCGGAGAAACCAATTTTTTCATCGAATTCTCTAAACAAGAATTCACCTGTATCAGATGAAAGGTCGCCTCCGTCATTCGATCATTTAATTTGACGGTTGAAATGAAGTGTTATTTGCGGTAAAATAGCCATTATAAGAATCCTTTCTGTTGGTTATTTTTTGTTGATTTAACAATAACAGAAACGGATTCTTTTTTCACTTATTTGATGCACCATCAATGAAGTTGCATTCCTTGGTACATAAGCATTTATCAGTTATTTTAGTATTTCTGTGAATAATTAAGG
>JAGKQJ010000190.1 GCA_017898095.1 Bacillaceae bacterium Marseille-Q3522 | reverse complement strand
AATTAAGTGTAGGTATGTATAAAATCACTGGTTAAAAAATGAAGTAATATAGGTCATAACATTTTTTCGCCCCGTTTTTTCCTGATTTTCCTTTTGGGAAGTCCTCGTTCGTAATCAACTCACGTATCTCTTGCCAATCCAATCCCATCCCCACTCCAATAATTCTTCATTTTACTTAACCGATGATCAAATAATTAAATATTCTCCCCTTTGGTTTCTTGACTATACCGATTTTCATTAATTCTTCTGTAACATACGAATACAAAAAGTGGTAATACCAAATAAAAAACTCTTCAAACGTTGTTTCTTCCTTATATAGAGTATTTGCATAGGCATGAAATAATTTCCTGCGGTTGGACTCAAATAATTCTATTAAATCATCTTTCATGACATCAGCAATATTATTTAATGCCTCGTACTCAACTGCTTTTAAAATTGGAGCCTCAAGTGTATCATGATGGATCATGTTTAATCTTTCTAATCCGAAACGAATATTTTCATCTAACGGTAATTTTTCCATTTGAAAACGAATCATCTTATCTAGTAAAACCTTTTTAAAGTCTTTTGTTTCGATAAATTGCTCCCCAAAAATAGCTTTTCCCTGCCGGTCTGATAAGGTTATTAAGTTGGGGGCAGAGTATCTTTCATTTCCATACATACAAAAGGTCATTTCTCCTATATTTTCACAATGGTTTCCGTATATTCCAAAAGCTTCTTCGCTTGAATTCTGCTTTTTTTCCATGATCGAAAAATAGTAATTTTTATTATTTCTGGCTGGTCTTTCTGCCTTTAAAAAGCACTTTTCTACATTCGTAATTTGAATAAAATCAAGTACTGTACCGCTTAAAATAAATAAAGACAGTTCTTCAAAAGGTAACTTTTTAAATGCGGTAATTTTATACGTTTCTTCGATCATTCTTTCCTTATTATTCAAGATCAACTTGATCATATCTCGGCCAATATCAACACACAGTTGTGTTAACCATTCTCCTTCTTTTTCAGAAATAACCATGAACGTCGGAAGAAATCTTTCTTCTTCTTTCTTTAATAATCCTTCTGTTAACAGCTTTTTCAAGTTATTGTTTAATTGAACTTTTGAAATAGAAAGGGCATCCTGAATCTCATCTAGTCGATTTCTTTCATGCAATAAAACACATATTAAATCCAGGTAACCCTTTGCCATATTTATTGCTGGATAATTGTTTCCACTTGATATTAGCTTTCTTTCATAACACTTATTTCGAATATTATTGATTAAATTGCTATCCATTCTTTCAGTTTCTTCTTTCTATAGTTTGATTTTAAGGAAAACTGCCAAGCTTGTTTAAGGTAAACAGGGCTATTTTAGTAATCCTTATTAATAATATGTTCAAAATTTGGTATACTTTCTATTTTCTCTTTTTTAAATCCTCTCACTCTTCATTATAAACCATAAGATTTTTCATATAAATAAGATCCCTGATAAAACATTGCTTTTCTCCATTTGTAAAATTATTTCAATTTCAAAATTAGCTGATTTAGTGGTTTTCCCATATTTTCCTTAATAATGTTTATACATACTCCTTTCAATTCCGTGGCAAACTAAGTTTCGCATATATAAGGAGGGATAGAAAATGGCAAAACCTGACGATCGTTCCGATAACGCGGAAAGAATTGAGAATACAATTGGACATACGCTGCAAAACATCAATGAAGCGAGAGATTATGTTAAGGCTCACTCTGAAGAAATGAGTGAGAAAGAGAAGCAACAGATTGAAGAGAAAAATCAACGCCGCGAAAGAAGTATTGATGGGCTGCGTAACGAAATCAAAGATGAAGCAGGTGGCCGGCAAGAAGACTTCTAAATAACTTTATTCCCAGCTTTGAGATGGATGGAAAAATCGTTTTCTATCCATCTTAATTTATTATGAACATATTACAGTCAGCCAAACTAAAATCTTATTGACACAAAAACCAAGAGCACCCCGCACTCCATTAAAAGTACGGATGCTCTTTTCTTTCTCCGGCCTATTCATCATCTTGTAAATGCTTATGACCCCGTCGAACGATAATGCTTGACACCGATTTGCCACACAAATATACATGGCAAAATAAAGATGATTCCCGCTAATGGAGACAACATATAAAGCAGTTCATTGCCCTCTTTTTTATCTAACAGATACATTAACGGCAAGTAATTGACGCAGCCAAACGGGATGACAAAGGTAAAAAACTTTGTCACCCATTTTTGATAAATATTTAACGGATATTGTGCCATCTCCCTGCCGCCGTCTGTAAAAATATTGACAACTTCAAGACCCTGGATCGTCCAAAAGCTTAATGTTGCCGCAAGAATAAAGATGCCAGTAAAAATAAACACGCCGCTAGCAATCATCAAAAGCAGTGTAATTACTTTTAAGACATTCCATTCAATCGTTAAATTGCCGATTGCCCATAAAAAAATCAGAAAGCTCAAAGCAAGTCTTCCAAACCTTGTAAACTCGAATTTTGAACCAAGCACTTGGACAAACGTCGTTCGCGGCCGCACTAACAGTCGGTCAAATTCACCATTCCGTACTAATCCGGAAAAACCGTCGAATCCGCGGGCGAAGCATTCACTGATCGCAAAAGCAAAATGGATCACGGCAAAACAAAGAGCAACTTCGAAAAATTGCCACCCTTTTATTTGCCCGAAACGTTCGAACAAAAAATAAACCCCGGCAAAGATGGAAAAAGGCAGAAAAAATTGTGCAAGTGTCAGCAAAAAGAACGATGTCCGGTACTGCATTTGCGATTTTAATAATATGGAAAGATATTTCAAATAGAGCCGCACCTTTTTCATCCCCCTTGTACAATGACTTTTTGTAAAGCTTTTTTAAATGCGAATCTTCCCAATAATATAAGCAAACCTAACCAAATAAGCTGAACGGCAATCCCAAGTAACGCCTCCCCTTGGGGAATATGTCCGGAATACACGCGAAACGGGAAATCGGCCGTAAGATGAAATGGGAGCAAGTAGACGATTTTTTGCAGCCATTCCGGCATCAACGGAACAGGTAACACAGAACCGGCAAAAAATTCACCAATTACTGTAAAAATCAGGAGTGAACCGACAGGCGACATCGTAATAAACACAGAAATATAGATAAACATAGAAATTGAGACTAATAGAAGCAAACCTAGTAAAATAGCGAATAAAAACAATAAAAACGCAGGGAAATTTGGCGGTAATGTCATGCGGTACGGTTCCGGCAAAAGAAAAGCGACCAGTAATATTGGAAAACAGCGAAGCAACGCACTCGATAGCCGTTGTGCGAGAAGCTTTGCAAACCAGAAACCGTAAATCCCGCAAGGACGGCAAAGCTCGTAAGCAATATTCCCGCTCGTAATAAGATCGAACAGTTCATTATCGCGGAACCAAAGCATGATAAAAGCGAGAAAAGCCTGCTGCAGCCAGAGATATGTAATTAATTCTTTTAATGAAATCGGCTGGGTTTGAAAAGCTTGCTGGTAAAAGGCTTCATAAATCATAATATACATAAAACCCCAGAAAAATTGCGTTGCCACTCCCGCGAGTGCGGCGGCGCGATATTGCATGCCATTGAGCAAACGAAGTTTAAGAACAGATAGATAGGCATTCATAGCTGGTACTCCTTATACAGCTGCACGACCATTTCCTCAATCGGCTGGGCTTCAATGGAAACATCGGTAATTTCAAGCCTGCTCGAAAGCTTGGTGATTACTTCCGACATTGTAATTTGCTCCGTATTTACATGGAAGGTTGCCCGCTCGGGAGTCCAGGAATGAAGAACCGTGCCTGGAATGTCTATTGGCGCTGAATTTTCCCTGTAATCCACGGTAATTTTTTTATGTGTTCCGAAACGTTTACGCAACTCCGTTAATGTACCGTCGTACATTAAGCTGCCTTTGCCAATTAAAATGACCCTTTCCGCCAGCGCTTCGATATCATTCATGTCATGCGTTGTTAAAATAACCGTTACCTTTTTTTCGCGGTTTATTTTTTTCACAAAATCGCGTACAGCAAGCTTTGAAATCGTATCCAATCCTATCGTCGGTTCATCTAAAAACAAGACCTTCGGGCTATGAAGGAGCGAGGCGGCAATTTCACAACGCATCCGCTGTCCCAAGCTTAATTGGCGGACAGGAGAATGAAGCAAATCTTTCAAGTCAAGTGCTTCGGTAAGCATGGCAACATTGTCATTAAATTCTGACAACGGGATTTTATAAATGTCACGAAGTAATGCAAAGGAATCCATCACGGGAACGTCCCACCAAAGCTGTGACCTTTGTCCGAAAACGACACCGATATTTTTTACATAGGGAACACGGTCTTTCCAGGGAGTATACCCCATAATTGTGCATGTGCCCCGATCCGGCACGAGTATCCCGCTCATGATTTTGATCGTCGTCGATTTTCCTGCACCGTTCGGACCGATATAACCAACGATTTCCCCTTGCTGAATCGAAAAAGAAATATCTTTTAAGGCATGAACAGTTGTGTATTCGCGGTAAAAAAGTGCTTTTGCCGCATGTCTTAATCCGGTTTGCCGCTTGGCAATCTTGTAATCTTTACATAAACCGTCAATTTGTATCAAATTCTTCCCCTCCATTAAAAGCAAACAGGAAAAATAGATTATCACTACAAAAACAGGTTGTCAATGATTTTTTTCAATTTTTTGCCGCTGCTAACTTTCTAACCGGGCACAAAATTCACGAAGCGAAAATACCGCTTTCTTGTACCATAAAAAAATGATGGCTCCATGCTCATTCTGTCACCATTTTTTCTTTTTCTCTCACAGCATATCGAAAGTGGGAAGTGAACATTTTTTGGAAAGCCGCCGCCGGTTCCCTTCCCGTCTCGCAGCTTCCATGCTATTATGAAAGCTGAAAAATCGAATGGAGGAATGGAAGTGAATAAAACCGAGATGTCTGCAAAGCAGTTCTGTCATTTTTTCAACCATCGGCCGACAACGGAAATTGCAAAATCACTGTTAGGAAAGCGTTTGGTGTACCAAAGTCCACAGGGGCGCATCAGCGGTTACATTGTCGAAGTGGAAGCTTATTTAGGGGAAGAGGATTCGGCAGCGCATGCCTACAAAGGACGGCGCACACCCTCGAATGAGGCGTTGTACGGTCCCCCCGGAACGATCTACATTTATTCGATGCACGGCCGCTATATGCTGAATACCATTACCCAGGATGCGGGAAAACCGCAGGGAATTCTGATCCGTGCGATTGAACCGGAAATCGGGATTAAGATAATGGAAAAGAACCGGCAAAAGCACGGCTTCGATTTAACCAACGGACCGGGAAAACTGATGGAAGCACTCGGTATCGGCGATAAAACGCTGAATTTAACACACATGAGTGATGCGCCGTTGTTTGTCGATTTGTCTCCCGGAAAGTCTCCGACTGCCATCGGGGTGTCCGTCCGCATCGGTGTAAGCCAGATAGGAAGCGGTTATAAAGCACCTTACCGTTTTTTTGTCATGGGCAATCCTTACGTATCCGCCATGCGAAAGCGTGACATGAATCTGTCAACTTATGGATGGCGGGACGAATAAAGCAAAACTCCCTGAAACAGCTGAAAGGCAGGAAAGGATTGTTTCATAAGGTCACACTCTTCTTCAGTTTCAGGAAGTTGCAACTTCATTATTCGCAGCTGCAAGCGCCAACCAAATAGGACGCTTGACAAGCATTCGTACCATTGCTGCGCGTGTGCCGGTCAGCAGTCACCGCTACGTAATCAGTCCTTTATCTTCAAAAAAGCGTCTCCGGCGTTGTTCCCAGAAAACTTCATTTTAAAAGGAGCTTGGAAAGCGGTATCTCCTTCTTTTCATGCTAAATTAACGAAGTAGTTCATTGCCACCTTCAGAAATTGGCTCCGCTGTTCCTTGGAAAAAACCTTTTCAGCCTGCTGTCTATACGTGACAGACTTCATTTCTAGCTACATGAAAGTCTACATCATTAAAAATCTTCTGATTTCCTCGAAGGCAAGATCCATCCTTCCAACCTGACAATGTTGCTCACCACCGCTTCCTTTTGTGAATAAACGGGTAGTAACATGTCCTGCACTAGTTAGTTCTTTTTTTATCTGCCGCAATCTTTTTACCGGAACATACTGATCTTCTTCACCTGCCAACAACAAACAGTCTTGATTAATAAATGGAGTGATTTTTCCCGTATTATGCCGGCAAAGATTTTTTATCAAATCGTATGGATTTGTTTCCCCGGTTAATTGATAGCCGTTATTTAATTTCCATTTTAAATCAATGCTGTGCTCCGCCATTTTACTTACTGCAGAATTTATTAATTTTTTTGCTCGCAATACAAGCAGGAGATTGAGAAAAAAATACTTTATCCTTCCTATATTCATTTTTAAAGTATCCATAGGGGTGTAAAAAATATCCATGGTTATCACTTTGTTGATTCTTTTTTCGAATGCTGCAGCTCTCATCACGAGATAGCCTCCCCACGATAACCCGATGGCATCAACTCTGGACAAATGAAAATAATCCAGGACGATCGAGACAGGCTTTTCAAAGTTAGGTATGAACTTTAATCCTCTGCTTGAAGTATTTCCTTGACCAGGTCCATCAAAAATCAAAATATTGTAATCCGTTCCCTCTAAGTATTTGAAAAAAGAAGCTACTTCTTCTAAATATCCATCAAAGCCCCCCAACACTAATAGTGTCTTTTTAGCATTGTCATTTAGCAAATATAGAGCAGGAAGATAATCATTTTCATAAGGAATTTTATATCTTTCATACTTAAATGTATGAAAACTCTCATAAAAGCACCTTATGAAACCTTCATATAACTCTTGTTTTCTTGAATCAGCATTTGTTAAGTAAAACATAGCTGCTTTATAGTATCTGGAGGCAATATCATAGTGATGATTAATTTCTTTTTCTTCTGCTGATTTAGACCACCATTGATACCACGATTCAAAGTCAGTTATATTCTTCTGCATGTCAATCAGATCTTCTTTAACAAGGGGACTATCCGGAAACTCCATTGTAAAACGATTAATCTGAAAGTCGAATTGTCTGTTTCCTGTAATTACCTGCATATTCATCAAACCCTCCTTATCTTTATAATAGGTAAACCGAAATTTGATAGGAAGAGCAACTAGAGTTATAATGTACGAAATCGTACACATTATTTAAAACTGTTTTATTAGGAGTTTTTTTTATGGAGAATATTAGAATTGTAAAAACAAAAGAAAGTATTAGGGAAAGCTTTTTCAGGTTATTAAAGCAATATACATTTTCTGAAATCACAATAGAAAAAATATGCAAGGAAGCCAGAATAAGTCGTTCAACTTTTTATTCTCATTATAGTGATAAGT
>JAGKQJ010000018.1 GCA_017898095.1 Bacillaceae bacterium Marseille-Q3522 | reverse complement strand
GATCTATTATTAAGATCTGGTACTAATTTTATCAAAAAAAATATTTTTTGTACATAAAAAAACTTACTATCTTTTATTTTGTGTTTCTGACTATACAATCCGGTAAAACAATCATAAACTGTGGTATAAAGGAGGCCACGAGATGAAAGAACAAGATCCGTTCACCAGACTTATGTTTCACCAAACCGCCTCTTCCGATTCACAATCTATGGACGACTGGCTGTTTAAGAAACGAAAACCCGAGGCAATTGATGAAAATGACAGAGATTTTGAAAAATCACATCAAAAAGATAAATATCAAGGAACTGGCGGGCAGTACAATCAAATAGAAGAAATGCTTGAAAAAATTGACACAGAACAACTTATGGTGACGTTCAATATGCTGATGGAGTCCGTTTCCACAATAAAGCCATTAATTAATAAAATCTGGAAAGCAAAGAAAAAAGAATAGCTCTCCGGCTTAGCAGTAAAACTTATTATCACTTTTTAGAACTAACTCCTATTATTAATTTACCTTTCGAATCGCTAATTTAGCATCCTGATACTGAAGTGTAGACCACAAATTATAGTCTGCAGAAATCACTTTTTTAACTATTTTAAATCACTACCTAATAGTAAGTGCTTTATTCTTTCATAGTGTTCTTTCTGTTTATTTAGATGGTCGAAAATGCTCCGCCGGTCCTTAACAAGATAACTATTCATGTTTATTTCCTCTACTGTTTCCTCTTTTGCCGGCTGTTCAATAGGGATCTGCAAAAAATCTGCGCATTTTTGCCAATGATTCTGGACTTCGCTCTTAAGAAGAACAGGAAAATGCCCGGTTGCTTTCCTGCTTAATGTTAGGATCGCTGCCGCTGTTTCTTCTATATGAATCGCATCTTTTCGCCATTCTTTTATTTTTTCAAGCGGACAAGCCGGCTGCTGTTTTTCCTGCTGAATCGCTTTTTGAAACGCAAAATTAGCGGGCTGCCACGCTCCATACACGGTGGGCAAATAAATCACTTTACCTATTGAAGTTAATTTCACAATTTGTGAAAAATCTTCACACTTCTGTATGTCTGTTGTGTAAAAAAACTGGACCGGCATGAGGATGATAACCTTATTTTCATCCATTGATGCTACTTTTCTAATAAAATCCGGTTCAAAAAATAGCTGTCGCTTATTGTTCAAATAGTAAAAATCATAGAAATCAATATATACTGTTGAATCTTCGCTTGATAAAAGCCAATCTTGAAAGCGAAGCTCTGTAAAATTTGCATTCCTGCCAATTTGCAGCCGCTTTGCTCCAAAGACCGGCTCATCATTCCGTTCAATATGCACACCTATAACTTCGATTCCCTGTTCTAATAATTGTTTACAAAGCTCAAAACCAAGAAACTCAAATGTCCCAATGATGACTCCCTTGTCCATATTTGTTCCTCCCTGAAACATCTTTATCGTCATGTTATGCTCAAGGAGGAAACAATATTCGATTACAAATACTGTTCGTTCTCTTTAAAAAAAGAAATAGACTTCGTGTCAATGGCATGTTTTTTTTCCGGCAACAGTAAAAAAACAGAGATATTTTTTTGTTTAGCATTCCACATATTTACTAATTTTTGTGAATAAGCAGCTTGTTTATAAGCGCGCTTATCCGCTAATAAATGAATAATGCACAACGGGGGGTGCGGATTTGGCAACGATGGTTCTGAATAATCTTTTATATGCTTTTCAACCTCCTGTTCTTCTATTTCATAAGAACGGGAAATTTCCTTACGTAATTTTTTATGGAAAAAAGTCTCTTCTTTCATCTGTTCAAGGTAATTTTTTAACGAAAAAATCGGATTTAGAAACAGAACTGAACGGATTTGTCCTTTCATGGCTCTGATTAGTTTGATTGCCACTAAAGCCCCCATTCCTTCGGCAATTAAATGAATTTTATTATTGATGATTTCGTGACGGACAATGTGGTCATACAGCCGCTTAGCCATGTAAACCGCCTTATCGCTGCCCCAATTCTTCTGATATAAATTGGAGTAAAAAATCGTATACCCTTCCGATTGCCATTTACGCAGCAAATTTAATTTTCCTTTATTTTGCGTCCAATAACTGTTTTTTTTCTCGACAAAATGCCTTTCATCACCGATTATAAGGATACCGAAACCTTGGGGCTTTTCAGGATAGTGTATCATATTCCATTCGGTATCCAGTTGGAAGCTTCGGATCTCCATTGTTAAAACTCCTTTTATACTCATGCTTATACCATTGTATGAAGGTTACACAAAAGAGAAAGGGAATTTGCCCAGTTCGTTTGTAAAAAAATCAGCACTCTAATTATTAAATAAGCTAATTTTGTTTTTTATTTCGTTCATAAGTGTGGTAATATAGAAAGTAAAGAGTGAACTTTGAGGTGGTAAAGATGCGTTTTATTATGACATTTATATGGACTTTTATTTTGATGCAAATGCTTGCATATGTGGCAGGGCAAATGCTTGGTACAGGTTATGATTTTTCGGTTGCCGCGATAATTTCGGTAATTGCTACCCCTGTTCTTTATCTGATTTCCGCCGTTACACCAAAAGATGCTCCGAGTCATTAATGCTGTAGAAATTACATTTCTCCGGCAGTGAAATTTAGCAGTTTAACTGCTATAAAGTGAAACTTCCATCAGTGGGGGTTTTTCGACGTACAGGACGTACTAGTGCCGACGTTGCAACAGGACGTACTAGTGCCGACGAAGACATGAAGACGTGGTGTACTTAGTCGGCCTTATCCCCCACTGATGGTTAGTCACGCTGAGCCTGATTGATTTTTCTAAGGGCTGCGATAAAAAACACGATTCTCAATTGTTAAATATAAGAATAAAGAGCCATCCAACCCCTTTCTGGCAGGATGACTCTTTTTTACTTTTGATTATCGGTGCAAGTACAGAGTATATAATTTTACGAAACAGGAACATTTGCGAGATGGATGACAATCCTTGCGTTTTCTTCGTTAATTTCGATTTTACTATACTCATGTATATTGCCGGCAATTATTTCTTTTGCTAATTTTGTTTCGACCTGACGCTGGATAAATCTTTTTAACGGGCGCGCTCCGTAAATCGGATCAAAACCATTTTCGGCAATAAATTCCTTAGCCTTTTCCGTAATGGAAATTTCAATATGTTGATTTTCCAATCTTTTTTCAAGCTCCGCCATTAATTTTCCAACAATTTGTTTAATTTCGGCAAGAGCCAACGGTTTAAAGAGGATAATTTCATCGACCCGGTTTAAAAATTCGGGACGAAAATGATTTTTTAACAACGTCATGACCTGATCTCTTGCGGCTTCGCTAATCGTATTGTCTTCACCGCGGTCTTCCAGCAGATAATGCGAACCAATATTGGATGTCATGATAATCACAGTGTTTTTAAAATCAACCGTTCTTCCCTGTGAATCGGTAATACGGCCGTCATCAAGCATTTGTAATAGCAAATTAAATACTTCTGGATGTGCTTTTTCCACTTCGTCAAGCAATATCACTGAATAAGGATTCCGTCTGACTGCCTCTGTTAATTGCCCGCCTTCCTCATAGCCGACATATCCCGGAGGAGCACCGACAAGCCGGGATATGGCATGTTTCTCCATATATTCCGACATATCAATACGGATGATTTTTTCTTCGCTGTCAAATAAGCTTTGTGCCAATGCTTTCGCCAGCTCCGTTTTTCCGACACCTGTCGGACCGAGAAATAAGAACGAACCAATCGGACGGTTTGGATCTTTGATTCCCGCCCGTGCCCGCAATACGGCGTTGGAAACAAGTTCAACCGCTTCATCCTGGCCGACGACCCGTTGATGAAGAATCGATGCAAGTTTGAGCAGTTTTTCCCGTTCTCCTTCGACTAGCTTAGCCAATGGGATACCGGTCCAGCGCGAAACAATATTGGCAATTTCTTCGTCCGTGACTTCTTCCCGCAGCAATCGTTCTTCTTCCTTACCGGCAGCCGCTTGCTCCATTACTTTTAATTCTTTTTCTAATTGCGGAATTCTTCCATGACGCAGTTCCGCTGCCTTGTTTAAATCATAGTTATTTTCCGCATCTTCCAAATCACGGCGCAGTTTTTCAATTTGTTCGCGTTTTTCCTGGATTTTTTGGATTGTTTGTTTTTCTGCCTGCCATTTGCCTTTCATGGCATTTGCTTTCTCACGCAGTTCTGCTAATTCTATTTGCAAGCTGCTTAAGCGTTCCTTGCTCGCCTCATCTTTTTCCTTCTTTAAAGCTGCCTCTTCAATTTCAAGCAGCATGACTCTTCTTGTAACTTCATCGAGCTCTGTCGGCATGGAATCGATTTCTGTACGGATGAGGGCACAGGCTTCATCAATTAAGTCGATTGCTTTATCAGGGAGAAACCGTTCCGTAATATAACGGTCTGACAAGGTCGCTGCAGCAATTAACGCACGGTCATGTATTTTTACACCATGATGTACCTCAAACCGTTCTTTAAGGCCACGTAAAATCGAAATCGTATCTTCTACGGACGGTTCCTCAACTAATACTTGCTGGAATCTTCTTTCAAGCGCCGGATCTTTTTCAATATATTTACGATGCTCATCAAGTGTTGTTGCTCCGATGCAATGCAATTCACCGCGGGCGAGCATCGGTTTTAGCATATTCCCGGCATCCATGGCACCGTCCGTTTTGCCCGCTCCGACAATCGTATGGAGTTCATCAATAAAGAGCAGAATCCTGCCGTTGCTCTTTTTGATTTCATTTAAAACTGCTTTTAATCGTTCTTCAAACTCGCCGCGAAATTTAGCTCCTGCGATTAACGAGCTGATGTCAAGTGAAAATACGGTTTTGTCTTTTAAGCCTTCCGGCACATCCCTGCGGACAATCCGTTGTGCCAAGCCTTCGACGATTGCGGTCTTCCCGACTCCCGGCTCGCCGATTAAGACCGGGTTATTTTTCGTTTTCCGTGATAAAATTCTGATTACATGGCGAATCTCATTGTCCCTGCCAATCACCGGATCGATTTTTCCGGCTTTTACCTCAGCAACAAGATCACGGCCATATTTTTTTAAGGCTTCGTATGTGCCTTCCGGATTTTGTGATGTCACGCGCTGGTTCCCCCTTATGTCTTTGATTGCTTTTAATACGGCTTCTTCTTTCGCCCCTGCATCCAACAGAACTAATCGGACGTTAGAATTTTTCACTTTGTAGGCCGCGATTACAAAATGTTCCACTGAGATATACTCATCCTGCAGACGTTTCATGATTTCCTCAGCTTCGACGGTGAGCTGTTGCAGGACATTTGTTATATACAATTGACCCTGCTGTGTGCCGCTTCCTGAGACGCGCGGCTTTTTCTTTAATTGTTCTGTTAAATGATCCGCCACTTTTGCCGGTGAAATGTTTATTTTTTCTAAAATAGATGCGAGAAGATTTTGCTCCTGCCCGAGGAAGGCAAGAAATAAATGAATGTCATCTACTTCCTGATGCTGTTCTTTTACCGCAATTGATTGTGCATGCATAAATGCTTGCTGTACCCGTTCTGTCATTTGGTTTAAATCCATTACGATCACCCTTTGACCTTTTTTGACCTTTATTTTTATTATAAGGCTTTTTGTCTTTATGTAAAGAAATACACTCAGGGAACAGAGCATTTTTCGACTGTTCCAATTTTAATACGAATGAATAAATGAAAAGGTGCATGTAAAAACGTCATTTTCATCAAGTTGAAAATGACGTTTCATCTTTTACATCTAACCCTTAATGGGGACGTGTACCGGCTAAATACGCAACGTTTTTTAGACTTCGCCAGCACTGTAACGTTCTGTATTTCGAATACCCCAGTGATAATTATATTAACTATGGTTTTCGCGCATATGTCCAAACGCGGTTATGATTAGATGTTTCCGGAAAAAGATCGCCCGCTTTCAGTTTAATATTTTTCGGATCATTGACTGTACTGCCTGTCTCACCGATTTCAACATATATTCCATTGTTCGGTGCTTTTTGTCCGGGTTTGAATTGACGGCTTTGTCCCATAATATTATTCCTCCTTCATTAGCTTGTGTTTATTATTCCCGTTAAGAAGTATTTCATAAAGTGAAACTTCCATCAGTGGGGGTTTTCTTTCATCCCCCACTGATGGTTAGTTGAACCAATCGGGCTTTTAGGGGCAGTTTATCCCCCACCTAAAATGATTGGTTTCACCTCTATTTTTGAGGTGGGGGTATTACTGCCCCTTAATCTGCGATAAAATATTGAAGAATCATCTCTTTTGTCCCCGATTTTCTGATTTATGTCCTGATTTTTATGATTTTTGTCCTCTTCTTTTTGAGTTATGTCCTGATTTTTGAAACTTATGTACCCTTTTTTCTATTTTATGTCCTTTTTATAAATCTTTGTCCTCATTTCTCCAGTTTATGTCCTCATTTTTGAAACTTATGTACCCTTTTTTCTATTTTATGTCCCTTTTATAAATCTTTGTCCCCATTTCTCCAGTTTATGTCCTCATTTTTATAACTTTTGTCCTCATTTTTGAAACTTATGTACCCTTTTTTCTAATTTATGTCCCTTTCATAAATCTTTGTCCTCATTTCTCCAGTTTATGTCCTCATTTTTATAACTTTTGTCCTCATTTTTGAAACTTATGTACCCTTTTTTCTATTTTATGTCCCTTTTATAAATCTTTGTCCTCATTTCTCCAGTTTATGTCCTCATTTTTATAACTTTTGTCCTGATTAAGAATTTTATGTAAAAATATATATTAAAAAAATGGAAAGATGCCATTGACATCTTTCCATTTTCGAGTTACTAACCGAGTATTTCTACCAGCAATGCTTTTTGTGCGTGGAGTCGGTTGCCGGCCTGTTGGAAGACATAAGAATGGTCTCCGTCAATAATTTCCGGTGATACTTCCTCCCCGCGGTGTGCCGGCAAGCAATGAAGGAATATATAATCGTCGTTTGCATATTGGACGAGTTCTTCATTAACCTGGTATTCGTGGAATGCTTGTAGGCGGACTTTATTTTCGGACTCCTGCCCCATACTTGTCCACACATCACTATAAATCACATCGGCATCTTTGATTGTGGCAACCGGATCATTTGTTATTGTAACGCTTGAGCCGCTTGCTTCGGCAAAGTTTTGCGCCAGCTTGACGACTTCTGCATCCGGCTCATATCCCGGTGCTACCGCAATGGCAATATCCATACCGACTTTTGTTGCGGCAATTAGTAAGGAATGCGCCATATTATTGCCGTCGCCGATATAGGCAAGTTTAAGTCCCTTGAAACCGCCTTTTACTTCCTGGATCGTTAACAGATCTGCGAGTGCCTGACATGGGTGGAAGGAATCAGTCAGTCCGTTAATGACTGGAATGGTGGCGTATTTGGCAAGTTCTTCAATCTTCGCATGTTCAAACGTACGAATCATAATCGCGTCCACGTATTGGGAAAGAATTTGTGCTGTGTCGGCAACGGTCTCGCCTCTGCCTAATTGCAGATCATTTTTATTTAAATAGAGTGCATGTCCGCCGAGCTGGAGCATACCTGCTTCAAAGGAGACACGTGTTCTTGTGGACGATTTTTCGAAAATCATCCCGAGAATTTTTCCTTTTAAAGGCGTATACACTTCCCCTGCTAAATGAGCTGCCTTGCCTTTTGCCGCTTTTGCCAATAAATCGAGAATTGTCGCTTGCGACCAGTCAGCTAATGTTAAAAAATCTTTGCCTTTTAAACTTTCTATTTCCCCAGTTAATGTCATACAATACTCACATCCTTATTATTTTGTTTATGCCATTCATTGATCGAATGGACAGTAAACAGTTGTTTTTGCAATGCCGTTAAAAAGGCTTCTACACTTTCTTTTTCTGTAAAAACAGGTAGGCGGTTGCGAATCGCCAATTCCCTTAAGCCCCTGTCTTTTTCACTGTCATTCGGATTAAAATACGCAATCACTTCGGGAGAACTAAAATCCGCTGCTTCGTTACGAAATTGAATATCTTCCGCCGGAGACTCAAAAGTTTCCTGCGAATGATTGACAATCACGGAAAGCGACCTGTTTTTTCGGAGCTGCTTATGAAATACTTTTGCCAATGCTTCTTCCAAGGTTTCCGCTAAGGCGATTCCCTCTCCGGTTGAGCGCATTTCCGCACTTACTTTTAAATCCAGGCCCTTCAGAGCGTAATTGGAGAAAACCGGATACTTGACGCATACATATGGAAACGGCTTGCTGTCGATGATTTCATTTTTCGAAAGCGGCTCTCCGCTTAGCAAAATTTTTGTAGCCATCTGCACAAGCGGTACTCCCGTTACCTTGCTGACAATCGGCACCGTTCTGCTTGCCCGCGGATTGACTTCCAACAAATAAACATCGTCTTCATCAACGATATATTGAATATTCATTAATCCTTTATAATGTAATTTTGCAACGACTTTTTTTGCATAGGAAAGCATTTTTGCTTCTGCTGTTTTGCTCAAAGTTTGTGCCGGGAGCATCGACATGCTGTCGCCGGAATGAACGCCGGTTTTTTCAATGTGCTCCATGATGACCGGAATGCAGGCATTTTTCCCGTCGGCAACTAAATCAAGTTCTGCTTCCTTTGCCACTAAAAAACGGTCTACGAGAATCGGATAAGGAATGTTACCTTTTTCCAGATAAGCCTTTAGTTCGACCTCATTGTTGATCCGTTCCATACCGAGACCGCCAATGACATAGGATGGCCGGATTAACAGCGGAAACTGCAAATGCTTTGCCGCAGCATAAATTTGTGCTTCATTATAAACGATATCTCCATCAATATGCGGGATTTCTAAGTCATCTAATAATTGATAAAATAAGTCCCGGTCTTCTAAATAATCAATCGTTTTTGAGTCCGTTCCCAGGATTGTCACGCCATATTCTTCAAGCTGTTTTGCTAAATTTAGTGCCGTTTGTCCGCCTACCTGTACGATAACATCAGTTACCTGTTCCGCTTCCATTACATCAAGCACCGTTTCTGTAAGCAATGGTTCAAAATAAAGCTTATCTGCTGTCGCAAAGTCGGTGCTGACTGTTTCCGGATTATTATTAATTAAAATAGTTTCCACGTTTTCCTTCTTTAAGGCAAAAACGCCGTGTACGGAACAGTAATCAAATTCAATCCCCTGTCCAATACGAATCGGCCCGCTGCCGATAATCAGCACTTTTCGTTTCTTGCTTGCAATTTGCTCTGTTTCCCCATAGTAGCTTGAATAATAATAATTAGACGTTGCATTGAATTCTGCCGCACAGGTATCGACCATTTTGTAGGAAGGGACAATCGCAAAAGCCTTGCGCTTCTTTCGTATGTCTTTTTCACTGACGTTCCATTCGCTGGCCAGATAAGCGTCGCTGAAGCCTTTTTCTTTCCATTCCTGCAGCGATTCACGATCCACTTCCGCAAAAGATGTCTTGGCAATCGCCTTTTCCAGCTGGATAAGCCCGTAAAAGCTTTGCAGGAAAAATAAGTCGATTTTTGTTTTTTCATGAATTGCCAGCGGATCTGTTCCTCTTCTTAATAATTCGAAAATAATAAACAGCCGTTCATCCGTTTGTTGTAACAGTGCTTCCTCTAATTGGCTGTCCGGCATATGAGCCAGCTTTGGCAGTTTTAAGTCGGCTGTTTTTATTTCCAATGAATGAATTGCTTTTAACAGCGCCCTTTCTATATTGCGGTCGATCGCCATTACTTCTCCCGTTGCCTTCATCTGTGTGCCGAGCTTGCGGTTAATCGAAGGAAATTTATTGAACGGCCATTTGGGAATTTTGACAACAACATAATCAAGCGCAGGTTCAAAGCTGGCAAATGTGTCACCGGTAACGGGATTGATCAACTCATTCAATAAATAACCGACGGAAAGCTTCGCCGCCATGCGGGCGATCGGGTAGCCGGTTGCTTTTGACGCTAAGGCTGATGAACGGCTGACACGTGGATTTACTTCAATTAAATAATATTTCTTGCTATTTGGATCTAACGCAAATTGAATATTACAGCCGCCGACAATTCCCAGTGCGGAAATGATTTTAATCGAAGCCGAGCGCAGCATTTGATATTCTTCATCTGTAAGCGTCTGCGACGGGGCCACTACAATCGAATCGCCGGTGTGAATTCCTACAGGGTCAATATTCTCCATATTACAAATCGTAATGCATGTATTATTGCGGTCGCGCATCACTTCATATTCAATTTCTTTAAAGCCGGCGATCGATCTTTCGACTAAGCATTGCCCGATGGCACTCTCTTTTAATCCGCCTGCACAAAGCTTCTTTAGCTCCTCACGGTTGCCTGCAATTCCGCCGCCGGTTCCTCCCAGTGTATAAGCAGGGCGGATAATAATCGGAAAGCCGATTTTTTCTGAAAAATCGAGTGCCTCTTCCACGGTATGAACGATCTCACTTTCCGGGACAGGTTCTGAGAGCTGATGCATTAATTCCCGAAACGCCTCACGGTCTTCCCCTTTTTTGATCGATTCAATGGTGGAACCGAGCAGCTTCACGTTGTATTTTTGTAAAATACCTTTTTCACTTAACGCAAAAGCAAGGTTTAAACCGGTTTGCCCGCCTAATGATGCGAGAAGACCGTCTGGTTTTTCCTTTTTAATAATCATCTCCAGCACATCCGCTGTTAACGGCTCAAAATAAATCGCATCGGCGAATGCTTCATCCGTCATAATCGTTGCCGGATTATTATTTACTAAAATAACTTTGTAGCCTTCTTCTTTTAATGCCATGCAAGCCTGTGTGCCGGCATAATCAAATTCTGCCGCCTGCCCGATTACAATTGGACCGGAACCAATTACTAAGATCGATTGTACACTCGTATCTTTAGGCATAGGCGACACTTCTTTCTTTGCTTTGTTTTACAAGATCAAGAAATTCATCAAAAATATAATGTCCTTCCGCAGGTCCCGGATGTGCTTCGGGATGAAATTGTACCGTAATAATCGGGTATTTTTCATGAACCAGTCCTTCAATGGATTTATCATGAAGATTGTAAAAACTTGCCTTCAGCCCTGTTCCTTTTAATGCTTTTTCGGCAACAACATAGCTGTGATTCTGTGATGACATAAAAACTTTTCCTTTCTGTAAATCCATCACCGGATGATTGGCGCCACGATGGCCAAACGTCAATTTTTCCGTTTTCCCTCCTAAAGCTAGGGCAACTAATTGGTGTCCGAGGCAAATCCCTAGTGTCGGGTAACTTGTGATTGTTTTTTGCAAATCATGCAAATATGGCTTTAATTCCATTGGATCGCCGGGTCCGTTTGATAACAGCACGCCATCGGGATTTAATTTTTGTATCGTTTGAAAACTTGTATGATATGGGACGACAGTGACTTTACAATTTTCTGCCAATAACGAACGCAAGATTGACATTTTTTTGCCATAGTCGAATAAGACGATATGCGGATTTCCGTTTCCATAAACCTCAATCTGCGTGCTTGAAACACCTGCCACTTTGCCGGATTCCTCCACTTGAAAACTTTCTTTACCTGCAGATGTGGATAATAATGCAGGCATCGTTCCTTCCTTACGGATTTTTTTGACAATCGCCCGGGTATCCACATGTGCGATTAAAGGTATGTTCCATTTTTTTAAATAATCAACAAATGAATGCTCTGCCTGATAATGGTAAGTTGACTGATTAGCCTGATACACAACCACTCCTGCCACATGCGGTTTTTTGCTTTCAAAATCAACTGCATTAATCCCATAATTGCCAATTAACGGGTACGTAAACACGATGATCTGGTCTTTATAGGAAGGATCCGTTAACACTTCCTGATAGCCTGTCATTCCTGTGAAAAATACGATTTCCCCCTCCACTTTTTTTGCGGCCGGCGGGATGATCCATTTACCGGAAAAGCATTCCCCGCTGCTAACATGTATATATCCCTTCATTTGTTGCACCTCGATTAGGTATTGTATATTTATTATTGAATATTAATATTTATTCAAATATATGCATAATCATTTGCTTATTTTGCCATTTAAAAAAATGACCATCCTCTTCGGTTCAATAAATATTATGAACAACTGAAAATAATTATGGCAAACTGCCACTATTTTTTTAGACTGCGGACATCGAATAGCTTGCCAGTCCCTCTGCTATAAAGGCCACAGCCTGATCTATTTCGGCCTTCGTTACAATTAACGGCGGAAGAAGACGAAGTACTTTTTCCCCGGCAGGAAGAGCGATAAATCCTTTTCCGCGAAGCTCCTGTAAAATAGGTGTCACACTGGTTGTTAATTCAATACCGATCATCATACCCAATCCTCTTATTTCCACAACTGCAGAAAGCGGTGCTACTATTTCCTCCAATTTTGCCGCTAAATATGCACTGGTTTCCTTTACATTGCTTAAAAAAGATGCAGTAAAAAGTGTTTGCAAGGTTGCAACGGCTGCTGCTACAGAAACCGGATTTCCGCCAAAAGTAGAGCCGTGGCTGCCCGGACCGAAGACGTCCTTTAATTTTTTACTGCCAATGACGGCACCTAATGGAAAACCGTTTGCCAGTGCTTTCGCCGCTGTTACAATATCCGGTGTCAGGTTAAAATGCTGATAAGAAAAAGCTTTTCCGGTTCGTGCCAGTCCTGTTTGAATTTCATCAATAATGAGAAGAGAACCGTTTTTATGACATAATTGTTCCAGCTCGCTTAAAAATTGCCCATCTGCGACATGGATACCGCCTTCTCCCTGGACAATCTCCAGCATAACAGCAGCGGTTTCCTCATCTAATGCTGCTTTTAAGGCAGTGATATCGTTAAAAGGGACATAGACAAATTTTTCAAGCATCTGCCCAAAGCCGGTTTTTATTTTATCTTGAGCGGTTGCCGCCATCGTTGCAAATGTCCGGCCATGAAAAGAATGATAAAACGTAATTATTTTATTTCTTCCCGTTGCTTTCCGCGCGAGTTTGATTGCTCCTTCATTTGCTTCCGCCCCGCTGTTGGCAAAAAAGACATATTCCAGTCCTGCAGCTTTTGCCAATAGTGCTGCGCATTCTTCCTGCTTCTCAATGGTATACATATTGGAAAGGTGCCAGTACTTTTGTAATTGATCCTGGACAGCCTTCTCAACAACTTCTGGACGGTGTCCTAAATTGCAAACCCCGATTCCCGAAGTAAAATCAAGATATTTTTTCCCTTTTTTATCATATAGGTAGCATCCTTTTGCAGATTCCGGTTCTATTTCCCATTTTGTGTATGTTGGAAACAAGTGGCTCACATGAATACCTTCTCTCTTTCCATTATTTTTGTACCGTTCCAATTTCCGTTTTCATAAATCGCCATTTTCCCGGAGACGATTGTTACACATTGCAGTCCTTTTTCCAAAATTGACAGCGCCGATGTGAGTTTGGGGATCATGCCTCCGTAAATAATCCCGTCGCGAATATAATCGTTTATTTGCTTCCTGCCGATAACAGGAACTGTTTTTCCGTTAACGAGAACGCCCTGTACGTTTGTGACAAAAATACATTCATCGACATTCATGGCGTGTGCTACGGCTGCGGCTGCATAATCGGCATTGACATTCAACTTCGTGCCGTTTTTCGTTACCGCAATCGGTGTAACTACCGGCAAATAGCCTTCATGTAATAAAAGTTTGATAATCTTTGGTTCAACATTTGTAATTTCGCCAACATAACCAAGCTCTTCTTTATTAATAAAATCAGCCTGCAAAAGATTTGCATCACTGCCATTGATGCCGATTGCCTGGAAACCGTGCTTTGTCAGCTGGCTGACAAGCTTGCGATTCGTTTGTCCTGATAAGACAGATTCGACGACATGAAACGTATCAGCGGTTGTTTTCCGCAATCCATTTACAAATTCTGATTGCACGTTATATGCTTCAAGTGCCTTTGTAATATTCGGACCGCCGCCGTGAACAAAAATGCACTGATATCCTTGCTGCTGCAAAGAGTGGATACTTGCGAAAAATTCATCCTGTAATTTTTCTAAAACACTCCCGCCGCATTTTATTAAAACTAGCTTCATTTTCTACGCTCCTCAAGTGCGATAGCTGGCATTGATTTTCACATACTCATAGCTTAAATCACATCCCCATGCGATCCCGATACATTCGCCAACATGTAAATCAACACTGATTGTCACACTTTTATTTTGTAAATACTGCATTGCTTCCTCCTCTGAGAAAGGCTGCGGTATACTGTTTTTCAACATTGTGATCGGACCAAGATGGATATCGACGTTGCCTGGATTCACTTTTCCACTTGTTTGCCCGATGGCACTGATAATTCTGCCCCAGTTTGCATCCGCTCCAAAAACGGCTGTTTTCACCAAATTGCTTCCGACAATTTGTTTCGCGATCATTCTTGCTTCTTCATCGCTAGCGGAGCCTGCAACCTGTACTTCGATTAACTTTGTTGCCCCTTCTCCGTCTCTGGCAATTTGTTTTCCGAGTGACTCGCAAGTGCAGTGAAGCAGCTCAAGAAAAACTTCCCAGTCCGGATGGTTTTTTGTCAGCTTTTCATTGCCGGCAAGCCCGTTCGCCATCACTAAAACCATATCATTCGTGGAGGTATCTCCATCGACGGTAATTTGATTAAAAGTTGTATTGGTCACGTTCTTTAGCGCCTGTTCCAGATCCGGCTGTTCTATGTTGGCATCTGTTGTCAGAAAAGCAAGCATCGTCGCCATATTAGGATGGATCATTCCCGAACCTTTCGCGGCACCCCCCATAGAAACTGTGACACCGCCAATTTCAGCAGAAAAGCAGCAGTCTTTTGTAATTGTATCTGTTGTTAAAATCGCTGTTTGAAAGGCTGCGGCATGTTCGGCTGTTTTTCCCGGTTGTAATTTTTCAATTCCGGCTGTGATCTTTTCCATTTTTAAATACTCGCCGATCACTCCTGTCGAAGCAACAGCAAATAAATGGGCGTGGCGCCTGAATTTAGCGGCGGTAAGCTGCCTCATTTCATAGGCGTCCTGCAAGCCTTTTTCTCCCGTACAGGCATTGGCGCAGGCACTGTTTACAATAACGCCGAGCAGTTTCTTTTCATTTGCAATACTTTCTTGTGTTACTTTTAATGGTGCTGCCTGGAATTGATTTGTCGTGTATACTGCGGCACTTTCTGCCGGTACGTCGCTAATAATAACACCAACATCTTTCCTTGCTTTTCGCAGCCCCGCATGAACACCTGATGCAGCAAATCCTTTTGGCGTTATAATCGTTCCACCCTCTATTTCTTTTATTTTCCCTTTGTTTTCCAAAGCCTGCACTGTCTTTTCCTCCTATCACTGTTTTCGGGCGGCAAGCGAAGGATGAAATCCGGAAATCTGACTTCTACCTTCTAAATTGCAAATACCATCCGGGGCGAACTTTTACATCTATGTATCTGCCAATCTATTTTTACGGATATAGCGGAATATATCGTAAACCGCAATCTTCTTCTAAGCCAAACATCAAATTTGCATTTTGAACAGCCTGGCCGGCTGCTCCTTTCATCAAATTATCAATCACAGAAACAATCGTTGCCCTCCCGGTTCTTTCGTCAACATCGATTCCAATATCACAGTAATTGGAACCTGTGACTTCTTTTACGGAAGGAAAATGCCCCTCCGGTCTTATACGGACAAACGGTTTTTCCTTATAAGCCTCTTTGTAAAGCTGCACCACTTCTGAAGTTGATATTTCCTTGCTTAATTGTACATAGATGGTTGCCATAATTCCTCTGGCTATTGGAATCAGTTGAGTGCTAAACGTAATTGGCTTTACCGCTTTATTCCAAATTAATAATTGTTGCTCTATTTCCGGTGTATGCTGATGTTTATTGACTTTATAGATTGTAAAATTCTCTGTTAACTCACTATGCATCGTTGCTCTTGCCGGTGTCCGCCCAGCTCCGGAAACTCCGGATTTCGCATCGATGATGATACTTGCCGGTTCAAGTAATTCGCAGGTGGCAAGCGGGGCGAGACCAAGCAATGCTGCTGTCGGGTAACAACCGGGATTTGCAATCCATTTTGCAGATGCAATTGCTGCTTTGTTCCACTCCGTTAATCCATAGACAAATTGCTGAATTACCTGTGGCGGAGCAGGTTGTTTTTTATACCATTTTTCATACGCTTTGCTGTCCTGCAAACGCATATCTCCGGATAGATCGACAATTTTTAGCGGGGCATCTTGAAAACCCGCCATCAGTTTCGTTGAAACTCCGGATGGTGTGGCAAAAAAAAGGATGTCCGCCGAATCGGCAATTTTTTCAGGGTCTATCAATTCAAGCTTTTTATCCATCACACTATACAAATGGGGGTACTCTTCCCAAATAGCTGTTTCTTTTGTTGTGGAGTGAATCGACTGAATTTGGATTTCCGGATGTGTATGCAGTATCCTCAGTAACTCTATACCTCCATATCCAGTCGTTCCAATAATTGCAGCTTTCATCATTGTCCTCCTATTGCATATTTAATCATATTAATAAATATTTATGAATTGTTGTCTATCATTATACTGAGTCTGATTCATAAAATCAACATATTTTTTCTGTTTTTGCTTGCCTGAATAAGCTTTTTTTGTTTGACTAATAGAAAATTTACTTTCAGCGTTGCCGATTCGGATTATTGGGATAAAAATATGCAGAATTGAGAGATTTTTTGCTTTCAGTATAGAGGTAGCGTAGCAGGTTTGCCGATATACCACCAAAAAGAGGACATATTTTACTAAAAAAGGACATAATCAGAATATGACTTATACTGGTGTTGAAAAATATAAAAAATGAGAAGCGAGAAGGCCATGCGGAAGTCAGAAGCCGGGGCGGGAAAAACTTTTCAAATCCATTTCACGGATTTCCCTTAATCTGACCTCCTGCCTCTGTTTAATAGTGGTCCGCTGTTATAATGATCAATCATCTAATAATAAAATATCCACTTCTGTACCGGCGTGAAAGCCGCTGACACCGCCTGGCAATATGATTAGCGCATTTGCACGAACGAGGCTTGTCACAATATTTGTTTTGTCTTTGCCGCTTGCTTCTACAAAGAGTCTGCCACCGCGAATAAATGCAGTTCCCCGGGCAAAGCGCGTAAATGGATTCATTGTTGCAAAGTCCGTTTGTAAAACGGCACGTTCCTTGCGAAGAGAAGGATGCTGAGAAAAAAGAGTTTTGCGGATAACCGGCCTTGCAAAAAGTTCAAAACCGACATAACACGCCGATGGATTCCCGGACAGGCCAAACATTGCTTTGCCATCCCGATAGGCGACTGTTGTGACGCTGCCCGGGCGCATGGCGATTTTGTTAAACAGCACTTCCGCACCCAGTTCACGGTAAATAGCAGGTAAAAAATCAAAATCGCCAACGGAAACGCCTCCGGTTGTGATTAGGAGATCGACTTGCGACAATGCTTCTTCCACCGCCTGAAGGCAATAGGCAAAATCGTCCGGGAGAGAGCCAAAATTCAGTACCTTGCCTCCGGCTCTTTCAATTTGTCCGGCAACCATTTGCCCGTTGCTGTCACGAATTTTACCGGGCTCTAATGGGTCTTCCACTCGCAGCAATTCTGTTCCGGTTGCAAACAGTCCGATAAACGGTTTTTCTGCAACCGGAACTTTCGCATACCCAAAAGTTGCCAGAACTGCCTGAACCCCGGGATTTATTTGTGTTCCCCGCGGAATTATTTTTTCGCCTTCCCGTATATCTTCTCCGCGGAAAAAAATATTTTCCCCTTTTGCAAACGCCTTGGTGATCTTAAAAAATGGCTGGTTCTCCCGTTCAAATTCTTTTACCATTTCCAGCATGATAACCGTATCACAGTCTGCAGGCAGCTGTGCTCCTGTCATTATCCGCACCGCTTCAAACGGCCGGACTTGTTTGCTGCTGACATGGCCGGCACCAATATGATCAACCACTGTAAACACAACAGGATGATTTAATCCTGCTTTTTCCGTATCGGACGCTCTTACTGCGAAACCGTCATAAGCGGCACGGTCAAAATGGGGTACATCATTTTTAGCAAAAATATCCTCCCCTAAAAAACGGCCATAGCTTTCAGCGAGCGGAATGGTTTCGATTCTTCCGCTAACTTGAAGCTCCATTACACGATTGATTGCGTCTGCGACAACCATTGGTGTTCTGCTCTCAACCATTTCCTTATCCCCCAATATACGACATTTCCGCCTTTTGTGTCTTTTCGATTGTTTCAGATAAACGCTCTTCAGAATAGCGGTCAAATCGGCGATTCCAAATTGCAGCTATTTTTCTCCTGATATCTTCATCCGGCTTACCGCGGCGCAGATCTTCCCGTAAATCATGGCCGGTTCCATTAAATAAGCATGTGAAAAATTTACCGTCGCATGAAAGACGTCCGCGTGTACAGCTGCTGCAAAAAGCTTCTGAAACCGAGGTGACAAAGCCTACCTCGCCATTTGTTCCCTGATAGCGGTAACGCTTCGCCACTTCACCAAAATAGAGTGGATCAACAGCCTCCATCATAAAATCTTCCTGTAAAAGCTGGAATATTTCTTTTTTCGTCATTACTTCATCCATCTTCCAGCCGTTCGTATTGCCGACATCCATATATTCAATAAAGCGGAGCTGAATGCCGACATTTTTACAAAAATGCGCCATTGGTAAAATTTCGCCGTCATTTACACCTTTTTTGACAACCATATTTATCTTCACATCAAGTCCTGCCGCTTGCGCGTGCTCAATGCCTTTTAAGACCGGCTTAACAGCCACCCCTCTGCCGTTTATTTTAGCAAAAACAGCATCGTCCAAACTGTCTAAGCTGATATTTACACGTTGCAAACCGGCAGTCTTTAATGCTTTCGCATATTTTGGCAGATAAACACCATTTGTTGTCAGCGCAATATCCTTCAGCCCCTTAATCCTTACCAGTTTTGCGACAAGAACTTCAAGCTCCTTTCTCATTAACGGCTCCCCGCCTGTCAGGCGGATTTTTTCAACGCCGAGAGAAACAAAAATCTTTGCGAGCCGCGCGATTTCTTCATAAGTAAGGAGCTGCTTTTTTGCTAAAAAAGGATAGTCTTGGCCAAAAATTTCTGCCGGCATACAATACTGGCAGCGAAAGTTACAACGGTCTAGAACAGAAATGCGCAAATCACGCAGCGGTCGCTTTCGTTGATCCATGATCATCCCGATTTTCTCCTTCTTTTTTCTGGAAGCTGAAGTTGATTGATGCGAATCAATGTTGAAAATCCATCTCATTTTCAGAAATAACACTATGTTTATCTGATTCCTAAGGCGATTTTTGCGTATCGTGACATACGGTCCGTTGTCCACGGCGGATTCCAAACAATATTCACTTCAGTGTCTTTTACCTCAGGAATATCAGCCAGCGCAGTTTTCACCTGATCGACAATTGTTCCTGCTAAAGGACATCCCATTGCTGTTAGCGTCATCGTCACAATAGCTTTTCCTTCTTCATCCATTTCAACATCATATACTAAACCGAGATTGACAATATCCATCCCAATCTCAGGATCAATTACAAGTTCAAGTGCTCCTAATATACTCTCTTTTAATTCCTGATCCATTTCATTCACCCCTTTACAAATTTCAATGTTGCTTTTATTATTTTAGCAAAAAACGATACTTAATCATACATTCATCCAGCATTAACCTCCTTTTTAAAAAAATCATCATTTTTTTACAAAGAAAGACATACTTGTTAACATATAAATAGTACAATTGTAAAAAAGGTAGTATTTTTATTTTAACAGATTGATGAGTATTTGCTAATTGATTGCTTAGTTTGTGCAAAAAAATCTGTTGGATTCAAGAGTTGTTTTTTTTCTTGAACTGTGATCAATTCTGCGCCTTTCAATTTTGAGCACCATTTAAACTTGTTTTGGGCAAGCTGAAAAAAAGCGGGATTCTATTCCGCTAATCTCCGGGCCAGGCTGCACCTGCATCGCCCGTAAAACATCAATAAAGTGAAACTTCCATCAGTGGGGGTTTTCTTTCATCCCCCACTGATGGTTAGTTGAACCAATCGGGCTTTTAGGGGCAGTTTATCCCCCACCTAAAATGATTGGTTTCACCTCTATTTTTGAGGTGGGGGTATTACTGCCCCTTAATCTGCGATAAAATGAAAAAAGGAGAACTTATGACAGAAAAATACTTAATTGCTTTAGACCTTGACGGAACACTATTGAAAGATGATAAAACAATTTCATCCCTTACAAAAGAAGTGATTCACAAAGCCCGTGAACAAGGGCATATCGTGATGATTGCGACCGGACGTCCTTTTCGTTCCAGTGAGCAATACTATCATGAACTTCACCTGGATACACCGATTGTTAACTTTAATGGAGCTTTTATTCATAACCCGCAGCAGCCGCAATGGGGATTATACCATACCCCGCTTGATATTCATGTTGCTAAGGACATTGTCGAGGCTTGCAATGATTTTTCCTTTCATAATATTGTCGCAGAGGTGTTAGATGATGTGTATATTCATTATCATGACGAGAAGCTGCTTGAGATATTTTCTTTAGGAAATCCGCATGTGACAACCGGTGATTTACAAAAGTATCTCAGAAAATCGCCAACAAGTATGCTGATACATGCAGAGGAGGATCAAATGGATAAAATCCGCAAGCATTTGGCAGAAGTACATGCCGAGGTGATTGAGCAACGAAGCTGGGCTGCACCGTGGCATGTGATTGAAATTGTGAAGCATGGAGTTCATAAAGCTGTCGGTCTAAAAAAAGCAGCGGACTATTTTCAAATTCCTCCTGAAAGGATTGTTGCCTTTGGAGACGAAGATAATGATTTAGAAATGCTGGATTACGTCGGCTGCGGTGTAGCAATGGGCAATGCAATTTCCCCTCTTAAGTCGGTTGCAAACGAAGTAACACTTACAAATGAAGAAGATGGTGTTGCAATCTTTTTAAATGAGCTTCTTCATTTGAACATTTCACAAGTAAATTCATAAGTCGGCCTTCTTATCCTCATTTCATTGTTTCGATGCATCAATGAAATGCAAGGAGAGAAGGCAGGCAATATTCCGTACTTCAATTAGAAAATCCTTCCTGCGTTCTTTTCATGATAAAATAATAAAGTAAAACTTCCATTTTTTACACGGGGGTATTATTGCCCCTTAATCTTTGATAAAATGGGCATACTGAATATTGAAGCAGTTTTCTGCTTCCATTAAATTTTTGGAGGGGTTTGAATGGGTAAACGGAACAAGTCAAAACGTTTTGTGCAACAGGGGGAAGACAGCATTGCAAAGCATGCTGAGCGAATTCCGTACCATATGACCTATTCAGAAGCAGAAGTGAGAAAAATGGAAAATGAAGCTTCTCCCGGAAGAAATCTTTAGTGGGAAATATGCTGTTTCACCGGAGGAAAATAAGAAGTACTGCTCCGTTCGGATATTTTTCCTTCTCATTTTTGAAAGTTCAAGACCTCCCCCACTATGCTTAAGTGTAGGTGAGATCTTTTTCATCAGGTGGGGCAGAGCCCCCATCTGATTTTCTCGGGTTGTTGAGCTTGCTAAAAATCAAATGCAATATAATGGAACTTTTACAAATAGAAGTCCTATTCTATTTATTCAATGTCGGTATTTTCCGCTGCTTTCTGCTATCCGTTATGTTAACATTGACATTTATTTTTCTAATCGAATCTTTTGTTAACGGAATTTTCCCTTCTTTTTTAATATCTTTCCATATTATGAAATTTCTTCTATATATAATTTCTGAAAAACGAAAAAGATCCACCTCTATTTCAAGTCCATGCATATAGGTTTCCGTTATTTCTTTCGTTAATAATGCTTCTGTAGCCTTGCGAATGGTTTGTAACGTTTCTTCCCTCTCTAATTGGTTGATTGAACCATCGGCATGAACAAAGATATCAAAACGAACGGTTGTATTCTCCAAAAAAGGATGAATGTAGAAGTGAAGATTTTTTACTAATACACCATAGTTGGTGTTATTTTTTCCTTTCAAGCTTATCTCTGCTTGTTTAAACTGCTTATCCATCCATTTAAAACCGTCTGCCTGATGATTCATGATATTTCCTTTAAACCGATCTTTCGTAATCACTGTAAGTCCTTTTATATTGGTTAAGGCACGGGGTTTATTATCAGCCTCCCATTGTTGCTCCGCTACATCGACTAACGGAAGAATTACTTCATGCGGAGGTTCGTCGCTAAAAATAATTAGATCCTTTAAATCCAAAGGTCGAATAATAGAGTACTGGTTATGGGTAGAAATTGGATCGCTTAACCGGGACAGATCCGTTGACATTCCCAAGCTGGGGATACTGTTTAAAACTTCCAATATTGATGCTTGTGTAGCATAGAGCCAAACATTATAATGTGCTTCTGTGTAACGATCCAGGAAATCAAGCACAGGTTGCATCCCCCCCACTTTTAAGGTATCTTCTGAAAAAATAATATAGGTAAGGTGTCCCCAAAAAATTCTTCTTTGCGTTGATTTATACATTTGAAAAACAGCTTCTTGAATCGAATCTCCTGTGGCATGGCCGATTTCTGAGGTAATATCCTGTGATCCCTTCGTTGATTCCGCCTTTGCCAATAGACTTAAATTTATAAATTGAAAGTAAACGGTGTATTTCCCATCTTTATAATCCACCCCCATGCCGTGTACATACACCATTCGCTCTGCTTCGTGAATATCCCAGCACCCTGTTAACAGAAGGGATAACGTAATTAAAGAAAATAAAACGTTTTTCATTGACTAATTTCCTTTCTTACTCTGATCATTCACTTGAACACTGCTGGGCCTTTTTTTCCATTTTTGTTCCGGAACCCGGAAAAAAGTCTTCAAGAAGTTCCCGGCAGATAAATCGTTCGCCATTTCTAAATATGGCACACCAAATATCTGTATATTTCCAATATAGCCGCATAATAAAAAGAAAGAGAATAATAAACCAAAAAAACCAAGTAAAGATGAACATAATAAGACAAAGAATCTTGCAAAAAATAAGGTGCCAATTAAAGAAGTATTTTGTAATGTGAAAGTGGCAACTGTTGATAACGAAATAATCACTAACATAGCCGGGCTTGTTAACCCGGCACTTATCGCTGCTTCTCCAATGATCAGTCCTCCGACGACACTTAGAATTTGCCCGATGGACTTTGGCAATCTTAAGCCTGCTTCATTAAACAGGCCAAATATGATTAGCATAATAAATGCTTCAAAAGAGGTTGGAAGTGGTACACCTCTTCTTGATTCCACGACCGTTGCTAACAAGTTGATTGGTAGCTGATCCTGGTGAATAGTCGTGATTGCAACCCAAAAGCCAGGTAAAAATGTTGAAATAAATAATCCTCCCACCCGCATGATCCGTTGCAAAGAGCTTACAATATAAGAAACTTCCTGATCCTCTGCAACTTTCAGAATAAAAGAAAAATTCACAGGCGTGATATAGGCAGTCGTCACCCCGTCAATAAGAATGATGAATCTGCCGTTAAGAACGCTTGTCACTGCAAAATCCGGTTTCCCAGTATAACGGTGTCGCGGGAAAAGGGCATATGGACGATCATTAATCAGTTCTTCTAATTGTGTGCCGCTAAAAAGACCATCAATGTCAATTTGATCTAACTTATCTTTGATTTTTTTTAGGATATCTTTGTTTGCAATATCTTCTAAATATAGGATTGCCACTTTTGTTTTCGTTCTTCTGCCTATTTCCAGCACTTCATATACAAAAGACGCGGTTCGCAAGCGTTTTCTAATTAAAGAGATATTTACATAAAGCTCTTCAATAAAATTGTCCCTCGCCCCTTGGATATTCGCTTCCGTATTGGCATCCTCCGGATTTCGCTTCGGGCGATCCGCAATATCTACATAAATGATTGTCCCGGGTAAGCCGAAGTCTATTAATAATTTACCGGCAAAAATTTCTGATTCTGCTTTCTCTTTCTGTTCAATATAACCTAAATTCGGGAGGTTAAGTCCGTTTATAATCGTCTCTTTATTATGCTCATCGTTATGTGATGAAAAAAAGCTTTCAAGTGCTTTCGGAATCGTTTTAAAAAGTGTTTCCTGGTTAACCAGTCCCGAACAATAAATAAGAGTAACGTGCTGGTTTTGAAAGGTGAAAACAGAAAAATGAACGTCCGGACATTTTGCAAATATTTTCCGTAACAACCTTGCATTTAAAACAGGTTTGGAAGCAGAACTTCCCTCATTTTGTGTAACTTTGGTCTGTTCATTTAATTCAAATATCATATTCGCACCAACCTTCTCGTTCTGTTGTGATTTAGATTGTTCTGTTTTTTCAAGACCTATTTTTTTCCTCCCGCTCCTCTACTGATTTAAATAAAAGAGTGATAAATATTACGAAGGATATGATAAGAAAAAAAAGACCTGTGAATGGAATAAGAACCTTCTTAAAAAACTGTGAATATTGAATATCACTTATTGGTATAAGTGCAAATATTTCAATAAAAGCAAGAACAGAAACCGGCAGCCATTTTATTTTCGGAAAAATTTCTCTTATTAAATAGAGAAAAACAGTAGTACGGATAAATGCTCCTGAAAGCCATTGATATATCGATAGAAAATTGAGGTGCTCAATAAAATGGCCAATTGATGCCAGCCCCCATTCTTCATATGAAGGAAAGCGTTGCCGGGCTGCTTCCGTTGAACCAAATTCAGTAATTGCTCCGGTCAACGTCCCCAACGTTAACATCGTTAAAATGACAGCAAGAATCGTAAAATGATAATAGCGAAAGCGGGTTTGTACCCTGTGTTGCAGAAGAATAAGCAAAAATAGTTCGAACATAGCTGAAATTGGATAGATCACTCCTTTTATTACCGGAAGAAAGCCATTTTCAAACATTGGTAATAATAATCCGTAATTTTTATACTCATCATTTGCTATCGCTACAAAAAAGCCGAGCAGTGCGATAAAAAGCAGGAGAAAAAGATTAATCGTGCAAATGGTTTGCAAATTTGATTTTGCCATATATATACATGCGAAACCAAAAAATATAGCTATGATAAATTTAGGTGTATCGGGTAGAAATGTAAGATTTGCCCATGTGATTGTTTCTCTTAACGTTACCCCACCCATGATGGCAAGAAAAAATACGACGATTGCTCCAAGGAGAGCGAAGAAATTGCGATGATTCTTTTCACGAAGCCACATGAAAAGATTATGTTGTGAGGTACGTTTATGAATCGACATGAGAAGAAAAAACCATATCATAATAATAACAAAAGCTATGATTACACTTATCCACCCGTCTTTTCCGGCAGTTTGAATAAGCGAAGGAGTGATAAAAACATGGGTATTTATCGTGATAAAGGTAATTCCAAGTAAACTAATTTGCAAGACTGTAACAGATTCAGAGTTATTGATTGTAAACACTCCCGATTTTTTCTCTTACAGAAATATCATTTGAATATCTTTGAAATATTATTCAATCGTATAATGAAAAGTTTTCTATCCGTATAGGAAAACTTCCTTCAGCAGGGTTTTCTTTCATCTCTCACTGAAGGTTAGCCACGAAAGAGCGTGGTTGGAATATCTAACAGCTGAAGCTCTAAGAGAAACGGAAATAATTTAAAAATGTATAACTTTATCAGTACTTATTTCCTCACCCGCATATGGTATAATAACGTAAGTGTGACCGAAATTAGGATTGGAAGGTGGATGAAGTCGATTGACTGTAAAAATATTAACAGATAGCGCCTCGGATTTACCTTTACACTTTTACGAGGAGAATAATATTACGCTCTTTCCTTTGAAGGTGCTCATAGATGAACATGAATATAAAGATTTAAAAGATATTTCTCCAAAGCAGCTTTATGACCGGATTCGGGAAGGGCATATGCCAAAAACCTCCCAAGTATCACCAGAAGAATTTGAAACCGTTTTTACCAAAATGGCGGAAAATAACGAGACTGGTATCTATATTGCTTTCTCATCACAATTATCCGGTACTTACCAAACTGCTGTTATGATCGCCGAACAAGTGAAAGAAAATTTTCCAAAGTTCGATTTAACAATCGTCGATACAAAATGCGCTTCGCTTGGTCAGGGACTGATTGTGAAAGAAGCAAGCAGATTGGCACAAGAGGGGGCAACGAAGGAAGTGCTCCTTCGCGATATCCGTTTTCAATGTACTCATATGGAGCATTTATTTACAGTAGAAGATTTAGATTATTTGGCAAAGGGCGGCCGTGTATCGAAAACATCCGCGTTCATTGGCGGCTTACTTCATATTAAACCATTATTAAATGTGGAAGATGGAAAGCTCGTTCCAATTGAAAAAGTCCGTAGCCGAAAAAAAGTGCTGCGCCGAATTCTCGAACTGATGGAGCAAAGAGGCACGGAACTTGAAAAACAGACGATTGGGATCACCCATGCGGATGATGAAATAACTGCCTTGGAAATGAAAAAACAAATAGAAGAAAAATTTCAGCCAAAAGAGGTTATCATAAGTTCGATCGGTGCAACGATTGGCGCACATACCGGACCGGGGGCAATTTCATTTTTCTTTTTAAATCGCCTGCCATCATCTTAAAGACTCATACTCCTTTCCACTTTTAAACATACTACAAAAGCATGTTCAAAAAGAAAAGAAAGGAGGTTATCTTGTGCCGCACACTTCCGATAATGATAAGAAAACGAAGGACAACAATGCTCTTAGGCATGAAAAAAATATCCTGGAAGAAAAAAATCGTAAAAACGGCAAAAATCAATATTCCAGGGAAACTGATCATTTGTAATCAGTTTTATGTCCGGCTCATCCATCATTTTAGCTCAATCTATTTGAAAAGCCGCCATTTCCTGACGGCTTTTCAAATTGCTGAGCAATATTTGATTCCTGCATGAAGCGATTCCATACCGTCCCCAAAACAATAAAACCCTTCTTCAATGATAGGACAACTTCGAGCCGGTAACGCTTTTGTTCTTGCAGCACATCGGACTCAGTTTCTGATTATTCTTTTAGAAAGGTCCAGCCCTCTTTTTGATACACTTTTCCTTCCTTCATCAGCTTTCCCAACGCCCGTTTAAAAGCTGCTTTGCTCAATTGAAAGCGTCCCTGGATATCTTCGGGCAGACTTTTATCACTATAAGGCATGCTCCCATTACGGCTCTGTAAATATGCTAAAATATTCGCGGCATCAATATCAAGTGCTTCTTCTTTGCGGGGCAAAAGCGAGACATTAATTGTGCCATCCTCTTTTACATCAATAATACGTCCGGTTACTTTTTCCCCCAGCCTCGGTTCCGTTTGCCTCTGTGATTCATGAATAAAGCCGCGGAAATTTTCTGACGTAAGAACCCAGCTCCCGACTTTCGCTGTTCTGTAAATATATCCTTGAACGGTCCGGTTAAAATCTTCTCTTGATGCCAGAGCCGCTTTTTCCGCAATAATTTTTTCAGACGCCAAACGGACATATAGGCGTCCATTCTTATTTACTCTTAACGTTAGAAAAAGGAAATCTCCCACTTGCGGCCAAACTTCTTTATGTACAGGCAAGTCGTCTTTTCCAAATAACATTTCTTTTTGAATGCCGATATCAATAAACACCCCGAAATCAGGCTTTACATCACTTACTTTTGCCCAGCCATACGTTCCGGCAGTAATGGCAGGCAATTTATCCGTGGCGGCAATTCTTCCTTTCGAATCGGTATATAAAAATACGGCAGGTCTGTCGCCAATTTCGTATGTCCCACTTGCTTCTTTTTCATGTAAAAGGACGTCTTCTTCCCCATCAGACAAAAACCAGCCGAACGGAGCGTTGCGGACAACCTCTAATTCGCTTACTTGTCCGATTGACTCTTTTATTAACATTACGTGTTCCTCCCCTGTTTGACAAATTTACACATGATTATCTCATCCACATATGTTCCATCTTCCCGTTTTACAAACTTCACTTTTCTACCTTCTTCCTGAAATCCTAATGATTTATAAAGTGAAACTTCCATCAGTGGGGGTTTATCGACGTACAGGACGTACTAGTGCCGACGTTGCAACAGGACGCCTGCGCCTTTAGTGGCCTTCATCCCCCACTGATGGTTAGTCGCGCGAAGCCCGATTGAATTTTCTAAGGGCTAAAGCCCAAAGAAAATTCTTATCACGCAGAGCCTGACTGATTTCTCTAAAGGCTGAAGCCTTAAGAGAAACCTTGTCGCGCGGAGCCCGATTGGAGTTTCTAAGGGCTGAAGCCCTAAGAAACTCCTTATCTCACCAATCGGGCTTTTAGGGGCAGTTTATCCCCCACCTAAAATGATTGGTTTCACCTCTATTTTTGAGGTGGGGGTATTACTGCCCCTTAATCTGCGATAAACGTGAATCGCGCGCTCATTATGCGAGAATACTTCAAGACATATTTTTTCAATGCCTGCTTCTTTTTCCGCTCATTTAATGAAAACTGTGATTAACTTTTTGCCAATACCTTTATTATAATACTTTTTCTTGACGGAAATTCCGAAAAAGCCGACATGCTTCACCTTCTCCATTTTTAAAGGAGAAAAATTCAATACTCCGGCGATTTCCCCGTCTGCTTCCGCAAGTAAAAAAAGGAATTAGCACCTGCTTATGTCTATTTGGCCAGTGAGGATTCGTCCTATGTTACAGGACAGATCCTCCATGTAAACGGCGGGAAAATTGTAGGCGGCTAAAAAACGTTAAGCTGTCACAGCGCAGCCAACCGTTCATAAATATCATGCAGCGTCCGGCAGCCAATGTTTTTTAATTTTTGGACATAAATACCCCAAAGCTTTGCTGTAAGAATCGCATCTCCGAGCGCATGATGACGATTGATAACGGGGATGCGATGGTGTTCACAAAAATCCTCCAATCTGATTAATTTTACATCCGGTTCGGCAATCTTTGATAAAAATGTCGTATCGACAATACGATGCCTTAAAGGTGCGCGAAACAGTTGCCAGCTTGCTAATTGCATAAAATTTTTTTCATGCCTCGCGTGATGGGCGACAAGCGGCCTGTTTTGTGCAAACTGAAAAAACTGTATAATTACTTCACTCAATGCGGGAGCATTTCGCAATTCCTGAGCGGTTAAACCGGTTATTTCCGCAATTTCCGGTAACAGAGGTTTATCATAAAATGCAGGCGAATAAAAGGTATCCTCTTCCAGCACCGCTTCTCCTTTTACTTTCACCGCTCCGATAGAAATAATCTGATCTCCTTTATCAGGAAAAAATCCCGTAGTTTCTATATCAAAGACCACTGCTTCAAGTTGCTCAAGCGGTATTGTCATTACTTCCTCTACTCTCATTTCCCGCTGCAGCTGCCGTAAAAACGCCATCTGCTGAGGATCTTGACTTCCACGTTCTCCGCCAAAAATACCTTGAAGACCTTTCATAAAATGAAAAAAAGCCATCGCAGCCAACTGCCGTTAATATCTGATTGCATAACATTTTAAATCGATAAGGCAGCGGGTTGTTCACCTCACTTTATTCGTAATATCGATCATACTGGCACTCATTTGTTGCTTTCCATTTTTATACTAAGTTCCGTACATAATTATGCAGCTTTTTACCGTCTTTTAATATCGTTTTAATATGCAGCTTTTCATCCTTTGATAGCTTTTGAATATTTAAAAAATGTCCGTCATCATAAGATTGGATCGTTTTGTGTAAAGATAGGCGATACTTTAACAATGATTGGAAATGTTCTGGATATCCTTTCAAAATTTCCTGAAATTGTCCAAGATTAGCTAGTTGCTCTAATCTGTCTTCTGTTGAAGTTTCTTCAATTCCGTAAATAAATGCAAGCACACGAATGCTATTGACATATGGTAAAAAAGCGGCATATTTCAGGTCGATCGACCCTTTATGTTTGCCTTTCTGTTCAACAATCAGTTGTCCAAACGGACCGATCGCCTCTTTGCGATGCATAATATTCTCGATGATTCTCTGATATAAAAATGGCGTCTTTTGATAATATTGAAAAAGTACATTTTTTATTTCTTTCAGCAAAAGCTCATTCCCCATGAGTACGCGTGCATCAAAAAAAATCAGCAAATAACGTATCGATTCCCAGCTTGCTTCCTTCACCCAATCAAGCAGTTGTTGCTTCCAGCTGTCAAGTGAACGACACCAAATCGGGTTGGAACTCATTATATTACCGTCACAGAAAGGATAACCGGCAATATCAAGTCCATGTGAAAGTTCCTTTCCTAATTCAAGGAAAAAATCATCCGTCTCACCAGCAGGCGATAAAAAAATCATCCCATGGTCCTGATCACTAAAAAGACTTTGTTCCATTCTTCCGCCGCTGCCGGTTAAAAACCATGCGTATTGGCAAGGAAAGCCGGCAATTTTCAACTGTTTAACCGCTAAGGAAAAGACTTTTTTCATAATAAAATCGTGGAATTGATTTAATTGCTTATTGCTGCCGATATGGTGTTTCATTTGCTCTTCTTTCCATCTCTTAATAGATTCATACGTTGCAAAGTTTTCTTCCATCTAACCACATCCTTCACAACAAGGGTTTTAATCTGCGGTAAAGAAAAATCCGAAATGAATACATCGATCATCCCGGATTTGTTTTCTATTATTATAGCAGAAAAGAACAATCTCTCTGCTTATCATTGCTGCGAAAAAAGGGTTTTTTCAATAGGTAAACTTCAAAAGATGTATCGCGGGATTATTAATTGCCTTTTGATTATATGATAAAAAGGGAAGCAAGAATTTCCTGCTTCCCCGGCAACACTATCGATTAAGAAGGTATATTCGTTTCTTTACCGGCAAATGCTTCCGGATAACCGTAGCTGCCATGTTCGCTTAAATCCAAGCCCATAATTTCTTCTTCTTCTGAAACACGAATGCCTTTTAAAACAATTTTCGCTAAATAAAGCACTGCAAATGAAACAACAAACGCAAATGCACCTGATGTTACGATACCTAACGCCTGTACGCCAAGCTGTCCTAACCCGCCGCCATAAAATAATCCAGCTTTCCCGACTGTCGCTAATTCCGGAGTTGCAAAGAAACCGTTTGACAATGTTCCCCAAATTCCTGCAGCTCCATGAACAGATAACGCATAGATCGGATCATCAATTTTCATCTTATCAAAGAACTTCGCACTATAGAATACCAACACGCCTGCGATTAAACCAATCACCACTGCCGCCCAAGTATCGACGAATGCACAGGAAGCGGTAATGGCAACAAGACCTGCTAAAGTGCCGTTCAACATCGTTGTAATATCAGATTTTCCGAGAACGACCCATGAGATTAATAATGCACTGACAGCTCCCGCACCGGCAGCCAAGTTTGTGTTTAAGGCAACGTATCCGAAAAAGCCGTCTGCGACAGATACCGTACTTCCGGCATTAAAACCAAACCAGCCTACCCAAAGAATTAAAACAGATAAAGCCGTATAAACCTGATTGTGTCCTGCAATGCTATTAGCCGAACCGTCCTTATTGAATTTCCCGATCCTCGGTTTTAATAAGATCGTTGCCGCCAGTGCCCCCATTGCACCAGTTAAGTGAACAACGGTTGATCCGGCAAAATCCTGTTTGCCCAGCGCAGACAGCCAGCCGCCGCCCCAAATCCAGTGCGCGATAACAGGGTAAATAATAAGAGAGAATAATACTGTAAAAATTAAATATACGGATAATTTTGCACGTTCGGCAAATCCGCCCCAGGCAATTGTTAAGGAGATGCCTGCAAATGCAAGTTGAAAAGTAAAGAACACAGATGTTGCAAGCGTGCCATCTTCAGCCTGAGCACCAGAATAGAAGAAGTCCGTTAACCCTACGAAAAAGTTTCCATTATCCCCAAAAATAAAGCCATAGCCAACAGCCCAGAAAACGAGCGAGGCTAAACCAAAAGTAAAGATAGCCTTACCGGAAATATGCCCGGCATTTTTCATTCTTGTGGATCCTGCTTCAAGTAAAATGAAGCCGCCTAACATAAAAATAACCAAGATAGCTGAAATCATTGTCCACAAGCTGTCCATTAAAAAGTTTGCATCCATTCACTTTCCCCCTTCAAAATTATATTATGTTAGATTAAGTAATGAAGAGATGTAACAAAATCTAACATAATTCTTATTTCTTTTTATTTTACTTGAATATCCGCTTGTGTCAACAGTTTTTTTAAGTTTCAGATTTTTAAATGTAAGATATGTTCACAAGAAAGCGTTTTCTAATATTGCTATTATTGTAATTTTCCTGTTTAAGCAGTTAGCAAAAAAATAGAAGTAATAATTGGCATTTCACTCTCTCAATTTGCAAAACTTCTGCAATTCAAACGTACCCTTGAATTTGTTGTGAAAAAATATTTTCATCCGAGTTTGTGACACAGTTGGTCATGAGTATTTAGTAAAAAAAACTTCCTGTAAATAAGGAAGTTCTTCATTTTAACATTCTCCGGTTTCCTTTACATTAGTTATATTGTTGATTTTTTCACATAAAATCCTTTCCACTTTTATACCTGCTGCAGGAAGCACGCTCAACTATTTTATGGGGGATGATAATCCGTTTTACCGGTTCTTTCGGATTCTCCAGTTTTTGAATTAAATGTTTCGCTGCTTCAAAGCCGAGATCAAAAATATTGATATCAACTGAAGTTAACGGTGGACGGGACATTTCCGTGTACAATACATTATTGAAGCTAATGATCGACATCATTTCCGGTACGATAATTCCCAATTCATCCAAAGTTTTTAAGATCCCGAGAGCCATAAAATCATCGGCAACTACTAAAGCGGTAGGCGGATGGTGCAATGATAACAATCCTTTGATTGCCTTTTGACCACCTTCTTGTAAAAATTCATTATGCACAATGTATTCTTCGTAATAAGGCAGTCCTGCTTCCCGCAATGCTTTTTCATAACCAAGCAGACGCTCTACAGTAACTGTAAAATGGACGTTTCCGCCAACAAATGCAATTCGCTCATGGCCGAGCTGAATCAAATATTCAGTTGCTTCCTTCATGGCACGAAAGTTGTTGTTATCAACATGGGTTATATCTTCCACATTTATATAAGGTTTGCCGATTACCACAAATGGAGTTTGCTGATTTTGCAAATAGGATAAAACCTTATCTTCTATTTTTGCATATAACAATATCACACCATCAACGGTACCTCCCTGCACCATTCTTACAACTCCGTCATAAATCTCCTCATCTGTTTTTCCGGTTGTCATCGAAAGCGTATACTGTTTTTGATGGGCACCTTCACTTAAACCCTGTAATACAACTGAAAAAAATGGATTTTGAAAGACGGTTCCGCGAAAGCTCGGCATGACAAGGCCGATTGCCTGAGTTGATTGGTTTGCAAGGCTTCTGGCAATAAAATTTGGATGATAATCAAGCTCCTTCATAGCTTCCCGGACCCGTCTTTTTGTCCTCTCGCTAATGCGCGGGCTGTTTGCAATCACTCTTGAAACCGTCGATGGTGCTACATTTGCAAGCTTTGCGACATCTTTTATCGTTACCGCCATGTGATCTTCCCTTTCAATTCTAGTAAATAATCCATCCACTGTATTTTTTGGTTAGCCCTTTGTTCCTCCGGCGGTCAAACCGGATACAAAATATTTTTGGAAAGAAAGAAAAAGCAATGCAATTGGAATCGCAATTAAAACAGCACCAGCCGCAAATTTTGTAAATTCGTTGCCAAATTGCTTCGCAACCATTTCATAAAGTCCAACTGCCAAGGTGAAATTTTTCTCACTGCGTAAAATGATTCTCGCTAAGATAAAATCAGTAAACGGCCCTATAAAGGTAAATAAGGAAATAACCGCAATAATTGGTTTGGCAAGCGGTAAAATAATTTGTAAAAAAATACGAAAATGCCCCGCACCGTCAATCCTTGCCGATTCATCGAGATCCCTGGGGATTGTATCTAAATAGCCTTTCATCAGCCAGGTATTCATTGGTATTGCCCCGCCTGTATAGATAAGAATTAATGCTAAATGGGTATCAATTAACTTTGTGATCGTCGCTAAAACATAGATTGCAATCAAGGCTGCAAAATTCGGTATCATTTGTAACACTAAAAAAGTCAGTAAGCCGTTTTTCCTGCCAAAAAAACGGTATCTTGAAAAGGAATAAGCTGTAAAGCTGACTGCAGCAACAGAGAGTATCATCGTCATGACACTAATTTTTATTGTATTCCAATACCAAAGCAGATAATCGCTTCTTTCGGGATTAAATAATTCTTGATAATGCTTGATTGTTGCATTATCAGGGATTATTTTTGAGCCGGATAAACTGTTGCCGGGATTAAAAGAGGAACCGATAATCCACAGAATCGGATAAAAAATAATCGCAAACATTAGAAAAATAGCAATATAGGATAACGTAAGCCTTATCCATTTTTGTCTTTTCATACTCATTTTTTCTCCAACTCTCCTTTCGTGACTTGCATTTTCAGTTATCTTTCCATGCTTGAAAGGTTAAGATCTCCACCTCTAAGCGTATTTTTTAATCAGGTGGGGTAGATTCCCATCTGATTTTTCTAGTTCCTGAGCTTGCTGAAACGAGTTCACTAGGTAGTTCCTGAAAAATCCAATGGAACCTGCCACTTTAGATGTGATGTTAAAATGCAGCTAGTTAATATCTCGTTCCTTGACGGCTGTGATTCTACATCATGTCTTCATTCTGGAAGGACTTTGTTCTTCTAAACTGCCATAAAGCAACTGCAACAACAATAATCGATAACAGCATCGTGATGGCCGCAGCTTTTCCATATTGGGCAGATGTCATCGTAAGGCTATATATCCAGGAAATTAATATATCCGTTCCACCGGCATTCTGCCCCGGAACAGCAGGCCCGCCGCCATTGAATAAGAAGATTACATTAAAGTTATTAAAATTAAAGGTATATTGTGTAATAAGGATCGGTGCTGTCGCAAATAAAATCAGCGGAAGGGTAATCGATTTTGTTTTTTGCCATGCACTTGCGCCGTCAACAGTTGCCGCTTCATATAATTCATTCGGAATCGCCTGCAGAACACCGGTTGTCATCGCAAAGATATAAGGAAAACCGAGCCACGACTGGATGATGATTAATGCCACTTTTGTCCAAAATGGATCTGTCAGCCACTTAATATTGTCTATACCAAATAATGCTAAAATATCATTGTTTATTGCACCAAAAGTTTCATTAAACATTCCGGCAAACACTAAAATAGAAACAAATGCTGGTACTGCCCATGGTAAAATAAATACGGTGCGAATGATACCTTTCCCTTTTATTTCTTTTTGATTGACTAAAATTGCCAACCCAATCCCTAAAGCAACTTGTAAAGTTGTCGCTCCAAAGGTCCATATCACCGTCCATGCCAATACACTAAAAAAAGTCTGCCGCCAGATCGGGACAGTGAACATTTCAACAAAATTTTGCAATCCCACCCAGTCTACCAATTTTGCAGGTGGTGAATGATAGAGATCATAATTTGTAAATGATAAAAAGATAACAAAAAGAATCGGAAAAATTACTACAAATACCAACAAAATAAACCCCGGTGATATCATCAAATAAGGAAAGCCATTGTCAATTAAATTTTTATACTGTTCACGGACAGAATTTAGTTGCTGATGATGATCTCTTTTTTCCCCATTCTTATAGGCATCTCTTAAATTAATGATATACACTGCCAAACCAAATGCGATTACAATTATCGCGATGATCCCTTTCACAAGCAAAAAAATCGAATGATCTCTCGGGATTTGCGTTCCTAATGTGACAATTCCCCACACACCAATATCAATTAAATCCGCAAATGCAATATAAAAAGAGGCTCCTAGTATTAGGAAGATCAGTCCTTTTGCGATTTGGCGATTATAAAATTGACCTAATCCGGGAATAATCGATAAGACTAAAGCCACTTTCCGGTGATTTGTTTCCGATTTATGCGGATTATTTACTGCTAATTTCATATACTTCCCTCCCCATTTTCCAGGATGGCTGAAATAACGTATTTATTAAACGGTGCAAAAGTGCCGCTCGCACTGGAGCAGGCTAACTCACGAATGACTTCACAAGTGCACTCCCGCGCTGATACCAATGTGAATTTTTCCGGGCAATGCTCCGCTCCGGGTTGAAGCGCATGCGGATATTCCAACCAGTTAGCAAGGCAGCTGACGGCTCCAGCAAAACGATGAAATGTTCGAGGAGGAAGCAATACACTTCCCCCTTTTTTCGGACTGGTTATTTGCCGTGATTTGCCTGAATGTTTTGTTCAATTGTTGCTGCCGCTTCATCCAAGGCAGCTTTCGGTTCCAATTTATCGGTTGCAATCAATTGCAATGCTGTTGCCATCGGCTCCCAGACTTCCGCCATTTCCGGAATATTTGGCATAGGTATCGCACGTTCTGATTGAATAGCAACAGCTCTCGCACCTTCATTTTCAGCAATAACAGGATCGTCCATTAGTGCTTTCACCGGTGGAATTTCCCCTGTTTCTTCATAACGAATTTTGGCATTTTCTTCATTGGCAATCCACTCTACTAATTTTGTTGCCCATTCCTGGTTTTTCGAGAAAGAAGTGACATGCCAGCCCTTTACCCCCATAAATGTGACTGGATATTCTCCATTTGGCAGTGTTGGCATAGGCGTCACACCATAATCAATTCCCGCATCATCCAATATTTGAAATGACCACGGTCCATCCATAACCGAAGCTGCTTTGCCTTCCTGGAATAAACCGTCTTTTGCCGAGCCGCCGCTTTCTCCGACAATACCGCTAGGGAATATTTCTTCATACCATTTTTTAATATACTCTGCTCCTGTAACAGCACCATCATTATTAATACCAAGGTCTGCCGGATCGAGAGTTCCGTCATTATTTTTGAACACATAACCGCCAAATCCTTCAAAGATGGAGTTTGCAAAATAAAAATTATCCCATAAAGCAAGGAAGCCATATTCATCATTTGATCCATAATTTTTTGAAAACTCAAATAGCTCATCCAACGTTTCCGGTGCTTTGTCCATTAATTCCTTATTGTAAATAAATACTGGAGTTTCCGTTGCTTTTGGCAGGCCGAAAAGCTCACCATTATATGTTTGCGCTTGTATTGAAGATTCTGTATATATATCAATAACTGATTGCTCAACCTTTAACGGAGCAATTAAACCCTCCGTTGCAACCTGGCCAATCTGATCATGCGGCAGAGTAATGACATCAGGGCCAGTTCCAGCCGGACCGTCAAGCCGCAATTGGTCGCGGATTTCATCTGCCATTCCCAATTCTTTATACTCTACTTTAATATCATATTCTTCTTCAAAGCTGGCAATCGCCGCTTCGAGACCGATCCCTTTATCCGTATCTTCCCAGATAACAAGTTTTTCAGGCTTTGAATCGGAACTATTACTCTCTTCATTTGATACATTTGCATCATCCGGACCACATGCTGCTAATATGCCAAGCACAAGAATCATTGTCGACAATGAAGCGAGAAATTTTTTCATTATTGTTTCTCCCCCTAAATTTATTATCTTCGTGCAAACGTTTGCATTATCATTCAATGAAAACGTTTGCATATATATTGTACTTACCTGTATTCTATTTGTCAACATGTCTTTTTTCCCGCTTATTTACTAGATATCGAAAGCACTAGCGTACTATTTACAAAGTTTTTCTTCTATTTTAAAAAATAACCTGATAAAATAGATAGTGCAAACGTTTTCTAATATCATCCCGATTGAGGTGGTTTTTTTGTTAAAAGAAGCGATTTATCACCGGCCAATAAATAATTTTGCATACGCGTATGATGATAAAACGTTACATATTCGCCTGCGTACGAAAAAAAATGATGTGAATAATGTTTTTTTGATATACGGAGATCCGTACCAATGGGAAAATTCCGACTGGAAATATCAAGTAAAGCCGATGGTGCAGGAAGATTCTGATGAATTATTTGCTTATTGGTTTGCAGCAGTAACACCGCTATATCGCCGTTTACGTTACGGTTTTCTCCTTCATGATCAATCGGAAACTGTCATATATGGAGAAAGAGGCTTTGTCGAAAAAGCTCCGCATGATACCGGCTTTTATTTTTGTTTTCCATTTCTAAATCCTGCTGATATTTTTCAAGCGCCGAAATGGGTCAAAGAGACGGTGTGGTATCAAATTTTTCCGGAACGATTTGCAAACGGTAATCCGGCGACGAATCCAAAAGGCGTGATCCCATGGGGAAGCATGGATCCAAAAGCGGACAGCTTTTTTGGCGGCGATTTTGCAGGTATTATCAACCATATCGATTATCTAGTTGAATTGGGCATTACCGGTATTTACTTAACACCAATTTTTGAAGCGCATTCAAATCATAAATATGATACGATCGACTACATGGAAATTGATCCGCAGTTTGGTGATAAAAAAACGTTTAAAAAATTGGTGGATACTTGTCACAGACACAATATCCGGGTCATGCTTGATGCTGTTTTTAATCATAGCGGGTATTATTTTGCTCCTTTCCAGGATGTCCTAAAAAAGCAGAAAAAATCAAGCTTCAAAGAATGGTTTCATATAAGGGAGTTTCCAATTCAGACTTCTCCTGTACCAAATTATGATACTTTTGCCTTTACACCGATGATGCCTAAATTAAATACAGAACATCCGGATGTAAAAAAATATCTTTTACAGGTTGCAAAATATTGGATTGAAGAATTTGATATTGACGGCTGGCGTCTTGATGTCGCCAATGAAGTTGATCATGTTTTTTGGCGCGAGTTTCGCAAAACAGTTAAGTCCGTTAAGCCGGATGCCTATATTCTTGGGGAAATCTGGCATGATGCCCTGCCCTGGCTGCAAGGAGATCAATTCGATGCGGTTATGAATTATACTTTCACAGATGTTACGCTAAAATTTTTTTCAAAAAATCATATTACTGCGCTGCAATTTGCGCAACAATTAACTCATTTGGCAGCTGCTTACCCAAAAAATATCAATGAGGTCGCTTTTAATTTGTTAGGCAGCCATGATACCGCAAGAATTTTAACAATCTGTCAAGGCAATAAAGAAAAGGTAAAACTGCTGTTTTTATTCCAGCTTACTTTTACCGGCACGCCTTGTATTTATTACGGAGATGAAATTGGAATAAGCGGAGGCAATGACCCCGGCTGCAGAAAATGTATGGTTTGGGATAAAAAGAAGCAGGATCGCGAGCTATTTCATTTCGTAAAAAAACTGATCTCGCTGCGAAAAAAATACCCTGTACTAGGAAATGACGGTGGATTTACGATTTTAGAAGCCGATCATTTTATTTATGCTAAAAAAGCAGCAAAAGAAACGATTATTATTTCGATTAACAATACGGATGTACCTCTTGCAGTTATGATTCCATATGATTTTACCGGAAAATCACCATTTGATTTATGGAACGAAAAACCATTGCCTGAATCATCAAAGATTGAACTGGCGCCATTTGGGTTCTCGATGATTCTGATAAAACATTAAATTGCCTATGTTACGTGTAATGAAAAATAAGAGACAGCTGAAATGCCTGCAGCTATTAGGCAGGCTTTTTATAACTTCTATTTGAAAATAAAGAAGTTCGAAAGGCATTGCAAAAAACATAGACATATTTTTGTATCCGCTTGTATTTGTTTCGGAGATTTGTGAGAATGGCATTAAAGAAACACAGTGTACTGGTACTGTTATTTATTTAAACAATTGAAACAAATCTTGATAGAAATCTGTTTATATA
>JAGKQJ010000189.1 GCA_017898095.1 Bacillaceae bacterium Marseille-Q3522 | reverse complement strand
GAGTATGTGTTGTATAAATAGGAATACATTTCTTACTTATCATACTTAATTTAATATGAAAATGCAAATTTGAAAAGCCATGGTATGGTTCAACTCCAAAAAGATCATAATTACATTTTGACCACAATATACAGATGAAAAAAAGAAAGTGAAGACCACAATATATTGTGGTTTTGTGCAACTTATTTAATAATATCCCCGTTTTTGGGGACTATCCATGGCATAAAGTGAAACTTCCATCAGTGGGGGTTTTCCGACGTACAGGACGTACTAGTGCCGACGTTGCAACAGGACGCATGAGATCTTAGTCGGCCTTCATCCCCCACTGATGGTTAGTCACGCATAGCCTGATTGATTTTTCTAAGGGCTGAAGCCCTAAGAAAAACCTCATTTCACCAATCGGGCTTTTAGGGGCAGTTTATCCCCCGCCTAAAATGATTGGTTTCACCTCTATTTTTGAGGCGGGGGTATTACTGCCCCTTAATCTGCGATAAAAAAAGAAGCAGTGATTTTTTATCATCACTGCTTCCTTTTCAAATAGTAGATTACAGTTCATCTGCGATACCGAGCAAAGCGATGCCCAGCATAACAACAGCAATAATCAGATAATGCGGCTTGCTTAATTTTTCTTTCAGGAAAATTCGCGATAGAATAACGGAAAAAATGCTGTATGAAGCGATCAGCGGCGCTGCGATTATGGCATTTTCCGCCATCGCAAAAACATAAAAAAACTGACCCGTTGTTTCCAAAACAGCGGCAAATCCTTTGTCCCGTTCCGAAAAAAGATGGAATTTCTCTTTTTTTATAATCGTTAAGAACAGCAAGGAGCCTAAAGCACAGATAAAAAAAGTAAATTCATAGGCAACAAGTGCTGCATCTTCACTTATAAGACTTAGCTCATCAAGATAAATTCCATCGGCAAAGGTTCCAAGTCCGTCGAGAAGACAATAGAGAATCGGAAAGGTAATTGCTAAAAAGCTGAGCTGATATTTTTTCTCGATCTGAATGTTTTTTGCTTTGCGCGCCCGTGTTTCCGCATATTTTTCTAAAATTGCCAAGCTGATAACGCCGCCAGTGATGATAACGACGCCAATTACATGAAAGATACCGAGTTCTCGGGGAAAAAAGATAAATAATAAAATGGCTGTTACGGCTCCGGAAGAATTTTGCACCGGAGAGGAAATCGAGAGCTCTAAATACCTCAGCCCAATATAGCCGATCGTCATCGATAAAATGTAAAAAGCTGATACCGGCAAGTATTTAATCAGGTCCATCGGGTTAAAATCCAACCCGTTGATGAATAGATACACGGTTGCGTGAATCCCCATAACAAAGCCAACCATGATGACGATCTTGAGATGACTGAATCTGTCATCCGGATCCGACCCTTTTTTATAAAAAAGATCGGCAGCTCCCCATGCAAAGGTTGTCAAAAGCGAAAATAAAAACCACATCATGCTAACTCCTTGTACGATTATTTCTTGCTTTTTTGAGCAGAAAAAAACTATTTTTTAGGTTGCTTTATTTTCTAGAAACCTATCGATTTTTCATAAGTATGTCTATTCTTCAAATAAAGCTTCCCCTTATCCGCAATAAACGTTCAAACCCTGTCATTATAAAACAATAGGGAGCAAAAAGCTATCCAATCGACGCTTTATTATGAAGGATTGGATATGATTTTAACAAGTGCCCATATTTATCGAGTATGTCATCAATATCAGCTGGAAAAAGCAATTCAGTTTTACTTTTTTCCGTGTTTATTCTCCTATCCAAAATGCTTTCCCCCTAATATCCTGATAATCTCTTCTTTTTTGTTTTCTAAATCCCGCCATAAATAGTAATCAGCTGGGTCATCCATTGAATCACCGTTATAGTCTTTAAATGCTTCTTGAAAAGAAGTGGTTTTATATTTAATTTGCAGATCTGTTAATTCTTTATTTAATTCTTCTAAACGTTCTGCAGGAGTTTGTTTTCGTAATTTTTTTTCTTGTGCAATCATTTGCATGCGGATTGCGTAAATAGGATCTTTCCAAAGGTCAATAACATACTTAGGTAATATATGTATTTCCAAATTAATTAATGCCTAAACACGTAATAATGAAGTGGAAGAAGTTATCTTGTGTTGTAAGTGTGTAAATGATTGGAAATAAAGCGTTGATTCATTCACTTTTAATAGAAGATGAACGGACGAACATGATTTACAACTTTGAAAAAATTCATCATTAAAAGCTTGACCTTTTTTCAATAAGGTGATAAATTATCAATTGCAAATAAAATCGTAATCATTACGATTTACCAAAAAAATTAAAAAATGATTTTTGAATAATTGAAAAGAGGAGAGCGGATGAAAAGGTTTAAAATGAAAGCAATCTTAACGGCCATTGTTTTTTTATTCGTTATGGCGGGTTGCGGCAGCAATTCTAATCAAGGGGATAATGTGTCGACAGGTGATGAAAAACTGCATGTGATAACGTCTTTTTATCCGATGTATGAATTTACGAAAAATATTGCAAAAGATAAGGCAGAAGTGGAACTGTTAGTTCCTTCCAATATGGAGCCGCATGATTGGGAGCCTACACCGAAAGATATGGCGGCCATTCAAAAAGCTGATCTGCTCATTTATAACAGTTCTTATATGGAAACGTGGATAACCTCGATACAGGAAAGCCTGAGCAGAGATCAACCTTTATTTGTCGAAGCAAGTGAGGGGATTACATTAATGGAAGGAGAAGCACACCATCACCACGGAGAAGAAGGCAAACATCATGATCATCATGAAGAAGAAGGCGAACATCACGAAGGGGAAAGCGGGCATCATGAGGAAGAAGGTCATGATCATGAACATGAAGGTACGCAGTTAGATCCGCATGTGTGGTTAAGTCCTGTACTGGCACAAAAAGAGGTAGAAACGATTACTGCCGCTTTAGTAAAACAAGATCCTGAAAACAAGGATTTTTATGAAACCAACAGCAAGGAGTATATTCAACAATTAAAAGACTTAGATGAGCTTTATCGAACAACACTGGAAAATGTTTCGATTAAAGAAATCATTACCCAGCATGCTGCTTTCGGATATTTGACAAAAGAATACGGACTTATACAGGTACCGATTGCCGGTTTATCACCATCGGAAGAGCCAAGTGCGGCGAAATTAGCTGAATTAAAAGAATTCGCCAAGGAACACCAAATTAAAGTGATTTATTTTGAAGAAACTACTTCTCCAAAGGTGGCACAAACATTAGCAAATGAAATAGGCGCAGAAACAGAAGTATTAAATACGTTAGAAGGCTTAAGTGAGGAAGATCGGGAGAAAGGCCTCGATTATATCGGAATGATGAAAAATAACTTAAAATCACTTGAAAAATCATTGGTAAATAAAGAAAATTGAGCAGGTATTATCAAAAAAGGTGTGCGTTCCATGCTGGCTGCTACGCACGCTTTTTTAGACTTTTAGGAGAGAGGTGGAAAAATGAAACTCATTTCCTTGAAAAACATTGTATTTGGCTATGACAATTTCCCTTCCTTAAACGGAGTATCCTTTGAAATCGACAGCGGGGAGTTTGTCGGAATAAGTGGACCTAATGGAGCGTCGAAATCAACATTGCTGCGCATCATGATGGGTTTGATAAAACCTTGGGAAGGCACTGTTTCTGTAAGTAATAAAAACCGAGAAGGAAAGCGGCTTACAATCGGGTACGTACCGCAGCAAATAGCCTCGTTTAATACTGGTTTTCCCAGCACTGTTTTAGAACTTGTGCGGTCGGGAAGATTTAGGAAGGAAAAATGGTTGAAAAAATTAACTCGTGAAGATGAAGAAAAAGTGGAAAAAGCATTGAAAATGACAGGAATGTGGGAGTTCCGCCATCATAAAATCGGTGCCTTATCCGGAGGGCAAAAACAAAAAATCATGATAGCAAGAGTTCTCGCTTCCAATCCGGATTTATTAGTGCTGGATGAACCGACAACGGGAATGGACGCAAAAAGCAGAAAAGGATTCTATGAATTTATGTACCATCAAGTGAAAAAACACCAACGTACAGTATTAATGGTAACGCATGAACAAGACGAAGTACAAAAATATTTTGATAAAGTGATTTATTTGGAGAGGGGGGAACAAGGCGGATGGAAATGTTTAGTTTGGAATTCATGCAACGAGCGTTTTGGGCAGGCGGATTAATTGCCATTATTGCCCCTCTCTTAGGTGTTTTTCTCGTGTTAAGAAGACAGTCGCTCATGGCGGATACCTTGTCCCATATATCTCTTGCCGGGGTTGCCATCGGTTTTTTCATTCACGCAGATATTACGTTATCAAGCATCCTTGTTGTTATAGCAGGGGCGGTTGCAATTGAATATACGAGGCGTGCCTATCGTACGTATTCAGAAGTATCGATTGCGATCCTAATGGCAGCAGGTTTATCCTTCGCATTATTTTTATTAAGTATTAGCCAGGGCGGGATGACAACGAGTGTAGAGCAATATTTATTCGGCTCCATTGTAACCATCAGCACCGAACAGCTTTACGCAATGGGCAGTGTTACTGCTATTATTCTTTTATACTTTTATTTTTTCCGGAGACCTTTATACTTGATGACTTTTGATGAAGATACTGCTTTTACAAGCGGAATTAATACCAATCTTCTGTCTGTCTCATTTAGTGTCCTTGTCGGGTTAGCCATTTCCGTGATGATCCCGACAATGGGAGTACTCTTGATATCGGCGTTATTGGTTTTGCCGGCAGCTTTTGCCATAAGATTTGCAAAAGGGTTTAAAATCGTCATTGTAACAGCAATCATTATTTCCGTGGTTAGCATCTTTTTCGGACTCGTCTCATCCTATTCATTTGGAACTCCGCCAGGCGCAACGATTACGTTATTAATGGTGATAATTTTATTTGTTGGTTTCATTAGCCAAAAAACAACGGTAACGATCACAAGAAAAAGAAACCGGAGAACCCGTCAGGATTTGTAGAAAAACGGATTCTAATAATGAAGCAATGACAAATGCGTAATTTATTCATTCATATTCCATTAATAGCAGTGAAATAATCCAAGTTCATTGAATACCCTATAAGAGATTTAAAAAAGGGTGGGATAAGGCAATGGAATTTCCTGCACAAATAGAGGTGCAAAGAATAAAGCAACCACGGTTGGATATGTATATTCCGGTCGTATATGGCCTTGCAAACCAAGCGGCGCAGGCAGCGATCAATGAACAAATCATGAAAACAGTAAGAAAATTAATTCAAAATCAAGGGTATTATGAAAATCCGCAAACAGAAATTACAGGCGGTTTTGAAATCAAAACAAATGAAAGAGGGGTATTAAGTTTAACGATTGAACATTATTCCTATTCGGGTGGTGCACATGGAATCACGTATTTGCTTGGTCTGACATTTGATATCCAAACAGGAAAAAAATATCGATTGGCAGATTTGTTTAAACCGGACAGTCAGTATGTCGAGGCGCTTTCTAAACTTGTAGCAAAACAAATAAAAGAACGTGATATTTTAACACTTGAACCCTTTCAATCGATTCGCCGGAATCAGGATTACTATATCGCAGACAAGGCACTCGTGCTTTATTTTCAGCTGTATGAATTAACCGCTTATGCGTACGGGTTTCCATACTTCCCAATCTCCATATATGAGATTCAAGGTATCATTCAAGAAGGAAGCCCGCTGCAGAAAATGTTTGGCTGATGTGCTTTTGCTGTAGCGTTCAAGCAATACGAAAGAATAATAAACAATTATGACCCGCTGAGTTACAAACTGCCGATGAAAATTTTATTTTCATATCAAATATAGAAAGAATGTCCATAACGGAATTTGACCGGATCATGGCATGGGAGGATTGCACATGGGTATATTTGGTAACCAATATACCTTTTTTCAGGATACTGTTTTAAATTTTAAAAATGGAAAGATGAAATTTTTCTGCTAATCCAACTATCATTTTAAAAATCAAATAGCCAATACTAGCGCCTATTACATTACAAATCACATCATCAATATCAACAGCACGTCCCATTCCTCCTGTGAATAATTCAAAAAACTGTATTATTTCAATGCTTATGGAAGCAAAGAAACCCAGCAGAATTGTATTTTTAAAATGTCTATATTTTTTCGCAAATATTGGTACCAAAAAACCTAGCGGCATAAACAATAAAATATTTCCGCCGACATTTCTAATGATTAGCCTGATCATAAACACGGCATCACCGCTATAAGCGACTCCTATTTGTCGGAAATCGTCAATAATGGACACGAATGGGACAAAATTTAAACTATATGTAATATTTTCTACATTAAAATCGATCCATAATGCAAGCGGAAAAAGTGTCACAGAAATGACCATCAGGATATAGACAACAAAGAGGAATTTAATCGCTTCATTTCTCCAAAATATCGGTTTGTTATTTTTATAGCTTCTTCCAATTTGAACAACTTTCCAAAGAATATAACAGATAGTTCCAAAAACAACAATAACGTTTCCGTTGATTAAATACACTGGATCATTCACTTCTTTCCATAAATAAGTGGAAAATAACAGGTTCCTCTGAAGTATATTGTATCAAATACTTTTAAACCCGAACACCAATTATTTGCAGATTCGCTTTAAATATCATTACTTATCCTTCAGCTGCGCTTATTAAAGAATTCAAAGTTGTAACGTTTTTTCAACCGCATAAAATACAACCATGTGCGGACAGTATTCGAGCCAAAGACAAAAATACAAAGGATAAACACGACCATGTTAATAATTCGCAAATTAGATAGATAATTTAGATACATCGTTTCAATAGCTAGATACATGTACAAAATGACTATTGGAAGAAATAGAATCGTATAAGTAATAGCTATCCGTCCGGCATGTTTGAAAGAATCTGATTTATCAGTAGGTTATCAAAATCATTAAAAACACTTAAAAATAATTTATTATTTTAATAAATTTTGTTCGTTCGTCAATATCTACATAACATTTACTCGAACAGGGTGTAACCCCACATCCTCTATTCCATCAGCACATGCATCAGGAAATACTTTTCTCATAATATTGTAAGCACCATTAACATCTGCGTTGATTAGTATCCCATCATTTGTTCTAAACATTCCCCTTTTAAAGCGCTTACCTTTATATGAGATGTGCTTTTTAATTTCTTCATTATCTAAGAAGCTACATTTTGATGTATAACTCTCTTCTGTAATGATTACATTCAATCCAACATTCTCAGCTTTATATTTCAATTGTTCAATATACAGCTGGTGCGGTATCCCTACAAAAGATTGATTAACTTTCTTACTCATTTTACTTTCACGTTTCCAATCTTTATTATTCCCTACTACAATTGTGTTGCATTCAAGTAATAAGGCGTGTTTAAT
>JAGKQJ010000188.1 GCA_017898095.1 Bacillaceae bacterium Marseille-Q3522 | reverse complement strand
TCATTGACTGTTGTTTTTGAATCATAGTACCCACCCATTTGAAATTGATACGATCATTATACAGCAAAAAAGGCATATACTCCTTAAAAATAATTGGAGAATATGCCTTTTAAAATTTAGCCTAAGTAAAGGACTCTGTTGATTGGAGTGGAAGGCGGCGAAGACTCCTGCGGGAGTACGGGACAGGGGAGACCCCGCAGGCGCTTCAGCGCCGAGGAGGCTCCCCGAACCGCCCGCGGAAAGCGAAGCCGCCTGGAACGGAAATCAACAACTAGGTTTTAACACATTTCAAAATTTAAGGGACTTTTTCAGTGCCCTCATAATAGCCAAGCTTTTTTTATAGAAGGAATAAACGGTTTAACAAATACCAGTTTATCGCCAATATTTTTGTATAAATTCATCTCTGCCGGATTTTTCACGATCTTCCCGATATTCATCAGGCTTTTTTTTATAAAAATCTTGATGTGCTTCTTCAGCAGGATAAAAAACCGTTGCAGGAAGAATTTTTGTGACAATTGGTTTATTGAATTTTCCGCTGTTGATGATGTTATTTTTTGAGATTTCTGCTGCATGTTTTTGCTCATCAGTATGGTAAAAAATTGCTGTACAATAAGATTCCCCTCTGTCGTGAAACTGTCCGCCATCATCAGTCGGATCAATTTGCTGCCAAAATATCTGTAATAATTTTTCATAAGGGAATATTACCGGATTATACGTAATTTGTACTGCTTCATAATGCCCTGATTTTCCGGATTTTACTTCTTTGTAGGAAGGATTGCGCAAATGACCTCCCGTATAACCTGAAACAACCTTTTCAATGCCGTCCCACTGATCAAATGGTTTCACCATGCACCAAAAACATCCGCCGGCAAAAGTAGCAATTTCCATGTTCGTTCCCTCCATAACTCATCTTTATGTATATAGGAATTTTAGCACTTTTTTATGAAATGACGCAAAAAAAAACAGTTTCTAATAAACTTCAAATCGCTTCCTAATGCACAGAAGTGTCTCTTTCTATATCTCCTAAGTTGTCACTTCACGTGAAAAAAAACATAAGATAAAAACGAAAAGGAAACAGCTGCCCCAAAAAGTCGTTATTCGATGCGCTTTGGATGCAGCTATTTTCCGGATTATAAAGTTTCTGAACAGCAGTTCTTTTCACTTACCATGGTCGGCGCGGTCTGGGATAAGGCGGACAAATAATATTTTCCTCGCAGCACTCGTTTACGACAGACTGGGTATGAGGAAAATGATGCTGGTGCTGGATAATATGTTTATTAACTGTTGTTGTGTGACTTGGGTGAACATGTGGAACAACCGTTTTGAAAATATTGGTATTTACATATTGCTGTGTAGGAGATACTTGAGTCGGCGCTACTTGCGTTGGAATAGGTCCGGCAGGTCCAAGTTGTGCCGGAGACACCTGAGATGGATATCCTCCGGCAGGTCCGATTTGTGCTGGAGATACTTGAGTTGGATATCCTGCCGGAGAAATATTTGCCCCTGCGACTCCGTATGGCGGTTTATTGTGACCGCAGTTACGGCTCCATTGTTTGTTCGAATGATACATACGATAACCTCCGTTTTTTTTTATTTATTTCACTTATAGCTTATGAATGGCACGGTGATTTGTACTAGTTGTTCTACCTAGTTTTTCTCCTTTTTTCAAAAAGGGACTACTTTATTGAAAGATGAGGTTGTTTCAGATGAGTTTTCTTTGCTCAATTTCTGGCAGGAAATAAGTAACGGTATATCAGTCATAAAGCCTGCATAAATAACAATCCATTTATATAGCTAAACAAATGTTCTAATATGCTATAATAAGCTTGGGCAATAGACGGGTATATGAGCGCTCCCTGAAGACTGGGGGTGATGCCAATGACAGTTTTTCAAGCGCTAATGTTTGCGGTTGCATTTGCAGGCTTAGTCGTTCCAATTTTGTCATTTAAAAATAAAAAATAATCCGCCTCGTATACTTTAGCCTGTAGAGAGGTGGATTATTATTATCACGTTTTGCACGGCATCCGCTCTTTATGCAGATATTGCTCATTAACCTTTAGTGTTTCCAGCACTGACGGTTTTTATTATTTGTTTTTTATACCTTTATTATATGCAAAGATAAGTGAAAAATGCAATAAGTAGAATTGCCGAGAATTATTATGTCGGATCAGAAAGCAATTTATAGACAGAGGGTTGTTTTAGGAGCGGATAAAAACGAATCAAATTTGCTCCATTTTTGCTCCATAACGCTATTTTTAGCCCATCCTTAATACTTCAAAAAACAAAAAACCCTTGCCACACAAGGGTTTTCCGTACGTCCCAGAAGAGATTCGAACTCATGACCTACAGTTTAGGAAACTGTTGCTCTATCCTGCTGAGCTACTGGGACAAAACCGTCACCTGATCTATTATAAAGGAGAATGTACATTTTTTCAAGAGATAAATTATGAATAAAGCGTATAGCTATTTTTTGCTAAATCCACTCAAACAATGTTATGATGTACGATGGTTAACTTCTGTTGAAAAAGGAGATGTGTGAAATGACAAAAAAAGGATATATCCTTATGGGAAATGGCGAAAAAATTGAATTTACGCTTTTTCCTAATGAAGCACCGGGAACAGTAGCCAATTTCGAAAAATTAGCAAATGAAGGTTTTTATAACGGACTTACGTTTCACCGCGTTATTCCCGGTTTTGTAAGCCAGGGCGGCGACCCAAACGGGAATGGTACTGGCGGTCCGGGCTATACGATAAAATGCGAAACAGAAGGAAATCCGCATAAACATGAGGAAGGCGCGCTCTCAATGGCTCATGCCGGCAGAGATACAGGGGGAAGCCAATTTTTTATCGTCCATGAACCTCAGCCGCATTTAAATGGAGTTCATACTGTTTTTGGAAAAGTGACTTCGGGAATGGAAACCGTCAAAGCAATGAAAAATGGTGATGTAATGGAAAAAGTTGAAGTAATTACGGAATAAAAACTTGACTTTCCATTCTTAATTCCGCATAATAATAAAAAATACATGAACGGTGAAATAGGATTAGTATGCGAATCTTCTAGTGAAAGAGAGTGGTGCCTATGAGCTGAAAGGCATCATCACATAGAAGCCGCAGAACCTGCCTTTTGAGTCCTTTGGAAAACCAGAGGCGCATGGAATTCTTGCGTTATTGGAATGAGCGGAATGCAATGATATTGCATTCAATAAAGGTGGTACCACGGAAAACCAATTTCGTCCTTACTTTACGGATGAAATTGGTTTTTTACTGTTTTTGGATATTGTTAATCTAAAAAGATTATTCAAAAGAATACACCGTCCTGTGGCAAAGCCGGCACTAATACGTCCTGTATGTCGAAATTTCGCTGTGGGAAATTTATTTTTTAAGGGGAGGTCTTGTCGGCTAATGTTTACGTTGCCGAAAAAGAGGACGTAGCGGACAGATAAGCACGTGATAGAAAAGTTACGGAGGAATCAATGATGGGAAAAAAACGGGTTGTTATCAAAATTGGCAGCAGTTCCTTAACAAATGCAAATGGGGAAATTGACTCGGAAAAATTTACGGATCATATCGCCGGAATCGTCGCACTTTACCAGGAAGGACATGAAATCATCCTTGTTTCTTCCGGTGCGGTTGCTGCCGGTTTTAAACAGCTTGGTTATCCGGACCGGCCTCGTACTTTAAAAGGAAAGCAGGCAGCTGCTGCTGTCGGTCAGAGCTTACTCATTCAATCGTATATGGAACAGCTTCTCCCGCATAGGATTATTCCGGCACAAATATTATTGACCCGTAACGATTTTTCCAAAAAAGAACAATACCATAATGCCTATTCGACTCTTACAGAACTGATTGCGAGAGGGATAATCCCGGTTATAAATGAAAATGATTCGGTTTCCGTTACTGAATTAACGTTTGGTGATAACGATATGTTGTCGGCACTGGTAAGCGGTTTGCTCCATGCTGAATATTTGATTCTATTAACCGATGTCAATGGTCTGTATACTGCGAATCCTCATAAACATCTCGATGCGCACCGTATCGATCTTCTTGAAACGGTTACGGATGATTTATTAACCGCTGCAGAAGATTCTGCTTCTAAAGTAGGGACCGGAGGAATGAAATCTAAGCTGTTAGCAGCGAAAACAGCTTTGTCCCTTGGTGTAAAAGTTTTTATCGGCAAGGGAACGGGCAGCAATAAATTTCTAGAGATATTAAAAGGAAACGGAGACGGAACGTATCTCGGGAATGATCAGCTTCATATCGTAGCAAATCGCAAACAGTGGCTGCTGCTGCATTCCCATATAACCGGGAGACTATATATTGATAACGGGGCGGAAAAAGCGTTGATTTCGAAAGGAAAAAGCTTACTGGCTGCCGGAATTTTTAAAATTGAAGGAAATTTTGATCACGGAGATGTAGTGGAGGTATATAGTGCAAACGGTAAATTGCTTGGAAGAGGAGAGGTGCTTTACTCTGCAGAACAATTACAGCAAATAAAAGGAAAACGAAGTGATGAAGTACTTGAGGAATATCATATCAATCCGATTGAAGTGATTCATCGTGACAAATGGGTAATGCAAAGACAGGAGGAAAAATATGAGTGAAATTAAAGAAAAAGGACATCTTGCCAAAATGGCAAGCTATCAGTTGCTTGCGTTATCTTCTGCAGAGAAAAATACGGTGCTGCAGCAAGTCGCAGATCAATTAAAGGAAGATGCTGATGATTTGATCTCAGAAAACAAAAAAGATCTTGATATTGGTAAGAAAAATGGATTGTCAAACAGTGTGCTTGACCGGATTATGCTGAATGAAAAACGTTTGCTGGATATGGTTAATAGTATTCATCTGTTAATTCAGTTACCGGATCCGATTAGCGAGACGCTGGAACGTATTGAAAAGGATAACGGCCTGCATATTGAGAAAAAACGGGTTCCGTTAGGAGTTATTGGCATGATTTATGAAGCAAGGCCAAATGTAACAATCGACGCGGCAACACTGTGCATAAAAACCGGGAATGCTGTGTTATTAAGAGGCAGTTCATCAGCAAAATATTCAAATGTAGCAATTGTCCGTTCGATTCACCGTGCTTTAAAGAAAACAGGATATCCGGTTGAAGCAGTTCAGTTGATTGAAGATACAAGCCGAAAAGCAGCCAAAGAATTATTTCATTTAAACGAATATTTAGATGTGCTAATTCCCCGTGGCGGAAAAAATTTAATTCAAACAGTTGTTCAAGAGTCGACTGTACCAGTCTTGGAAACCGGCGCTGGGAATTGTCATATTTTTATTGATGAATCGGCAGATCTTGATATGGCAAGACGGATCGTGCTAAATGGAAAAACAAGCCGCCCCTCTGTCTGCAATGCGGTGGAAACGATTTTGATTGAGAAAAATTGGTTCACACAATACGGGAAGAAATTGTTGGATTCCGTACAAGAGGCAAATGTAGAAATATACGGAGACAAGGCGGTTTGTAAATTGGCTGATTGGGCGAAGCCGGCAACAGAGGAAGACTGGTTTAAGGAATATTTAGATTTAGCTGTCAGTGTAAAAGTTGTTGAAAAACTCGAAGAAGCAATCGCCCATATTAATCATTACGGCACAAAACATTCAGAAGCGATCATAACGGAAAACACGATCCATGCAGCCCGTTTTTTAACAGAAATTGACGCTGCAGCTGTCTATCATAACGCTTCCACACGCTTTACGGACGGTTTTGAATTCGGCTATGGTGCTGAAATCGGCATCAGTACTCAGAAACTTCATGCGCGCGGACCGATGGGTCTTAAAGCACTTACTTCTAGTAAATTTTTCATATACGGAGAAGGACAAATTCGTGAGTGAACTCGAATATGCTTTTACTTGCTCCGGCAATCTCTTTTCGCTATGATAATAAAAAACTTTTTTCGTATTGTTTGTGAGAATGATTTTTGAAAAACATTGTTTTTGAGAAAAAGAGAATTTTTACGATCAAGGGGGCTACATCATGCGTGATGTTACTTTGACGGATATTTTTCATCACCATATTGCCAAAAAATATGTAACCCGTTCCGGGTTGGCACATGCGTTAGCCGTTTCCTGTCATGCCTATCGGTTGGCGCGCAATGCAAACCTCGATGTTGATATGGCAGCAAAAGCCGGATTTCTTCATGATATTGGACATTATACATGGTATAAAAATGGAAAGTGGGATTATCAGCTTTATCGCTTAAATGATATTCATGCGATAAAGGGAGCGGAAAGAGCGCATAAATTATTAATCCGTTTAGGGGAAAATCCGGTAAGAGCAAAGGAGATTGCTTTGGCGATCCTTTTTCATACGGATTCATTCTTCCCAGGGGGAGTTATTAAACGAACACCATTGCAAACGATCATTAAAAAAGCGGATGAAATGGATGAAGAACCAAATGGCGGGCACCACTATCGCACGATTGCTCAGGAACGGGCGCTTCGAATCCTGCAGAGATTAGATAAACGGATCGATCAATACAATAATTAAAGCAATGATGCCGGAGTTTGCATATTAATAACTCCCACCACTATTAAGTTAACATAATATTATTATATTATACTTGAGAGCCGGTATATATTTTTTAAAAAAAGAATATCTTAAAATATGTGTTTCCAAAAGAGATTGTTTGTAAAGGTGGGGAGAAGATTGGCAAGTCATTTTCATAAGACGGAAGCGTCGGCATCAGTACAGGATGTCTGGCAATTTGTTAGCAATATTAACAATTGGGCACCACTTGTTCCGGGCTATATTCACCATGAAGTGCTAAATGAACGTGAAACAATTTGGACATTTAAAAGTGATCTTGGTACGGGGATCCTAAAGAAAAAAATTCAATTAAAAGTGACAATCACAAAGTGGGTAGAATTTGAAAAAATAACCTTTGATTTATCCGGGATAAATGAAAAATTTTCTGGTGATGGTTTTTTTGAAGCGGAAGCAAAGAACAGCAATATTACGGTCATAACCGGTTGTCTAAGGATTCAAGCAGAAGGGATAATGGCGAAGGTGGGAAATGCTATTTTACAGGCAAATTTACCGGTCTGGACAGAACAATTGACTTCGGCAGTGGCTGAGAAAATTTCTGATCAAAAAGCTCATACTTAATGGTATGAGCTTTTTGATACCATAAATTTGTTTAATAAACTACATTTTCAAATAATATAGGTATGAGTATTTTTATACACTTGCAAAACCAAGAAAACGAAATACAAAATACAATGTCAGATTATCTAACATTACTCGTAAAAAAAATAACATAAATGTAAGCGCAACCAATATTGATATATTAATATTCTTTTAAAAAGCAAAATTTCTTTAATTTAGAATTGTGAAAAAAATGATTGTTTTTATTAGTTTTATTCAGTATACTGTAT
>JAGKQJ010000187.1 GCA_017898095.1 Bacillaceae bacterium Marseille-Q3522 | reverse complement strand
TTATTTGCAAGAATATAAAACCCGGAAAATGAACTATCATATATGGCTGGGTAAAGATGTCGAGTTATACGGTACATTTCCTTTTTTTAGTCAAAATATAGACATGAAGATGACATTTGAGCCGCTTGCATTGGAAAACGGTGATCTACTATTAAAGCAAAAAAGTATTTCCATCGGGCAATTGTCACTGCCGGTGGCGAATGTAATGAAAATTATCAGCAGACAATATAAGATACCGGAATGGGTAACGATCCAGCCGAAAGAGGAGCAAGTATATGTGTCCTTACAAAACATGAACTTAGCAGGCGATCTAAAAGTAAAGCTTAATGAGTTCAATTTAATAGAAGATAATATCCAATTCACCTTTCAAGTGCCGTCTGACTAGCGTTTGCTATTTACAAGCATGCGATTTCATTGTATAATAAATCATATTTTAGTGAGAGGCGGGTGAAGTGTAATGAATGTATATCATCTTGTTGCAAAAGAAGTTTATTGTCATTACACAGAGTCCCGTCAGGTAACCATTCGAAAGTAACCGTTTATTTTCCATGGAAATGTACCCGTGGGCTCTGTAGCCTGCGGTTTTTTTATGCAAAAATTCATCATCATGGAGGATAAAAATGGATATAAATGAGATCGGCTTTTCGGAAGAATGGGATACTGAATATAATAAATGGAAGCAGTCCGATGAGGATTTGATCGGCCGTGTTGCCATGGAACACAAAAATCTTTATAAAGTTTGGACAGAAGCGGGAGAATTGCTTTGTGAGATATCCGGCAAACTTTCTTATACCGCCACAGAGCGAGCAGATTACCCCGCTGTAGGAGATTGGGTCGTTTTACATGCAAGAATCGCCGAGAGCAGAGGCACGATCTATGCGGTCTTGCCAAGAAAAAGCAAATTTTCCCGGAAAACGGCAGGTTTAACAACAGACGAGCAAATTATTGCTGCAAATATAGATACGGTGTTTCTCGTACAATCGCTAAATGAAGACTTAAATTTACGGCGAATTGAACGTTATTTACTTTTGACTTGGGAGAGCGGGGCAAATCCGATCATTGTGTTAACAAAGTCTGATTTGTGCGGTAATCTTCCCGAAATTTTAGAAAAAATTGAAACGGTAGCATTGGGTGTAACGGTTATCCCCATCAGCGTATTTGCCAACGAGAATTTAGCAGAACTGACTCCTTTTTTACAAAAAGGAAAAACAATTGCACTGTTGGGTTCTTCCGGTGTCGGAAAATCAACGCTGACCAATTTTTTATTGCACGAAGAACGGCAGGCAGTACAATCGATCCGGGAGGCGGACGGAAAAGGGAAGCATACGACGACGCATCGGGAATTATTTCTCCTGCCTCAGGGCTGTGTGCTGATTGACACACCGGGAATGCGGGAAATTCAGTTATGGGACAGCGAGGAAGGAATTTCGCAGACTTTTGCCGATATTGAAGAGCTGGCAAGTAAATGCCGTTTCCGTGACTGCAAACATGAAGAAGAACCGGGCTGTGCCGTAAAAGAAGCAATTGCGAAAAATAGGCTTTCAGAAGAACGCTTTCTCAGCTATAAGAAATTATTGCGGGAGCTTGCCTTTTTAGAACGTAAACAAGATAGACGGGAAAAAGCAAATGAAAAGAAACGATGGAAAAACATTACAAAGGAAACAAGACAGAAGCAAAAGAATAAGTATTAGAGAACGCTTTTTCAGAAAAGCGCAGGAACTGGGGAAATCAGGTTGGAACTCTTGCCTGCCTGATTAATAAAACCCAGCTACATTACGTTTCGTCTTTACTCTTAAACGAACGAGCATTTGCAGCCGGCTTTTTTCCTGTTATCATGTATAATAACGTTATAATAAGTATTTGACATGATCCGGAGTTTGTGTCCCAGCGGGTCATTGAATGTTTCCTTTAGGGAAAAATAGAAGAGGAAGTTTAAAAAGGAACGAAATGATAAGCGATAATTCCGGGAGACCGCTTGCTTTTCATTCGTTAATGACACATTGTTACTGGCGGTGATAAGATGACAAACGAACGAGTCGAAAAAGCAATATTTGCCGGCGGCTGTTTTTGGTGCATGGTAAAGCCGTTCGAAGAGCAGCCTGGAATTTACAAGGTTGTCTCCGGTTATACCGGCGGGACGAAAGAGAATCCAACTTACGCGGAAGTGTGCTCGGAAACGACCGGCCACTATGAAGCGGTAGAGATAACCTTTGATCCCGAGTTGTTTCCTTATGAAAGGCTATTGTGTTTATTTTGGCAGCAAATTGATCCGACCGACGAAGGTGGACAATTTTTTGACCGCGGAGAATCATACCGGACGGCTATCTTTTATCAGAATGAACCGCAAAAAAAGCTGGCGGAAAAGTCAAAAGAGGAACTGGAAAAAAGCAATCGCTTCAAAAAGCCGATTGTGACAAAAATATTGCCGGCAGTTCCTTTTTACCCGGCAGAGGAGTATCATCAGCAGTTTTACCGGAAAAATCCGCTTCGCTATGGAGCATACCGGAAAGGCTCAGGTAGAGATGCCTACATCCGTAAACATTGGGGGGAAAGTAAGTGAGTAAATTTGAAGAAAAGAAAAAGCAATTAACTCCGATTCAATACGATGTTACGCAGCATAACGGCACGGAGCCGCCGTTTCGAAATGAGTACTGGAATGAGTTCAGAGAGGGGATCTACGTCGATATCGTCTCGGGAAAGCCGCTGTTTTCTTCAAAGGATAAGTATGATGCCGGCTGCGGCTGGCCAAGCTTTACAAAACCGATTGATGAAAGTGAATTGGTTGAAAAGAAAGACACCAGCCATTTTATGATCCGCACGGAAGTACGGAGCAAAGCAGCAGACTCCCATCTCGGCCATGTTTTCCCTGACGGACCGGGTCCTGCCAGATTGCGCTATTGTATGAATTCCGCTGCAATGAAATTTATCCCAAAGGAAAAGCTTGCCGAAGAAGGTTACGGGGACTACTCACATTTATTTGATTAATCATTTTCAAATACGATGTAAATCACTTCAATCGCGGTGCTGAATATGGTACGATTTCATTATTATGCAAACCAAAGATAAAACAGAAGGTGAAAAAATGTTTAAAAAATTATTTGGTAAAAAAGAAGTCACAAAAACAGTAGAATTGGTCGCACCTCTAACCGGTACTGTTATTGATCTGTCCGAAGTGCCGGATCCGGTATTTGCGGAAAAAATGATGGGAGACGGCATTGCCATTAACCCGACAGAAGGCGTTGTTGTTGCACCGGTGGATGCGGAAGTTATGCAGGTCTTCCCGACAAAACACGCGATCGGCTTAAAAGCCGCCAACGGTGCGGAAATCCTTATTCATATCGGGCTGGAATCAGTCGCGTTAAAAGGGGAAGGATTCACCACCCATATCTCGGAAGGAGACCGTGTAAAAGCCGGCGATACCCTCGTTACATATGATCTGAATACGATTGCGGAAAAAGCGAAAAGTACCGTCACCCCGGTCATCATTACAAACGGCGATGCAATTGCTTCACTGGAAAAACCGGCAGTTGGCGAGGTAGAAAGAGGGACAAGCCCGATTTTAAAAGTAACGGCAAAGTGAACGCGTTTCAGCAAGCTCAATAACTAGGGAAATCAAGTGGGGAGGGTCTACTACCACACCTGATGAAAAAATCCCACCTACGCAACGCTTAGAGGTTGTTGTCTAACCATTCGAACATGAAAAAACGGTGACAAATTAGGAAAATAGGAACGGAATGCAAAATTTGCTTGTGCATTCCGTTCCTATTTAAGGTATGTTTCCGCTTCAGAACGTAAAGGAGTGGAGTCAAATAATTGCTTTTATTTCCAATATTTTCTTTCTGAAAGACTTCAAAAATAAGATTTATCGCAGATTAAGGGGCAGTAATACCCCCGCCTCAAAAATAGAGGTGAAACACCAATCATTTTAGGCGGGGGATAAACTGCCCCTAAAAGCCCGATTGGTTCAACTAACCATCAGTGGGGGATGAAGGCCGACTAAAGGCGCAACGTCCTGTTGCAACGTCGGCACTAGTACGTCCTGTACGTCGAAAAACCCCCACTGATGGAAGTTTCACTTTATCTTATTTCTCTTCAAAGTATTAACCCTTTCTCTTTTGCCACTTTTATCACTTCGACTCTGGAACCAACCTCTAGCCTTTCAAATAATTTTGACAAGTGATGCTCAACGTTGCGTTGGCTCATATAAAGCTTTTCAGCAATCTTAGCATTTGTTAAACCGTTTGATACCTCTATTAGTATGTTTTTTTCTATATCCGATAATGTTAGTTCCCTTAAATCACTTTCCGCTCCTGTTATTTTGACTTTTCTTAATTGTTTCAGCAGCGACACGGAAATGACTGCTTTCTCTCTGAGTGCAAAGCGGATGGCTGCGATAAGTTCCTCTCTTGAAGAGGTTTTACTTAAAAAGCCAGAAGCACCGGCTTCCATTAACAAATTAAAATACGGAGAAAGATCATACCCTGAGTATATCAAGACGATCGCATCAGGTTTGCTTTTTATGATCGTTTTTGTAAGTTGAATGCCACTAATATTCGGCATCATTAAATCTATTAAAAATAGATCAAAATTTTTCAAGATCCTTTCATTTATTTTCTTGCCGTCTGTTAAAACGACCGCCTCCATAGCGGAATCCTGCTCAATTAATGCTTTTGTTCCTTCACCGACGGCCGGATGATCATCAACAATTAATATTTTCGTCATCATCCATCACCTACCTGCAATTTATTTCAATTATAACGTTCATACCTTTGCCAGGAGAGGAAGCGATATCAACTTTTCCGCCAATATTCCTTATTCTTTCCTTCATCCCCCATAATCCCATTGTCTGAAAAGAATTACCCAACTTTTCCGGATCCATGCCAACGCCATTGTCTTTGTATTGAATTTGCAAAAGCTGATCCCGTTGCTTCAAGGCCAGCCAAACTTCCGTTGCTTGAGAATGTTTCATGGCATTATGGAATAACTCCTGGATGACCCGGTAAATGGCAAGTTCCACATCTTGATCTAATATTGAAATCGTGTTGTCTATTTCCTGGTGTAAAAGAAAATTCGCGCGAAGTTTTGTTTGATCGAATAAAAGTTTAATCGATTGAATGATACCTGTTTCGCTTAATAATGGCGGTCTCAGGTCATTACACGTTTCCCTTAGCAAATGAATATTATCGAGGATTTTTTCAATTATTTCCTGTAAGTGCTTTTTATCAGATTGGTTATTTTTTGCCTCTTTTAATATTTCCACATCTCGCATAAGCTGGATTTGATCCTGAAGAACGGAATCATGTAAATCGGCAGCTAAATTCAGTCTTTCTTTTTCAGAGATGGAGAATAATAATTTCGAAAGCCAATTTGGATACTGGGCAGGTTCTGCTTTGTAGCTTTCAAGTTTTTGCAAGAGATCCTCAATCAACTGAAAATTTTCAAGGATGATGCTAGAGAAATAAGTAATTGTTTCAAGCCAGATTCGTTCGTCCATATTCAGTTTAACTTTCGATCTTTTTACACCGCAAACAATAACGGATTTCCAATTGGCTTCTTCACCAACTACGATTGCGAATCCTTCCGGCATTTCCACTAATGCACCGGCATGATATCTTTCCCATTTGATCATTTCTAAATTAGCAATGAAAGGGGAAGCAATGTCGTTGTTTTCCACGACCCAGTCAGCACTATCCGGTAACTTGCTGAATTTCAGATATTCTACTTCTTTAATCGTAAGCACATCTCTTATTTCGTTTTTTAGATTTGTTATCAAGCTTGCAACTTTCGTTTCCTCTTTCGCTTTTTGAAAATACTTGTTCAGGCTATTTTGAAACTTTCCCCGTGGGGAAAACAGATGATGGCGCATTTTATAGTCTAAAAACTCTTTCAAAAAAAGGAATAAAACAGAACATGCAAACAATAGCAAAAAACTCAAAAAGTTTGTTACCGACAGCAATTCGGTTTTATTAATGACTGCAAGAAATCCTGTTATAATGAGCGAGAAAAACAAAGAAAGCAAGCCATAATAGCGCAACCTGCCTAATATAAAGTTGATATCAAAAAGTTTATCGGATAACTGCAAATAAACAAAACTGACCGGAATGACAATTAAAAAAACAGCTGTACTTTCGGCAGATAAAAGCCGGGTGTGAAAAATAAGCTCCGGAACCACATACAGGAAAACAAAAGGTGCAAACGCGAGTAACATACTAAATAAGAGAATTTTTAAAACTGCATTCACATCCGAGTTTCTATTCTTCCAATAAAAGCGACCTAACAAAAAAAGCAGGATGATTAGCAGCAGGATAAAGTAAAGCAAATCAATTGTCGATAAATTCGTATCTTTAATAATAAAAATCCCTGCCAGTTCTACTATCAAGAATAGACCATAAATAATATACAAGATAACTAGAGTTCTAAGATTGATAAATAATTGGTGAAAACGAGAAAAATAGCTCTTTAAAAAGTGTATTAATAGCAACAAGGAACCTGGCAGCGTAACAGTATTCACGATTCTTCCAATAAGTTCTCCTTTTGCCGAGACAGATGCACTTAAATAGCATATTCCTAATGACAATAAAAAATAAATCAGAACCTTTGCAGAAGGATCATTTTTTTTCTTTTGATAGAGAAATATACTAAAAAGTAAATTAATAATCGTAAATATCCCTGGTAGAATAAGATAGTAAAAAAATTGATTTGTCAAGTGCTGATAAGTAATGGCAAATTCTTTTGTTTCTGAATTTTGGTTTCTAATGGTAATGGTTTCAGCAAGATCAACTAAATGAAAATAATGGATTTGCAAATGTTTATCGGGAGTTTTTCCATTAACCAAAATAATCTCATCACCAATTTCAATTGGTTGATTTGCCGCCCAGCCCTTTTCATATATTGTATCTACAAACCATTGATTATTAACAGTTTTTGTTTCAATTCCTACAAGAGGATATTTAATTAGAATGTAAGAAAAATACAAAACCAATCCTATTATTATTATAAATGGAAAATATCCTAATGAATTCAAACTCCTGCTGGTTTTCATTCTGACTCCTTAAAGAAGTAATAAATTTGAATTAACTTAATTTTTCCAATATACGTATGAAGGATCTGTTATCTCATTATCAAATACATCTAAAATCGCTTACACTTCTTCACCATTAACGCCAACAAGGCTGGCTGATCCGTTTTTCACTTTTTCAAGTACGTCACTGTTTTCGATTAGATATTGAATAACTTTCTGCATAATCTATCACCTCCTTATTTTACAAAATAAACGCAACAAGCTGGTCATAGTAGTGCTTTTCTAATGGAAGTTTCGCAATTTCGTGTAGTGCTTTGTTTTGATACAATTTTTTATACACTTCCGTAAATACAATAGCACCTGATTCGATAAATAATCTCTTTAATTGTTCTTTATTATTA
>JAGKQJ010000186.1 GCA_017898095.1 Bacillaceae bacterium Marseille-Q3522 | reverse complement strand
CGCTTACATTTTAAAAATGGAGGTAAAGAGATGAAAAAAATAAAAAATGTATTTTTATTTCTTGTTTTTTTACTTGTAATAGCGCCGGTTCTTCAAGGTTGCAGCGATTCCGGCAGTTCTTCTGAGAGTACCGGGGACACAATCAACTTAACCTTTTCGGCCTGGGGGAATCCGGCAGAGATAAAAGTGTACCAAAGGGCAGTAGATGGTTTTATGAAAGAAAATCCTAATATCAAAGTAAAACTGGTGCCAATTCCTAGTGACGGTTATATTCAAAAATTACAAACACAGCTTCAAGGCAGCCAGGCTCCTGATGTATTCTACATTGGTGACGGGGATGTTTCGAAAATTATTGAAACGGGAAAACTTGCTCCTCTTAGTGAATTCATGAATAGTTCGAAAAGCTACGCAAAACCGGAGGAATTTGCGGCAGGTTTATGGGGTGCAGCGAAAAAAGACGATGAAATCTATGGTGTTCCTGTAGATTGCAACCCAATGCTTATCTACTACAACAAAAAATTATTCTCAGAATTAGGTATTAAACTTCCGCAAGAATATTTTGATGCGGGGGAATGGAATTTTGCAGCGATGGAAGAAGTAACGGACCAACTTCGCGAGGGAGAAAAATACGGCTTTATTGTCGATAACTGGTGGGGCCCGTTGTTCAGCTGGATATGGGCAAATGGCGGCGAAATATACAATAAAGAAACAGGAGAATTCGTGTTGGATCAAAATGAAAAAGGAATCGAAGCAATAAAATTCCTCGAAAAAATGCTTAAGAAGAAAAATTTCACCTATGCCGGTTCCTTACCAAAAGGACAAGGTGCGGAGGCAATGTTTTTATCCGGCCAGGTTGGCATGGTTGCCGCAGGCAGATGGTATACGCCTTTATTCAATGATAACAAATCATTAGACTGGGATTACATTCCTTGGCCGTCTAATACGGAAAATAAAACAGAGCCGGTCGGAATCCCGACTGCTTATATGGCGGTGAACAAAGATTCAAAACACAAAGACGCTGCTTTGAAATTCCTCTCTTACTATACCTCAACTATTGGCCAGGAAGCGCGTTTATCCGGTATTGGAAATGCCATTCCTTCCATTAGTGGAATTGATAAAATTGTCACAGATTCGCAAGTACCTAAACATGTTGAATTCATTATTCATGCACGCAACCAAGGATTTTCCAACTCTATTCAGTCTACGATCCCGGGATTAGACAAAGAGGTTACGGACATCGTCGATTTAATGTATTTAGGGAAAGATGACGCCGAAACAACAGTGGAAAAAGTCTCTAAGAAAGCGAAGAAAATGATGGCGGAGTATAAAGCTAATTAACGCAGTATCGACATTATATCAAAATGTACCGGGAAGCCCCCTTCAACAAGCAAAATAGAGACTAATAGGTAAAAAGTTTGACTATTGTGCTCAGTGAAAAATTTTCATTAGCAGTGCCTGAAAGATTCGGAAAACATGTTGAATAAAACAAACGGATTACCCATCACAGTTTTAAAAGGGTAATCCATTTGATATTGTTTTATCTCGGCAAGGAGAATGTAACGGTTTTTTCTTTGAATAATCTTTGGCCGTCGTCTCCGGTAAAGGGACCAAATTCAAGATCAAATTTCTTGAATAACTCGAATTCATCTTTCCTGAAAAAGAATACATGATATTTTACACCTTGCGCTCCCGGTTGAATTTCATCCGGATCCAATGTTTCCGCCATCCCGTCAGATAAGACAGTACCGCGATCCACGTCAATTTTTAATTTGGAACCAAGGTCGTAAATACTTAATGGAATATCCGTTTGATTATCAATCGTAAATTTTGCAGTTAGCGCTACAATACCGCTGTCGCCAAAATTACTAAATAGCTCTTCGTTTCCTGCTGTCGGAATTACTTCTGCATATTGCACACCATTGAGGGTGACTTTCACTTGTTCTAATTGTTGTGTTTCATTTATTTCCGTTTTCTCAAAAATCATTTTCTTGTCGGCAAGATTACCTGCTGTTAATTCATCCAGATAAAATGCCGGTGCCTTCGAACTATTTCCGCTAAATATTATCGCAAAAATGTTTGGCTTTCAAAAGCGGGAAATGCTTGTGATAGCTGAAGAAAAACGAAGCGACGTAAATATGGATACATTGTTGCAAGGAAGATAACAGATGTTTCCAAGTCTAGAAGAGGTGAGACAACAACTGCTCGAAGCGTTACCAGAGGTAAATAGGTTAAGATTTTTCACTATCTTTAAATATATCATATGCATTGTCATTTTTTTCTTATCTCCACTTGCGGCCTTATTGATTGCAACATCAACAGATATTGAGATTATCTATTATATTGCCGCTTTCCTCTTTTTTGCCGGCATTCTATTCAGCATCATTTATGGTGTGAAATCAGGCGGAAAATACCGCGATTTATTTAAAGAAAAAATTGTTTTTGGCACGGTAAAATACTTAATTGATCATTGTAAGCTGCCAGATGCAACAGAAGCGTATCCGACTCTTTTTGAATCATTGAAAAAAACGCAAATGGAACGTGTTTATAATGACCTGATCTTTTTCTTTGGCATTATCGAAGAATTCCATTTAAATAGACGTATTTGGAGCAAATATCAACCTGCCCCGAAACAACGGAAACATAAAAACGGGTGAAACAATGGATGTCTCAAAAGTGGAGACATCCTTTTTCTATAGCAATTCACTTGGACTTCCTCCGCATAAAAAGTGAAGTTGGTTTCCTGTTTTATCGTTTGTAAATGAAAAATTGTGTGGAGTTTCAAATATAGAAACAATCATTTCTTTTTTTGATTTTATGTTGTTGTGCAGTTAATATACAAAATGTGAGGTGATGACAGTGAGTCAATATGAAGTGGCCACTTTAAAAAAAGGACTCCTAATCTTAGACGCCCTGCAAGAAGAAGAAAGTATGACTTTAAGCGAGGTAATGAATCGATTCTCTTTAAATAAATCGACAACATTTCGATTACTGTACACCCTGGAATTAATGGGGTATGTAAAAAAAACAGAGCAAGCTTACAGTATTACCGATAAAGTCGGGGGTCGATCTAATCCTCATAATGCCAGATTAAACTGGCTATCCGTTCCACCGCTTTATCAATTAAGCGCAGAAATTGGTGAAACTGCATATGTAGGTATATTACACGGAACGGATATTGTCACAACACAGGTTGTAGATGGAAAGCAGTCGGTACGAAGCCATTCGGAAGTTGGCGAGCGTGCCCCCGCCCATTTAAGTGCCCTTGGAAAAGTCATCATCGCTTTCTTAGCGGACCGGGAACGCGAAAGTTTACTTAGGCAATTGACATTCGTGCAAAAAACGGCGAACACATTTATCGATCCACACTTACTGAAAGAACATTTGAAGGTAATTCGCGGACAAGGTTATGCAGTGGATGATGAGGAAACAGAAATCGGACTAAGGTGTATCGCCGCCCCCATTATGTACGAAGAAGAAGTAATCGCTGCAGTCGCCATATCCGGTCCGTCCATACGGTTGCACAAAAAATTAGACAAAGCATTAAGTAAAAAGCTGATCCAATGCAGTACCCGAATTTCGAAAATGCTCTAATTCTTTTTGAAAAAAAATACAACAACAAAGGAGTTGCATAAATGTCGACAAAAGTTTATATAGGTCTGCTTTCACTTTCCATTAGTGCATTTGCAATCGGCACAACCGAATTCGTTATTGTCGGCTTATTACAAACGGTGGCAGACGACTTAAATATCACGGTTACCCAGGCCGGATCATTGATTACTGGTTACGCAATTGCTATAGCCGTGGGAACTCCAATTGTTACCGCAATAAGCGGGCGTACCCCGAAAAAAGGGTTCCTTCTGATTTTGATGGCGGTATTCACGTTAGGAAACGGACTGTCTGCCGTTGCCGCTTCTTATGAGCTACTAATGTTTTCACGTGTCATTACAGCGGTGGCACATGGCGTATTTTTTGCGATTGCCGCAATCGTAGCCGCTGATATGGTACCGGAAAATAAAAAAGGGACAGCGATTTCGATTATGTTTACCGGTTTAACGGTGGCTACAATCGCCGGTGTTCCCTTTGGAACGTATATCGGCCAAAATATGGGATGGCGCGCTTCTTTTGCCGCAGTCGCTATTTTAGGCTTGATTGCCTTTGTTGTAACCGTGTTTGCGGTTGATAAAGTGAAAAAGCAAAGCAACCCGCCTTCGCTAAAAGAAGTTGCGTCATTAATCAAGAATCACCGGATTCTGCTTGCTTTATTGATGACTGCATTGGGATTTGGCGGAACATTCGCATTATTCACTTATCTATCACCGATTTTAAAGGAAATCAGCGGTTATTCTGCTGACTCGATTTCGATTTTGCTGTTAGTGTATGGAGTTGCCGTCGCAATCGGTAATATCGTTGGCGGAAAAATGGCTGATCAACACCCTGTTAAAGGTTTACGATGGATCTTTTTCGTTCAGGCGATTGTCCTGCTTTTACAAATGGTATTCTTACCGAATAAAGTACTGACGATTCTATCGATTATTTTATTAGGGTTAGTGGCTTTTATGATGTCTGCCGGGACTCAGGCATATGTCGTACTTTTGTCTGAAAAGCTGGTTCCGGCAGCAAAGGATATTGCTTCTGCTCTAAATATTTCCGCATTTAATATCGGTATTGCTTCCGGTTCAATTTTTGGCAGCTTGGCAGTTGATTATTTAACCTATTTAGATACTGCTTGGATTGGTGCAATTATGGTAGCAACTGCTTTCCTCCTTGCCGTACTAAATTTTACATTAGATAAAAAACAGCAACTTTTTTGATAAAAATTGAAACGGGGTATTACTGCCCCCAATCTGCGCTAAAAATATTTTACAGGAGTGAGACATAGATGAGCTTACAGCAACTTGAACTATTAGAAAATGAATTACAATTTGAACATTTTTCAAATGAAGATGCTCTGCAACTGGGGATGACTCTTATTGACTATGCAAAAGAAACCGGTAAATCAGTTGCCATTCATATTGAACGGAATCGGGTACCACTTTTCACTCATTTAATGGACGGAACATCGGAAGAAAATGTATTTTGGCTATACCGAAAAAAACGCGTTGTCGATCATTACAACCACAGTTCACATTATATTGCAGCACGTTTTGAAGAATCCGGGCTATCCCATGATGAAAATTCCCTTCTATCACCGGGAGAATACCAGGCGGTGGGCGGATCGTTCCCAATCCGTGTGAAAGATGCAGGGGTAATCGGTTCGGTTACCGTTGCCGGTTTAACTCCGCAGCTTGATCATGATTATGTTGTGGAAGGTGTGAAAAGATTTTTAGGTAAATAAGATTACGAGACATTGACCCCATATGGGGGCTAGCCTGCAATTTTGTTAAGATATTAAACTTTTAATGGTTGTCTCATAGTCAGAAAAACGGACTTATGAGACAGCCTTTTTCTGCATCTATCTTTTAACAACACGTTGCTACTTTCATCATCCTGCAAGGTTTCGTTTTCTTACTCGTCCATTTCCCGCTTCTTAAATACGATAACGGAAAACTTCGTCAGCAATCATAATGGCACTTTCCATATTTCCAGTCAGAACTAAAATAGCCTTTCCAATTTTATGTAATTTTTTCGTGATATTGATAAAAACACGCTTTGTTTCCACGTCAACATTTAAATTCGGCTCTTCAAAAATAAACAATGCCGGATTTTGCATGATCAAACGGCCGTATTGCACTCGTTTTCTTTCGGAGAAAGTAAGATCTTTTATTTTTCGATTCTTCTTTTCCTGCAATCGTGTCATTTGTAAAGTTTGATCAATCGTTTGATCAGTCTCATATAGACCGGAAAAAAACTTGAAATGATCCATTACAGTTAGCCTTTCATATAAACCATCATCGAAAAAACTGATCCCCAGTTGCGAAAAATAAGCCGTTTTATTTTCTGCGAAACTTTCTCCGTTCACGCGAATCTCTCCAGATGGTATCGAGGTTTTCCCCGAAAACATCTCCAGCAGCGTTTAACGAACATTTAACGTCGAAAATATCGCTTTGATTTCTTTTTCAACGACTTCCAAACTAAATACGGGAAATAAGATGGAGTCCTTATCATGTTTTTCGATATTTTTTATGGATAATATGGTCATCCAACCACCTTTTTTCATATGATTCATCGTTTATTACTGCTAATCTAACACTCTTCTTACCGCCTCCGCAAACGCAGCGGGATCATCAAGGAACGTAGCGTGTCCTGTATTCTCAATTAGTATCATTTCCTTGTCAGGTGCTTCAACAGTCTGATAGTATTCCTCTACTAGCGGATAGGGAGTTATCCAGTCGTTGTCTTCCGAAATAAAGTATACGGGAACTTCATATTTAGTGTCGCTCTCATAAAGGTTGAAATCGAAAAGATAAGGCAACAGCGGAGTTTGCAGCTGAAAATGCTTTTTCAAATTCATGTTTAGTGCCTGCCATGAGATATCCCGCAGTGACAAATCTGGAGAAATGATCCCTGTCCAAAAAATCTGCAAACCGGACATTTCACCGTCGTACGACAGATATTGGGAGATAAGTCCGCGCATTTTCACAAAGCTTATCATGTCAGATTCTTTAGAGGAAGAAAATTTGTTAAAAAGTGCAGAAAGATTTTCGATGTACGCTTTATCACCGTTTGCAGTTGCACGCTTCATTGCCGTTTCTTTTGCAAGAGCTTCTCCTGCCATGGTGTCAACAGTCTGCCCCACACCAATATATGCGGAAACCTTTTCGGGGTGCTCCAAAGTATAATGGCTGCCAAGAATCGTCCCCCATGAAGTACCAATGATGATGACTTTATTCTGTCCAAAACGTTCCGTCAGATAGCCTATAAGATCGTCAATGTCCCTGAGAAGAATTTCGGCAGACAACTCTGTTTCAATATGGAGATTAGGATTTTCATAGTAGGTTCTTCCGCTGCCGCGCTGATCCCAGTTGACGATCGTGTAATCCGATTCCAGTTTTGTTTGGTAATAATACGCAGCGCTGGAAACCGGACTTCCGGGACCGCCATGCAAAAACAGAATAATAGGGGTTATCAGCATCCTCACCGCGGATATTTATGTATTGGTTTATACCGCCTAGCTTGACGTAGATGCTTTCTTGAATTCCGTTTGCGGAGGTGATTTTTGTTTTGCTTGTATTGATTGCTCGTGAGATGAATATCACTGCCAAAAACAGTACGACAAGTAGAATAAGAGAAATCGCAATCATTTTAACTATTTTCCTTACCTTCTTCCAATAAGAATATTCCTTTGACATTTTTGATACTACCTTTCTGAATATACCACTATTTTTTTAAATTCAAATAGCCCCATTTTTCTTCTGGTTTTTCCCGCCCATTTATGTAAATATGTTTATAGGGTTACTAGTTCTAATGTTGGCTCTGCTAATTCAATAAAAATAAATGCTTTAGCATGCCATTATTATACAT
>JAGKQJ010000185.1 GCA_017898095.1 Bacillaceae bacterium Marseille-Q3522 | reverse complement strand
CCAGCATATCCCCTTCATCAATTACCGTATCAGGGCCGGGATTAAATAATTTTTTCATATTCTTTCTTAACATTGAAATTACGGTTACGTTATATTTATTTCTAATATCCAGCTCGCCAATTGATTGTCCGATTGCCTTTGCTTCAGGTTCTACTTTAAACCATTCAATGATTAGTCCTTCAATGGCCATTTCAATTGATTCCACCGCCTGCGGTTTGTAGACCATTCCACCTATTATCGAAGCAATTTGCCTTGCTTCTGTATCATTAAGAGTAACACTCGAAACGCATTCTTCATGCTCGGCATCAAAATGATACAGTTCTCTGCGGCCGTCTTCATGGATGACAACGACTATTTTTTCGTTGCTTTTTGTTACAATTTCAAATTTACGCCCAATTCCGGGTAATTCACATTCTCTTATTTCCACTATTATTCCTCCTTGTTTGTAAATGATAAAGGTGAGTAAGGTTAAAGATTTACATCAATTTCAGTTTTTAATTTTTCATCCTTGGCAATTCCGATATAACGAAAGGTCTCAGAAGGACAAGAGTGATGAAAGTGTTTCTGCAGCAAAGCCACAGCTACTCCGCGTTTATAAGCGTGATAGCCAAATGTTTTTCTCATGGAATTAGTGCCGATCTTTCCAGCAACACCGACAGCCAGAGCTGCATCGTGAATAACTCTGTATGCCTGCTGCCGTGTAATCGGCTGTTTCGTCTTCCTCGACATAAATAGATACTCTTCTTCTTTCACATCTTGGGTTCTGATAAAATGATACAGTGCTTTTTTCACTTGTTCATTTAAGTAAACCTCTGTTTCACTGGTTTTCTGTTGATAAAAATCTTTTATATATCCTTTTTCAACTACGTCTTTTCCTTTTATTGTTAACATTTCGGATATTTTTAAGCCTGTATTAATGCCAAATACAAAAAGGAGGTAATCCCTTTCTGAATGTTCTTGTAAATAATTTTTTATTGCATTAATTTGTTTTATATCCCGCAGCGCTTCAACATATTTCATTTTTTCACCTTCATCTATATTACTTAATATTAGTATATCATAATATTATGTAACATTGAAAACAATACTGGATTTCTTTATACCTATATTTTCAAAAAAATAAGATCATACTGTGATTGCATATTTTTTTAACTTTGCTAAAATAGCATGGAGCTATTTTTATCAAAAAGGCGTGAAATTATTGATACATACTCTTGTCATGACAAACGATCAAGTTCTTGAAAAAAATATTCCGTTGCAGCAAATAATGAATACAGATCTACAATGGTTTTGGGTTGATTTTGATACCCCGACAGATAAAGAAATATCGCTGTTAAAAACAGTTTTTGACTTTCATCCTTTAGCAATTGAAGACTGTATGCACGTTTTGCAGCGTCCAAAACTCGACCACTACGACAAATATGATTTTTTTGTGCTTCACACTTTAAGGCAAAACTCGCTTCAGTTATCAGAAGTTGATTTATTTGCCGGCGAAAACTTTATTGTCAGCTTCCATTTAGCACCTTCTCCGGAAATAGACATCGTAAGAGAAAGGATTTTCAAGAGAGATAAAATTTCCGAAAAACTAAAACCGATTAACATTTTTTATTTTATTATGGATAAAATAGTAGACGAATATTTCCCAATCATTTATCAAATAGAAGATGGATTAAATGAAATGGAAAGCAAGGAAGAAAAACACCGCTTAATTGAAGAAGTTTATGTATTTAGAAGCCAACTTCTTAAATTGCGCAGGACGATTTTCCCGATGCGTGAATTGCTGTACCGGATGTTAAATTCCGAAAGGCTGATAATACCGAAAGATGAGCGGATATACTTTATTGATATCCATGATCATTTAATAAAGCTTTCGGAAATGATTGAGTCCAACCGTGAGATGACAGCCGATATTCGCGACAATTATCTTTCTTTGAATTCAAATCGAATGAATGTCATTATGAAGACGTTAACGGTAATGAGTTCTATTTTCATTCCGTTAACATTTATTGCAAGTATTTACGGGATGAATTTTACGTACATGCCGGAGCTTTCCTGGCGTTGGGGCTATTTTTTTGTATTAGGAGTAATGGCCGGAGTCGGTTCCGCAATGTTTGTATGGTTGTGGAGGAAAGGCTGGTTTAAATAATGGAAAGGCGGGCGGGCGATCGTAACCTGATTGGAAATGGAATCGCTACGGTGGTTGTGGCTAAAAGTGAAAAGGAATTCGACGAACCAAGCATGAAAAGGCAATTGCCAATGTGAAAACCTTATCGCCAATTGCTTAGTATTTTTTCGTTTGCAGGTTTGAAACCGATTGTAACGAAATTACAGGTTTCTTAAGCAATTTGATCTTTCAGTTTACGGGAGTCAGTTGATAAAGAAAATATGTCCAATTCCCCTCTGCACAGAAAGGTAGATTAGTCTGCATGCTTACAATGCAGGTGTTAAAGTGCAAAAATCAACAAAGCCCTCGAACTTAAAATCATTTTAAATCGTTAAACAGTTTGGAATAACGGGAGCCGGCAGTGAAATCTATCTCATTTGCCGGCTTTCAGATTCCCGCGAATACCTTATTAACGGAAGACACGAAAAACACCAATAACTTTTCCCAATATCACTACATTTTGCAGAATAATAGGTTCTAATGAGGCATTTTCCGGCTGAAGTCTAATATGGTCTTTTTCCTTAAAGAACCGTTTTACTGTCGCCTCATCTTCCTCTGTCATTGCTACGACAATATCGCCGTTTTTTGCAGAATGTTGCTGCTTTACGATTACGTAATCTCCATTGAGGATTCCGGCCTCAATCATACTGTCCCCCATCACCTCAAGCATGAATAGAGGCTCATCTCCCGAAGCAAGGTTTTCCGGTAAAGGGAAATACTCATCGATATTTTCAATTGCTGTAATTGGCTGTCCAGCCGTTACTTTGCCGACAACCGGTACATCAACAGCCTTCGCTCTCGATATATTTTCATCCTCCACATCTAAAATTTCAATTGCCCTGGGCTTTGTAGGGTCCCGGCGGATTAAACCTTTGCTTTCCAGCCTCGCCAAATGTCCGTGTACAGTGGAACTGGAAGCAAGACCTACTGCCTCTCCGATTTCACGTACAGATGGCGGATAGCCTTTTGCCTTCACTTCTTTTTTTATAAAAGCTAATATATCCTGTTGTCTCTTTGATAATTTTTCCATAGAAAACACCTCATATCTTTTGGTTACTACTAGTATAACATGCAATTATTATGGAAACAAACATAAGTTCGAAATTTTTTCTTGACTAAGAACAAATGTACGGATTATAATAAAAATATCAAAACGAACGTATATTCGAAAATGAGGTGTCTGATATGAACAAATTATGGTCAAAAAACGGGTATGTCTTAATTTTACTGTTTGTTAGTTTTGTAAGTACACTAATCTTGCTTGGGCAGCATAAAAGCAGTGATCAATATGTTAAAATAACTGTATCTGAAGGGGATTCACTTTGGAGTCTTTCCGAACGGTATTCGAACGCACATTCTTATACTCCGCAGGACTTTATTAAATGGGTAGAAAAAAATAACGGTTTATCGGATGATCAAATACGGCCGGGAGACTTGCTTGTTATTCCTGTTGCCAAAGATCAAATATTAGAAAAACAATATGCCTCTTTTTCGGAGGGAGAAGATTAAAGTGATGGATGCAATTATTTATTGCAGGGTAAGTACCACTAAGGACACTCAGGCAACTTCTTTAAAAAGACAGGAAGAAGAATTAAGAACACTTGCTGCTTCCCGTCAATTAAAGGTTATAAAGGTAATCAGAGAACAGGCCAGCGGCTATGATCTTGAACGGGATGGCATTTTTGAACTTTTACTATTATTAAAAAAACAGAAAAGAACCGCCGTTTTAATACAAGATGAAACGAGACTCGGCAGAGGCAATGCCAAAATCGCTCTGCTGCATTGCATTATGAAAGAAGGGGGACTGTTGTTCACCATTTCCGATCATGGTGCATTGCAGTTGTCTGAAGCGGATTCAATGGTGCTGAAAATTGTTGCAATCGTAGAAGAATACCAGCGGAAGCTGCATAATATCAAAATTAAGCGCGGAATGAAACGGGCTGTTGAAAAAGGATATAAACCGGAAAATAATTTGAAACATCTGGATCTTCATTCCGGAAGAGAGCGACTCGAGGTACCGGTGGAAGAGATTATCCGGCTACGGCAAAATAAACTTACTTTTGCAGAAATAGCTGCAACGTTAAGAGGCTTTGGTTACCAGGTGTCTAAGGCAACCGTTCACAGGCGTTATCAGGAATATTTGCAGAATCAGCTTTGAGCCGAACAATTCACTTGTCAAAGTGTTTCTTTTTTAGTACCATTTTTCTATCGTCGCTTGCAGTAGAACAAATATATTCTTCATCAAGTGCGTGTTCAAATCATTAACGAATGAAAAGTAAATAGGCCAATGCGGCACAGCTTCCGTAGAGAATGAGGATTTTTCTTTTGCTCTTTGTGGTCATGACGTGCGAAAAGGATTTCATATATCGGAATACACCTCTTTAAACCCGTCGGTGCGGGTTCATCTATCTATTCTGACCTTTGGCCTGTGAATGGTACGTGAGTAGCGGGAAGCATTGGCACCTAATTTTGATGCTTATCGTTTGGTGACTTTTTGTATAACTTCATAATAACGGAGCAGAATAAGGAATCCTTTTAGAATTCACGAGAGAAAGCTTACATAAATGGAAGGGAATATAAAATATGATAGAAAAACATAAATTAGCAAGAATTAATGCTTTGGCAAAAAAAGCAAAAACCGCAGGTTTAACCGCTGCTGAGGCGAAGGAACAGTCTGAACTGCGCGGTGAATACTTACGCGCATTCCGTTCTTCCATGTTAAACACTTTAAAAGGGGTAACCGTTTTGGATTCGAACGGAGATGATGTAACTCCGGAAAAGTTAAAAAATCTGCAAAAACGCAATCGCCTTCATTAAATTTTTCTCAGCTTTTCTGTTTAGAACTGTAAATCTAAAATGAAAAATGACAGCAGGTATCGTTTGCAACTTCACAATTTTTTTGCCTAGTTATCCTCTTTTGGTTGTATTAAGTAGTTGCTCACTATAATATTAAGAGTGTATGAATAATAATTGAGGAAGGGTGTCATTCATGTCAGAAAATATTGATTTGTTATCAATTAATTCCATACGTACATTATCTATTGATGCAATTGAAAAAGCAAAATCCGGCCATCCCGGAATGCCGATGGGGGCAGCACCGATGGCTTATACACTTTGGACAAAATTTATGAATCACAATCCTAAAAACCCTAACTGGTTTAATAGAGATCGATTTGTTCTTTCTGCCGGACATGGTTCCATGTTGCTTTACAGTTTGCTTCATATTTCCGGATATGATTTGACAATGGATGATATTAAAAATTTTCGCCAATGGGGAAGCAAAACACCCGGACATCCGGAATATGGTCATACTGCAGGGGTTGACGCAACGACTGGCCCACTCGGCCAAGGAATTGCAATGGCAGTTGGCATGGCTATGGCAGAGCGCCATTTAGCTTCTGTCTATAATAAAGAACACTTTCCTGTTGTTGATCATTATACATACAGCATTTGCGGTGATGGTGATCTAATGGAAGGTGTATCAGCTGAAGCTGCTTCATTAGCCGCCCATTTAAAACTCGGACGGTTGATTGTTCTGTATGATTCAAATGATATTTCATTAGATGGCGATTTAAATAAAGCATTTTCTGAAAGCGTTGAAGGACGTTTTAAGGCTTATGGCTGGCACTATATAAAAGTCAGTGACGGAAATGATCTATCCGAGATAGCCAAAGCGCTTGAAGAAGCAAAATCAGACGGTAGACCAACACTTATTGAAGTAAAAACAATTATTGGTTACGGTTCCCCTAATAAATCGGGAAATTCTGCCGTACATGGTTCACCGCTTGGTGCGGAAGAATTAAAACTGACAAAAGAAGCATATAAATGGACGTTCGAAGAAGATTTTCATGTTCCAAATGAAGTGTACAGCCATTTTAAATCTTTGGTGGCAGACCATGGAGCAAAAAAAGAAAAAGAATGGAACGGATTAATTGAGCAATATAAAACTGTTTATCCGGAATTAGGAGCACAGCTTGAAATTGCAATAAATAATGAACTTCCTGAAGGTTGGGATAAAGATATTCCGACTTACGAAGAAAACTCTTCCCTTGCAAGCCGTACTTCATCAGGTGAAGTATTAAATGCGATTGCGAAAAATCTTCCATCCCTTTTTGGCGGCTCTGCAGACTTGGCTGGCTCTAATAAAACGACTATAAAGGGTTCTGCTGATTTTTCAGCTACTTCTTATGAAGGACGTAATATTTGGTTTGGTGTACGTGAATTTGCAATGGGCGCTGCATTAAACGGGATGGCATTGCACGGCGGGCTAAAAGTGTTTGGCGGTACGTTCTTTGTTTTCTCGGATTACTTGCGTGCTTCTATCCGGTTAGCATCCCTTATGAAATTGCCGGTCACTTACGTACTTACACATGACAGCATTGCAGTCGGTGAAGACGGGCCAACACATGAACCGGTTGAACAGCTTGCCTCTTTACGGGCAATGGCAAACTTGTCAGTTATTCGTCCTGCTGATGGGAATGAAACGGCAGCTGCGTGGAAGCTTGCGATGGAATCCGCGGATCACCCTACAGCGCTCGTATTAACCAGGCAAAATCTGCCAACGATAAAAGGGACGGCAGAAAAAGCGTATGAAGGTGTTTCAAAAGGAGCTTACGTTATTTCGGCGGCCGACAAAGAGATAGCAGATGCACTTTTACTTGCAACTGGTTCAGAAGTGAACCTTGCGATTGAAGCACAAAAAGCACTTGAAACTGAAGGAATTTTTGTTGCAGTCGTTAGTATGCCTTCTTGGGATCGCTTTGAAGCACAGCCGAAGGAATATAAAGATTGTGTTATTTCCAAAAATGTAAAAAAACGCATTGCAATCGAAATGGGTTCATCATTAGGATGGCATCGTTATGCAGGTGATGAAGGTGAGGTAATGGCAATCGATAAATTTGGCGCCTCGGCTCCGGGAGAGAAAATCATCGAAGAATACGGCTTTACTGTCAGCAATGTCGTTGAAAAAGTAAAAGAACTCCTGCAAAATTAACACTGATTTATGCAAAAAAAATATGCCTAGTAACATCTTTTCACTCTGTAAGGTGTAGAGATACTACTAGGCGTTTTCTTTCATTTGCACTTTGATGAGAAGAGAATAAACAGAAGTTGCTGCCTATTCTTCCCGATCATGCTTCAATTATTGTATAATAAAAAAGTATTGTTTATCTCGTGAATTTAAAATATATTCGACAAAATTAGTCGGCTTTTTTTCCGATTTGTGACAAACGATACTGAAATTTATATCTATAATGAAGTGATAAGCTTATCTGGGTGGAGGGAAGAAAAATGAGAACTTATCAGCTTTATCTTATAAAAGAAGAATACGTC
>JAGKQJ010000184.1 GCA_017898095.1 Bacillaceae bacterium Marseille-Q3522 | reverse complement strand
TCTACTGTGTGGAACTCGGGCAGTATCGGACTTTGTTTTGAATCGCAAACTCGTCCATTCCTGTTCAGCCTTGTATGCAGTTTCTGTTCGTCAGTTCGGGAGTTTGCCTCCGGCTTCCTTCAGATTCTTTCTCGCGAAAGACACCCTTGCCTTTGGCTAACAGTTCCTACTGCCAAGCCTGTAGTGGACTTTCACCACCAAGTTATCGCCCATGCCGGGCGCACGACAAGGTTTCTCTTAAGGCTTCAGCCTTTAGAGAAATCAGTCAGGCTATGCGTGATAAGGAGTTTCTTTGGGCTTCAGCCCTTAGAAACTCCAATCGGGCTTCGCGCGACAAGGTTTTTCTTATAGCTTCAGCTCTTAGAAAAATCAGTCAGGCTATGCGTGACTAACCATCTTTGACTGTTTAACAAGCACTAAGTTTTTCAATAAACTTATTGTACGATTGATACATAGAAGTCTTTACTAAAATGGCATTTAATACATAGTGCTTACCTAATGTAAAACTCATTTCATGCCTTTCCCCATATATTCGAAAAAAGAGCCTTTTTTGTTTTTAGGGCTTTACAGGTACTGGATTACCATTTTGGTTCAATGATGATTTTTCTCTTGAGTAGATGAGAATCCATACACTGGATTCCACAAATACATCCTAAATCTACGGTTACACATGTGGAAGTTCTTCTTAAAATCATCACATCACAAAGAGAATCAGTAAAATTTCCTTGTATGTCCAGAGGGAGAAGTAGCGAAATAGTTGCACAGCATGATTCACTATCCATTTCTTCGATTCGAAAAAATTCGGTAAAAAAACATTCCTCTTTTTTTGTCGAATTATTTAGATAAAATCCCATTAATTTTAAAGGACCATCTCTTGAAAACAATAAAAATGGAAGGGTATCAACTCCCGCTATTTTTGAAAGTAATTTCCCAAAATATTTAGTTCTAGATTGTATAATAAAATCCTGTAAGCATTTTAATTCCTCAAGTGCATCACATATGCATTCTTCACTCCTGTTTTTTTTTGTATCTACCCCATCATGTCACCCCCCAATCTGTCCTATAACTTCATTATATAGATGGACAAACTTGTGTGTGCGGAAAGAGAATGAAAATGGACTTATACATATTCCTTTCTTTCTAGATATTTACAATAAGGAATCAGACGTTTCGCAACCTCAAATTCCCGATGTTTGGAACCAGGTCTCCAGTTTACTTCAAAAATCCATATTTTTTGATTGCTATCTAAACCTACATCAATTCCAAGCTCATCAAAAGGATATGGGTATAGAGTATCAAAATGTGTTGCAAAGGATAACACAAAATCTTCAAGCATTCTCTTCACTTGTTGGTCGTTATCACCGAACTCTTCCTTTAAGAATGGTCCCAATTCACCTCGATAACCACCGCTGCTGACATTGCTGATCAATTTTGCGCTTCCGCTAATTCTCGGATAAATTAACGTTACTTCCCATTTTCCCACCCCATTTTTTTGAATATGGAGGCGAAAGTCATAGGTTAAGCCTGCTTTTGTTTTGCATTCAATAAATGGTTGCACGATGTAGTTTTGTTCATTCAATAGTTGCTCAACGAATGTGACCAATTCCATTTTCTCGGAGAACATCGTTTGAGTGCCTGCAATCAACTGATATTTTGTATGCTTTTTTTCAATAAAAAATATCTTTTTCCCATGGTTTCCTGAAAATGGTTTAATAACTGCTTTCCGATTCACCTCAAGGAAATTCACCAATTCCTGACCCGTTTTTAATTGAATAGATGGGATTAAAAAATCTGTGAATTTTTTTCCTTTATAGATTTTTTTATAAACTTTCATTTTATTTCCGACTGAATGACTGGTAAAAACAGCTATTTTTTTTAATTGTTTTAAAATGGCCTTTTGTTTTTCTGTTTTAGGACCGCCTGCATTGATAATCACTTTTGGAAATTCCATTCGTTTTTGAATCCATTTTCCGTTCTCATAAATCCAGCCATTAATCTTTTTCGTTTCAAAATCAACGTTTCTATATGAAAAGTAATAAAATTCAACTCCCTCCGTTTTTGCCACAGCTGCAAATGGATACGTTTTTTTTACACGAGATGGATGTTTTCGATGATGCAGCATTGCAATGAATTCCATAACACCACACCCTTATAAAGGCTCTAAGTAAAACTGTATTTCCTTTGCTGCATTTAATGCATATTTCCTCGCTTGCTTAGCCGTATCAGCTGAGGCAATCACATATGCATATCGATCTCCAAGAGAATGCGGATCCGATAATATGGCTCCTTTCCTTGGTTTCACGAATACTTCCTTTACGCCAATAAGATTTGAAGCACGATTCTTTCCTGTTACTTTCATCAACCTCCCCCTTGAATTAACTGTTAAAAACCTTGCATAAACAAATTGGGTCTTCACAGGGATTAGAGATGGTTCTTCCCCTAAGTTCAGTTTAATAATTTCTTTTACAAAGTTAATTCCTGTTCCTTCCAAGATAATCCGATTCATCGCACCGCCAGACATCCTGGGATTGATCTCAATTAATTTCCATTCGCCGGCAACATTCCTCATTTCAAAATGACAATTCCCGTTTGCTAAACCTAACTGATGGATAATATTTGTTATTGTATTATCTAATTTGGCAGATAATTCATTTGTTAAACTCGCAGGAAACAAATATCCTATGATGATAAAACGATCATTGTTTAAAATTTCCTGCTCGATAATGGCCACAATATTTATGGAGTTGTTGCACACCATAACCTCTATTAAATATTGGGGTCCCTGTAAATATTCTTCTATTAGCACTGCCGTTGTTGGATATTTTTCCCTTAATTTTTTAACACCTTTTATAAACTCATCTTTTGTTTTTGCAAGTAGAACATCTTTAGATCCATTTGAAACAGGTGATTTTAAAATAAGAGGCAGTTGCGTCTCTAATTTCTTAGCATATGTTCGAATCGGTTCATCAAAATCAAAAATTGTAAAATAAGGTGAATAAGCCTCCTCCTTTAGGAGTTCTCTTATTCGCGTTTTTTCTTCCATTTTATTTAAAGCTTCGCTGGATAATTGCATCAAATCCAGTTCTCCAGCTATTTTTGCTGCATAGGAAACAAATGGATCAATGAAACTTATACAAGCTCGAATTTCACACCCCTGCTTCTGTAACCCTCTGATCTCATTTAAAACTTTTTCTTCGTCCAATAAGTCATTTAAAAAAATGATGTTATCTACTTCAGTAAACTCGTCTCTTTGCCTGACAATTTTTTTGCGATCGGTAAACAAAACAGTATAAAAGCCCATTTTAGAAGAGGTTATCAGGGCATCACGACTAGTTCCAGACTTATTACTTCCGATAAAGATAATCGTTTGCATATTAATCTTTCATCCTCTATATGGATTAATTTAGTAAATGTCGATACTTCTCTACTACTCTACGATAGGAGGGATCCATTTTGCCAAGTGACATTTTAAATAAAATCGCCATGTTCTCTTTACTTAAATTATCTAGAACCGATTCTAATTCATTTGCATTGGAAACAGGGATAAACTTTTCGGGATCCAAACCCGATTTCATAGCCTGTTGTCCTGTTAGAGCTGCTGATGTGCCGATAGTAATCAAATAATCAACTCCACCAAAATCCATAATGATCTTCCCCATTTTGATATGCTGGTCTTTTAATTGCCTACCCAATCGTTGCATTTTCCCTAAAACTAACACTTCTTTATTCCCTTTTGAAGTATTTTTTAGTACTTCCATTCCTGCCTTAACTGAGCTTGGATTGCAGCTCCAAGTATCGTCTATGACTGTACTTCCATTAAAACCTTTATATATTTTCGTATGTCTTGCGATTGTTTTAAAAGTTCTTAATCTCCTAATCGCATTTTCGATCGAAACTCCAACGGTATGAGCAGACGTGATGGCTGCAAGACTATTATAAACATTATGTTCGCCGTATCCCGGAGTATAAACTTCATAATGATTGCCTGCAAAATGGAGAGTGTACATCATCCCATCATTAGCGTATAACATATTGGTGGCTCTAAAATCAGCTTGTTCATGTAGACCAAATGAAAGAATTTTCCCTTTAAAACTTGTTAAAGGTAGTTTTTTTATATTTTTATCATCCTTATTAATAATAAGGATCCCTTCCTGGCTTACAACTTCAAGCATTTCACCTTTCGCTCTTATATATTTTTCCAGAGTACCACAGCCTTCCAAGTGTGCCTCTCCAATATTGGTAATAACACCTATGGTTGGTTTAAAAAATCTTCCGCTTACGCGAATGTTTCCCGGGTAGGCTACACCCATTTCGAAAACCCCAACTTCCGTCTTTTCATTAATACCTGTCAAATAATGCAAATTCAAATGTAATCCATTTTGACTCAAATAGGTTGAATGGACTTTTTTATCTTTTATTAAGATATGGCGAATCATATCTTTTGTTGTTGTTTTTCCGCATGTTCCCGTCACACCGATGATAGGGATATTGAAAAGGGATCGATAATAATCGATAACATTCAAGTAAGCTTCTTTAGCATTCTTCACATGAATCACACATGCCGTTTGATCAACGTCTTTAGCCATACTTGGATCTTCTGTTACAAAAATAAACATTTTTTTCCCTACAAAAAAATCAGGGGCTATTGCCTTTTTACTTCGATGAAAGTACAACGTATTCTCATGCAAACTTTTCATATGGCGAGTGATGCGTTGAATGGTAAGTCCTTTATCTCCTTTTAATAATGTACCGTCCACCGCTTGTAATACATCTGAAAGGCTTAGTGTCTTCATCATTAAGACCCCTGCTCAATCTTTGAATCTAACAAATATCGAGCATAGCTAATTGGGGTAGCATAAGTAGCTTTCCATACATCGTACATCCCTGCTCTTCTAAACGTAATTCTTAAGTCTCTCCCATTGCATTCGATAAACATTGGAAATCCTTCCTCCGTTATGCCAACATCCAAGCCGACATCGGCCATGTTTGGAAATTCTTTATTTAATTCCTTTACTGCTTTAAGAGAGAAACTTTCAACACTTTTATAAACTTCATCGACTCTAAGATTTAGATTATTGTTTAATAAATCGACAAGACTTTTACATTCTCCGCCTTTAGCTACATTTGTCACAAAACCACCTGATTTTGCCACTTTCCCTACGATTCCTGTCACTTGCCATTCACCCTTACCGTTTCGTTGGACGGATACACGCATGTCAAAGGAATTTCCATTAAACGTTGCAAGCAGAATTCGTTGCTGAATGATGTAATGCTTGCTCATAATCTTTTTTGTTAATATTTTTGGCCATTCATCTGAAAAAGAAAAAGCTTGCTTTCGTACGGCTTTACTTTTTTTGTCGTTATAAGTGACCACGGCATTGTTGTGATCCGTTCTTGCAACCTTTATTACTCCTCCGCCCAAACTTCCGCTTTTAGGTTTAATAATAAGTTCTTCATGCCTTTCCATCATGCTGATAAAATTCTCTCTGTTGGCTTGAACGGTTTCAGGTAAATGTGGAATAAGTTCTTCATTTTGCATTAACAGCTCATAAACTCTTAATTTCCCATAACGGTTCAAATCATTGAAAACAATAATTCCTTCTGTTTGTAGATTTCTAATCTTTTCTTTTGACTTATTCCGAAAAAAAAGACCCCTATTATGGATGATAGATGGTGTAGGTATTTGTTTCACTTCATATTTTCCATTTCTATTCTTGATTAAAGTACTTATTTGCTCATTTTCTGAAATGATATCAGATAAACGAAAAAAACATGGAATGAGATCAAATTTCTCGCAGGCTTCTTCATAAAAGGAAATACGCTCAAAATAAGAAATTCCATATTTGATCCCACTATATATTAATCCATCCACTAAAATTCCTATATACTGTCGATCCATGACTTTCATCCTCCCTCTATGTGTGGCCACCTTGGTTACTTAATCAAGAGACATCTCGTATCATACCAAAGGGGCTTTTGTTCAAATCTCAAAATTTCTTTATTATAGGACTGCGCCTATAGCTTTTTAATATTAAAAGGGTAAAGAACCCCACCTCTAAGCAAAGCGCAGGTGGGTTTTTCCAATCAGGTGGAGTAGAGTCCCCAGCTGATTCCTCGATGTTTCAGCATGCTGAAACGAGTTCACTGTTATCTTAAAATCCTGCTAAAGCTTTAAGGAGTTGTCATTAAAATTTTTACCAATTTACGGTTTTTCATTTTTACTAGACTATCGTATCCATACAATTTATTTATCTCTAAAATCCAGATATTGTAGTTAGAATCAATTATACAATCTATGGCTACATCTCCATAATTTCCAACCGTCTTATCTAGTGTTTGACAAGTACTAATACACACACAATAAATTTTATTTATCAATTTATTTACTTCATCATCGTTCAAGTTAAATAAGAATTTTAAGGCGCTTGATCCGGATAACAATTTATCTGTATACTTTAAATTCGTAATAATCCTATCTTTCTTTGATATCCTCCCAATTATTCCTTGACAAACCCAATGTTGTAAACCGTTTTTCTGAGCATAGACTCGAAAATCAACATTACGGTTTTCATGAGAAATAGAAACACATTGTTGGATAATGTATTTTTTATGAATCAAGTTCTCTAAATATCCAGTTAGCTCTTCTTTGTTAGTAAACAATGTATTCTCTTTTTTTCGATTTGTTACTAAAACTCCTCCATCTTCATTTTTAGAAATATAGAGAATCCCTCTTCCCCCTGCCCCATCCCGGGGTTTTAAGTATGCAGATTTGTACATAGCTAACATTCGCTCTAACTGTTCAACCCCACTTAATGTTTCGGTATAAGGAAGGAATTTGGCTAACTCCTTATTTGTTAAGGCATAATCGGACAACTCTCCTTTACAAAAGTAATAGGAGTTAATTACTTTGTCTCCAATTTGGGAAATTAAATCATTATATCTTGTAGCGTCTAAAGGATGTCTTTTATAGATAACATCCGGATATGGAAAAGTACCACTAATCCAACGAGAACTCGCATTTTCACCAGTTGGATTATAATAAAACCCTTCGATCATTCTTTTTTCTACATCTATTCCTCTGACTGCACAAACAAATATCAATCCCTTAATCTCGAAATAATTAGAAAACCGACCCTTCAATCGCTCTAATCTTTTAGGTGTAACAGTATTATGATTTAAATATGCGACAAATCCTATAATAGGTCCTAATGAAAGAATCCGACCAGTTAGGACTAGATCGTACGGAAGCTCATCTGGAATGGAAAATGATTCAGTTATTTTTTTCGGGATACCAATTTTTCCTTCTGGTAAGTCATCATCAATGAGTACAACTAACTCTTTTGACCAGCATCCAATCTTTAAAATAATTCTTTTCTGGAAAATATTGTATTGATCCGCCGTTTTTCTGGAAAAAAATATGTTATTAGGATTATTTGTATATTGAATATATACCATATCCTTTCCACACTCCTAATCGAAACAAGTAGGCCTTCGAATTATTACATGCAAAGAAAACATTGTAAAAATTATGATTCTTTCTCTTCATCCCAAATCGTTTGGTTTAAATAC
>JAGKQJ010000183.1 GCA_017898095.1 Bacillaceae bacterium Marseille-Q3522 | reverse complement strand
GTATAATACATTTATACAAGGCATTTTTCACTTCATTTTTTTTTGAAGTAGTCTTTGAAATGGCTTTCTTTTTTTGAATAGCCTTTTTTCATTTTTGGAGGTGATGTGATTGTCTATCGGATTTGGAAGAAGAAATACCGAAGAAGTAGTTCTGGAAGACGTAAAAATTTGGGAATGCACTTCAGATTCATGTAACGGTTGGATAAGAGACAATTTTAAAAGCAGTGAACATCCTAAATGCCCGCTTTGTAATAGTGAGATGAGGGAGACAACAAGAAAATTGCCTGTAATAAATAACAATAGTATATACGCAAAATAAGGAGAGAAACAGACTAAAATTGGATTATTTAGTCTTTTTATTTTGCATTTTGAGTAACGTTGCCTCTTTCATCGTGGAGAATGTCGAAATAAGTGCTGCTGGCATTCTTCCCGAGCTTCCTTTTTTACTTCTTTTTCTGAGCAAGATTATTCCCTTATAATCCAAACCATTGATTATTTTTCTAATTTAACTTCTCATTGCTTCATCCACCTTTAAAGTTACGGTAGTATCTGATGAAATCATAAAAAACAACAAAGAACAAAAACTAGGAGAAATCACAACTTAGTGTTTGAAAAAATTAGAGGTGGCTTAAAAATGGAATATGCCAAAATAGAAAAATATTATGAACAATATATGCAAAGTGAGTTATCCTATTGGCTGAACAATAGTTGGAATACTCCTGCCTGGTGGGTTCTGCTAGCAGCCTTAATTCTTCCGTGGGTACTGTGGGGATATTTTGTAGAAAAAAAACGCAAACAGGAAATCTTTACATACGGTTTAATATGGATTAGTTTTACTCTTATTCTGGATATGCTCGGCTGCACCTTTTTTATATGGGACTATCCGAGATGTTTAGTTCCGGCTCTCCCGATTTTTCTGCCTGCAGATGTTGCGGTAATACCGGTATCATTTATGTTTGTGTATCAATATAGCAAAGGATTTCTAAATTATTTGTGTTATACAATCCTATTAAGCGGGCTATACTCATTCATAGTCGAATGGGTATTTGAAAATTTCAATTTGTTTAAGCGTTACCATTGGTACCATTTTTACTCGTTTATCGGTTTTGTGATCACAGCACTTCTGATCCGGGCAATTCATATAAAAATATGTAAATAATGCAGATACATAACGCTTAGAAAGAACCAGTCATAAGAAGGAGAAGCTTCTCGGTCCGTAGCAGTAAAGATTGGCGAAAGTGTGGCATAAATGCGAAAGGTCGTTTACAATATTATTATGAAACTTTTTTACTGAGAAAACGTATTAAATAAAAACATTATTTAATGAGGATGTTCAAAAAGCCAGCAAATGAGAAGAGGTATAATTCTTGCCACGGCCGGGAAGAGAAGTACGCCTCCCGCAAATCAACTTAGTGTCGTTAACCTTTTGAACACGCCTTTTCGGCTAAAAATGAATTTTTATATACAGGAGTCGATAAAAATGAGGGCTTTTATAAACTTTGTCACGCGTAGTTTTTTTGCCGGTGTTACTGCATTAACTGTCTGGCTGATCGCTTTTCTTGCTTTCAAAGTATCTTTTTTTCCTTCGTCGCTAATCGCGTTATTAAGCGGTGCAGTTATCTATTACGCCATTAAGTTGTATACTTCACAGAAATATTTAAAGCAGCATGGTTTAAGCCGCAAAGAATACAAATACATTAAAACGAATTTAAAAGAAGCCGACAAAAAAATTAACCGCCTGCAGCGCAGTTTATTTGCCAATAAAAACATCTATGTATTAAAAAAGAACTTCGATACACTTCGTGTTATTAAAAAAATGTATGCGATCACGAAAAAGGAGCCGAAAAGATTTTACGAAGCGGAGCAATTTTTCTTTTACCATTTGGATTCCCTTGTTGAATTAACAGAAAAATATGCTTTTTTGTCAGCACAGCCGGCAAAAACATTAGAACTGACAAATTCTTTATACGATACAAAGGAAATGATTACACAACTGACGAATACAGTAAATAAAGATTTTCAAGATATGCTTGAAAAAGATGTCGATCATTTGCATTTTGAAATAGACGTCGCCAAGAATACACTTAAAAAAATACGCTAAAGATCGAGAAGAGGCAGGAGGTTTAACAATGACGGAAAATAATTCATCAGCTACACATCAACAATCTAATTCACTTGATGATCTACTCTCCAATCCATTTGGAGATACCGATTTACAATTGCAACACGAGGATACTAGTCTCGAACAAGAAAAACGGCCAAAATTAATTGATGTCATCCCTGAAGAGAATCGTAAAAAAGCTTACATGCTGGCGGAAAAAATTGATCCGTCAAATCATCAGTCCATGATTCTATATGGGACTCAGGCGCAGACAAAGTTGCTCGATTTTTCTCATTCCATGCTGGAACATGTTCAGAAAAAAGATATAGGCGAAATAGGCGAAATTTTGAGCGATTTAATGAAAAAACTGGAAAATGTTAATCCGGATGAATTATCCCCGGAAAAGAAAAATTTATTTTCGCGAATTTTCGGAAAAATTCAAAGCTCCGTACAGGAGGTTCTTTCCAAATATCAAAAGACAGGTGCGCAAATAGACCGCATAACTGTAAAGCTGGATCATTGCAAACGCGCATTATTAAGCGATATTTCCATTTTAGATCAGCTTTATGATAAAAATAAAGATTATTTCCATGCCCTCAATATTTATATTGCTGCCGGTGAAATTAAAGTAGAAGAATTGCGTACAATAACGATACCGGAATTAAAGAAAAAAGCGGAAAAGACACAGGATCAGATGGATTTTCAAGAGGTAAATGATTTGCTGCAATTTGTTGATCGCCTGGAAAAACGTCTCTATGATTTAAAACTGAGCAGGCAAATTACGATTCAAAGCGCACCGCAAATCCGTCTTATTCAAAACACGAACCAGACGCTGGTTGAAAAGATTCAATCTTCGATTGCAACAGCGATCCCGCTTTGGAAAAACCAAATAGCAATCGCCCTGACGCTTTTGCGGCAACGAAGTGCGGTAGAAGCACAACGGCAAGTTACGCAGACAACCAATGACTTATTGTTAAAAAATGCAGAAATGCTAAAGACGAATACGATTGAAACAGCGAGAGAAAATGAGCGCGGTCTAGTTGATATTGAAACATTAAAGAAAACGCAGGAAAACTTAGTCTCTACCTTGGAAGAAACGTTGCGAATCCAGGCTGAAGGACGTTCCAAACGCCTGCAGGCCGAGCAGGATTTAATTGCAATGGAATCTGAATTAAAAAACAAGCTCCTCCATTTAAGATCACCTAGATAACAAATGGAGAAAAACGCTCTCAAACAGAAAATGTTTGAGAGCATTTTTTTTCAAGCGGAGCCTGACTAACTTTATCGCAGATTAAGGGGCAGTAATACTCCCATCTTATAAATGAAGGTAAAAAAATATATAAAATGAAGTGGGGGTTAAACTGCCCCTAAAAGCCCGATTGGTTCATCTAACCTTCAGTGGGGAAAGAACTGCAACAAATAAGGCCACTGCCCTTATGTTAACGGAAGACTAGCATAGTAAAAGTACGTCGAAACTCCCACTGAAGGAAGATTCACTTTATATCTTAAGGATAAAAATTAGCGAAGCGTTCGGGTGGAGTATAGACACTGCCTGATTTTCCTGGTTATGCGCATACTGAAAACACAGTTTGCTGATTTCGAACTTTGGGCATCTTTGCAGATACGATTAAAATCAATCAAATTATGATTGATTTTGATTGAAATTGAAAAATAATGATTGATTTTTGCAATCGATTACATTATAATAAACGTGTAGAGGGTGATGAAATGCTAACAGAAGAACGCCATCGCATCATTTTGCAGCTTATAAAAGAAAGAAGTATTGTGAAAATCCAAGATCTCGTTGATATTACAAATACTTCGGAATCAACGATCCGGAGGGATTTAACACAATTAGAGGAAGCAAAGTATTTAAAAAGAATCCATGGCGGTGCAGCAAGGCTGCTAGGGAAGCTGCAAGAGGCAAGTATGAATGAAAAATCATCCAAAAACCTTCAGCAGAAAAAGCGAATTGCACAATTTGCAGCAGAATTCATTGAAGAAGGCGATTGTATCTATTTGGATGCCGGGTCCACGGTTAAGGAAATGCTTCCGTTTTTACCGAAAAAAAAGATTGTTGTTGTGACAAATGGTTTGATGCACGTGCCTTTTTTATTAGAACAGCAGATTCCTACTTATCTGATCGGCGGATACGCAAAACCGAAAACGAATGCGCTTATTGGCAGTAGCGCCCTTTCCGGTTTAGAAATTTACCGTTTTGATAAATGTTTTATGGGGGTAAATGGAATTCATCAACAATTTGGTTATACCACACCAGATCCGGAAGAAGCGATGGTAAAACAATTAGCTTTGTCACTTTCCCGCGAAGCATTTGTACTTGCAGATGACTCTAAGTTTTCTGAAATTGCTTTTGCAAAAATTGCTGATCTTCATGAAGCTGCGATTATTACAAATGAATTAAATCCAGAAATAAAAGAGCAATATGGAACAATAACAAAGATAAAGGTTGTGACGGCATGATTTATACTTTGACATTAAATCCTTCGGTAGATTATATCGTAGAATTACCTCAGCTTTCGTTAGGGGGGTTGAACCGAACAGTCAAAGAAGCAAAATTTCCAGGAGGGAAAGGAATAAATGTCTCAAGAGTTTTAAAAAGAATTGGCGTCACAAGCAGTGCAATCGGTTTTATAGGCGGATTTACCGGTAAGTATGTGAAGGATTTTTTACATGGAGAAAACATTGATTCAAATTTTGTTGAAGTGTCAGAGGATACTCGTATAAATATTAAGCTAAAAACGGATAAAGAAACAGAAGTAAATGCAAAAGGTCCGCAAATATCAGCAGCTGATTTTCAAGAGCTTAAAAACAGGATTGCTGCCTTAACAGGCGAAGATTTACTTGTTTTAGCAGGCAGTATTCCAACAACAATGCCGGAAACAACCTATGAAGAGCTTGTCAGGATTTGTGCAGAAAATGGTACCCGTTTTGTTGTCGATGCGGAAGGAGATCTTTTGCGTAAGGTATTACCATATAAACCGTTTTTCATAAAGCCAAATCATCATGAGCTTGGCGGTTTGTTTAAAGTGAAAATTTCCAGTTGTGAACAGGCGATTCCATACGCCAGAAAGCTGTTGCAATTGGGTGCTGAAAATGTGCTTGTATCATTAGCGGGAAACGGAGCTGTGTTCGTGAATAAGGAAATGGTTTTAACAGCAACTGTACCGAAAGGAGAAGTACAGAGTTCCGTCGGAGCAGGAGATTCCATGGTTGCCGGATTTTTAGCAAAATATGTGGAAACTAATCAATTTGCAGATGCTTTTCGTTACGGGGTAGCATCCGGTAGTGCCACTGCATTTTCACTCGGATTATGCAAAAAAGAAAAGATTGAGCAATTACTGCCGCAAGTGGTTCTGAAAGAAAAAAACTGATAAGGGGGAGAGTACAATGAAAATAACTGAATTGCTAACGAAAGACACGATTCAACTGGAAATGAAAAGTAAAGAAAAGTCGGGCGTTATTCAAGAACTTGTTTCTACTTTGTATCAAGCAGGAAAACTAAATGATGCCGGGTTGTTTACAAAAGGTATATTTCACCGGGAAGAACAAAGTACAACCGGTATTGGCGACGGGATTGCCATTCCTCATGCGAAATCGAATGCAGTAAAATCTGCGGCAATTGCTTTCGGCAGATCCGTAACTGGAGTCGATTATCCATCTTTAGATGGTCAGCCAGTGAAACTGATTTTTATGATTGCCGCCCCTGATGGCGCAAATGATACCCATTTGCAGGCGCTGGCGCGTCTTTCTACCCTTCTCATGAGAGAGGAGGTAAGACTAAAACTCTTACAAGCAAATACAAAGGACGAGATATTAGCGGTTTTTGATAGCTTTGATAAAGAGGAACAACCGGTAAAAGCAGAAATTTCCGATAATAATACGTTCATCGTTGCCGTAACGGCCTGCCCGACAGGAATTGCCCACACTTATATGGCAGCGGATTCATTAGCATCAACAGCATCTAAGCTTGGTGTTCCGATAAAAGTAGAAACCAATGGTTCCGGCGGTGCGAAAAATGTCTTAACGGAGGCTGAAATTGAAAACGCTACCGCAGTGATCATTGCAGCGGATACAAAGGTTGAGATGGAAAGGTTTGCTGGAAAACATGTCATTGAAGCAGCAGTTGCAGATGGCATCCGCCGCCCTTCTGAATTAATTAATCGTGCAATTAAGCAGGATGCTCCTATCTACCGCGGTTCCGGCGGATCATCCGGCGGAGGAACAAGTAAAAGTGCGCGGACCGGCATCTATAAGCATTTAATGAACGGAGTTTCCAATATGCTGCCGTTTGTTGTCGGCGGCGGGATTTTAATCGCGATTTGCTTTATGTTTGGCTATAATTCCTTTAATCCGGAGGATCCAAGTTATAATCCGTTTGCCGCTGTATTGATGCAAATTGGCGGAGACAATGCTTTTGCATTAATTGTTCCTGTCCTTGCCGGCTTTATTGCGATGAGCATTGCGGATCGTCCGGGATTTGCTCCTGGTATGGTGGGAGGTATGCTGGCAGCTTCCGGGGGAGCCGGCTTTTTAGGCGGACTGGTTGCCGGTTTTGCTGGCGGATACATTGTCGTCGGCTTGAAAAAGGTTTTAACGAATTTGCCAAGCTCTTTGGAAGGAATTAAAACGATTCTTATTTATCCGCTTTTAGGAATCGCACTCACGGGATTTTTCATGGTATATATCGTAAATCAGCCGGTTGCAGCTCTGAATACGGCAATTACGGATTGGTTAACAAGTCTTGGTACTGCAAATGCTATCTTTCTTGGACTGATTTTAGGCTTGATGATGGCATTTGATATGGGAGGTCCGATCAATAAATCAGCCTATGTGTTTGGAACTGGCCTTCTTGCCAGCGGAGTTTATGAACCAATGGCAGCAGTTATGGCTGCAGGGATGGTGCCGCCGTTAGGAATTGCTCTCGCAACCACATTTTTTGCAAATAGATTCACAAAAGAAGAGAAAGATGCCGGAAAAGCAAATTATATTATGGGCTTATCTTTTATCACCGAAGGAGCGATTCCGTTTGCAGCTTCGGATCCAATCCGGGTCATTCCATCGATTATGGCGGGGTCTGCGGTTGCAGGAGCTCTTTCGATGGCATTTGATATCGGGATTCGTGCTCCGCACGGCGGGATTTTTGTCGCTCCTCTTGTCGAGGGAGGCTGGTTACTATATATTATTTCTGTTCTGATTGGTGCAATCATTTCTGCACTTTTAATCGGATTTTTGAAAAAACCTCTTAACTGATAATACCGGGTTATACAGTATAGGAAAAACATAATCTGCACAGTCTTAAAGCCGATATAGCAAAAAAACCGGACTACACACTTTTGGTAGCCCGGTTTTTGTATTTTTGAGGGAAAGGACGGCCAAAATGAATATTGATATAAATCAAGTTTTTTCATGTCCATTTCATCGTATAAAAGAGAGTAAAACAGGAAAAATAGTATAACATACTGTTTGCCAGAC
>JAGKQJ010000182.1 GCA_017898095.1 Bacillaceae bacterium Marseille-Q3522 | reverse complement strand
ACACATGACCGTATAGGGTCACAAACTCCGGATGAAAATATTATTTTCACAGCAAATACTTTGAATAAAATGCATTATGTTAGATGCAGGCGCAGCCATCAATGACCATAGCGGCATCATTTAAAACACTAGGAGCGGGATTCTCACTTAGAATCTTCGCAAATATTCACATAGATTGGTCATACTAAAAATAAAAAATTGGGGGTTGTATTGGTAATGAAAAAAGCAATTCGTTATTTAGTAATGTTGTCATTTGTTTCAATTGTTCTTGCAGCCTGTTCTTCATCTTCAAATGAAAACGCAGGCGGTGATAATGAAGAACCGAAACAATTAGTCGTTTCGACTTGGGGATTTTCCGAGGATTTCTTTCGTGATGAAGTGTATGCTCCGTTTGAAGAAGAGCATAATGCTGAAATTGTTCTCGATACAGGCAATAATGCAGACCGTTTGAACAAAATTCGCCAAGGAAATTCAGATGTAGATGTCATTTTCTTATCTGATTATTATGCTCAACAGGGGATAAACGACGGCTTGTTTGACACAATTGACAGAAGCAAGATAGCAAATATTGAAAATATCTACGAAGTGGCAAAAGAACCGCTTGGAGAAGATTATGGACCTGCTTATACGATTGCTCAGTTTGGGATTGCTTATAACCCGGATGAGGTAGCGGAGCCGATTACTTCTTGGGCAGATTTATGGAAGGAAGATCTTGCCGGTAAACTGACGATTCCGAGCATTACTTCTACTTCCGGTCCAATGTTTTTAGATGCAGCTGCAAAGGTTGGCGGCAGCACAGATTTTGATGAAGATACTGCGTTTGAACAATTACAAAGCCTTGTGCCAAATGTTGTAAATGAATACGGACAAACCTCTGAATTTGTCAATATGTTTGCCCAGGGTGAAGTTGTTGCCGGTCCGATTATGGAAATGTATATGGGATCTTTGAAAGAAGGCGTGCCGAATGCAACCTTTGTTAGCCCGGAAGAGGGCGGCTATGCCGTTATGAACACGCTAAATGTTGTGAAAGACAGTGATCAAAAGGAATTGGCACAACAATTTATCGATTACATGTTAAGCAAGGAAGTACAGGAAAAATCTGCAAAGGCTCATGTCGATTCACCTGTCAACCTGGATGTTGAGCTGACGGAAGAAGAAGCAGAAGGGATAACTTACGGAGAGGATGTTGTAGAAAGTCTGATCCCACTTGACATGGAATTTGTAAATGACAATATAAAAAGCTGGACGGACCGCTGGAATCGCGAGCTTGCTCAATAAGCAAGCTTTCGCTCATGGAATTATACTGCGTCCGGAAGGATTTAAACGAAAGGTTAAAAAAGTCCTAAAGATAAATAAAGAGAAAAATAGAGGTTTGGGGTTTCATACTCATACACAGCAGATCTTTAAAAAAATAAATCCCCCGCTTCTGAATTAGAAGAGGAGGGCAAGTCTTTTTTTTAATTTGGCTGGTTTTGTAAACTATTTTCTATTAGAAGGAAACAATTTTTCGATAAAGATAAGAAATGGGAAGCGGTCCGGAAGCAAGCTTCGCATCCCCTTATTTAAATGACCCCTTTTAGCAAAAAAACAATCGTTTTTTTAGAATAAATGCTATTACTGCCGGAAAGGAGGAATAGCCGATGAAGAAAAAAATCATTCTCGATGTGGATACGGGAGTCGATGATGCGGTCGGGATCATTCTGGCAATTAAGAGCGATCAATTTGATATTTTAGGGATCACAACTGTGAGTGGGAATGTGTCTTTAGACACGGCTACAAAGAACACATGTAAAGTAGTTGATCTTGTTGATGCGAAAAGTATTTCTATTGTCAAAGGGGCAAGCAGCCCGCTTTTGAGACGCCCGTTTTTTGAACATCGCATTCATGGAGAGGACGGACTTGGAGGAGCATTAAAAAATACTGTAGTAACGAAGCAAGCGGATGAAGGCTTTGCCGCGGATTTTATCGTTCACTCTATCCTTAGCAATCCCGGAGAGGTAACGCTTGTTTGTACAGGTCCGTTAACGAATCTGGCTCTCGCATTAAAAAAATGCCCGAACATAGCCGGTCTTGTGAAAAAAGTGATCTTTATGGGAGGCGTTATTTTTGATTGCGGAAATGTGACACCTGCTGCCGAGTATAACATGTATGTCGATCCTGAAGCGGCAAAAATTGTTTTCTATGCCGGGTTTCGGGAGCTGACACAGGTCGGCCTTAATGTAACAAGAAAAGTTCTCTTAACAGACGCTCATATTAAACGTATCAAAAATCAAAAGCTGCAGGATTTTGTACAGGCATGTACCGATGATTACCAGCAGCGCTATTATGAACGGCACGGGATACTGGGCTGTGCCATGCATGATCCTCTTGCTGTGGCGGTTGCAATCGAAAAATCGCTCGTGAAAACAGAACACTATTATGTCGATATTGAAACGAACAGTAGCCTTTGTGACGGCCAGCTGATTTGTGACAAACAAAACAGGCTTTCAAAAACAAAAAATATCAAAGTGTGTACAGAGGTAGATGCCGAAGCATTTTTTGAGATGTTTATTCGGATGATGAACGCATCATGATCAGCACCATTCGCTGTGATGCCACCCGTTATGATTAGCCGGTGTCATTCTTGAATCCCATAAAGGATCGTTCATACCGCAAAAAGTTAAAATACAAGGGGGTTAGAAGTTGAAAAAACGTTATATTTACCTTCTTTTATTACCGGGTTTCCTATTTTTAACGATTTTTATGCTTATTCCGCTCATTTTTACGATCGGAACGACCTTTTTTTATGACGGCCGCTTCTCTGTAGAAGGATATCTGCCGTTTTTTACAGACCGCTATTTTGTGCAAATATTATGGACAACATTAAAAGTAAGCTTACTGACTACGCTTTTCTGTATCTTCATCGGATTTCCTGTTGCCTACTTTATTGCGAAACAAAGAGCGGGGGTTAAAGCACTGCTGCTATTGTTAACGATTTTTCCTTTATTAACAAGCCCGATTGTCCGTTCTTTCAGTTGGATGGTGATTATCGGGAAAAACGGAATTATTAATAAACTATTACTCGCCACAGGTCTTCTCAACGAGCCGCTAGATATCTTATATACGCCAACGGCAATGATTATCGGCCTAGTACATTTGTTTACTCCGCTGATTATTATTACGCTTGTCGGGGTGATGGAAAATATTCAGGTGGAGCTCCTCGAAGCAGCTGAAAGCTTGGGGGCATCAAGATTTACTGTGTTTGCAAAAATCATCCTGCCGCTTTGCATACCAGGCTTAATGATCGGCGGTATTCTCGTCTTTGTCGGCAGCTTTACTGCGTATACAACACCGGCGCTTTTAGGCGGGAAGCAGCCTGTCTTTTCCACGTTTCTCTATCAAAGTGCGATGACGCTCAATGATTGGCAGATGGCATCCATTATCGCCACGATTATGATCGTTGTCACTTTATTGATTATTACGATTATGAATCGGGTTGCTTATAAAATAAATCCAAAGGGGTAGGGGCGAATGAAGAAAAACAATCTTGGGTTGGCCTTGTTTACATTCCTTGTGTTTTTATTCTTACTCGGGCCTTTACTCATCATTTCGATTACGTCATTTGAAGCCGGCAGCATCTTGAAATTTCCGCCGGATGACTATTCTTTCAAATGGTATCAAAATATTTTTGATGTCAGCATGTTTTTAACAACATTTCAAACATCGATCATCGTATCGCTGGCAGGGAATTTACTGGCTCTCTTATTGGGGATTCCGGCTGCTTACGCGTTAAGCAGGTTTGATTTTAAAGGAAAGGCAATTTTAAATGCCATCTTTGTTTCGCCGATTTTAATACCTGGAATCGTACTTGGTTTTACCTTTTTACGGTATATTGTTGTCACCTTTCAACTTCCGGTTTATGCCGGCTTATTGATCGGCCACACGATTATTATGCTCCCATTTATTATTCGCGTCGTCTCCTCAAGCCTGGCGAATTTTGATTTTTCCGTGGAAGAGGCGGCAATCAGTCTTGGGGCCAGCAAACTGGGGACTTTTTTTAAAATCGTGATTCCGAATATCCGCTCGGGAATTCTCGCTGCTGTTATGATTGCCTTTTTGGAATCTTTTAATAATGTTGATATTTCTGTTTTTATGACCGGACCGGGGGTTAGTACCCTGCCGATCCAGATGCTCGTCTATGTACAAAATTATTTTGATCCGACGATTGCGGCCATTTCCGTTTTACTGATGTTCATTACCGCTTTCTTTATGTTTATGGTGGAGCGGCTGATGGGGCTGTCTTATTTTACAAAACGATAAGGAGGCGAAAATATGGCTTTATTGACCTTGGATAATATCACTGTTACTTATGATAAACAAGCTGTCTTAAAAGATTTTCATTTAGAAATAGAGCAAGGCAAACTTGTCTCGCTGCTGGGCCCGAGCGGCTGCGGAAAAACGACGACACTTCGTTTAATCGCCGGCTTTTTGCAAGCAGTGCAGGGGAAATTTTTATTTAATGGAAAAGATTTCACAAAGGTACCGGTAAATAAGCGGAATTTCGGCTTTGTTTTTCAAAATTATGCGCTGTTTCCGCATATGACCATTTTTGATAATGTTGCTTTCGGACTAAGAATCCGTAAATTATCGAAAAAAGAGATCGAGAAGCGCGTCATGAACGTATTAGAGGTTGTCAATTTGCAAGGATTTGAAAAAAGATATCCGAAGGAGCTTTCCGGCGGACAAAAACAACGGGTCGCCATTGCCAGAGCGCTGGTCATCGAACCGGAACTGCTGTTATTTGACGAGCCGCTAAGCAATCTCGATGCGAATTTACGCTTGAATATGAGGGTAGAAATCCGCCGCATTCAGCAGGAACTGGGTATAACCACCGTCTACGTTTCCCACGATCAGGAGGAGTGCTTCTCGATTTCCGACCAGGTAGCAATCATGAATAAAGGTGTGATCGAACAGCTGAGCGATCCGGCGACGATTTATAAATATCCGGCGACAAAATTTGTTGCTGATTTCATCGGCTTTAAAAATTTCCTTGTCTTTGATGAACGGATGAACCGGGAAAACGAAATTGTCCTTCGCAAAGCTGACTACATTTTTACGATCAACAAAGATGAACGAATGAAGAATACGACTGGAAAAACAGCTGTCATCCGCCCTGATAATTTGGCGATCCGCGCGAAAAGCAACGAAAAATTGCCGGGGAAAAATGAACTTGCCGGCCGGATAAAGATCAGCACCTTTCTCGGCAGAAGCTATCAATATGTTGTCGGGACAGCTTTGGGTGATTTTACTGTCAATAAAGAAATGACGGAGCCTTTTACATCCGGGGAGGAAGTTATCTTGGAGATCCCGGAAAATAATGTTGTGCTGGTTGATTAGCCGAGGAGGATTTTTAGATGAAAATTGATTTGCTGATAAAAGACGCACTCGTCTTTAACAGCTATTTTAAAAAGTTTATGAAAAATAATGTTGCCGTTTTGGACGGAAAGTTCCTCTATATCGGGCAGCGTGGAGAGGAGTCTTTTTCAGCCGGACAAATAATAGACGGTACGGACAAGTATCTTGTTCCCGGTTTAATTGATATCCATTTGCATATTGAAAGCACAATGGTGACACCGGCGACTTTTTCCGATGCGTTAATAAAAAACGGTGTGACCACGATTGTCCCGGAACCGCACGAAATGGCAAATGTATTCGGGATTTCCGGTGTAAAAGAAATGATGAAGGCCGCTAAAGATTGTGCTGTTGATATGTATTTTGCGATACCAAGCTCGGTGCCGGCAACTTCGATGGAAACAACCGGCGGCTCCATTGACATTGCCGATATCGATGAATTGATGCAAACGGGCAACATTCAATGCCTCGGGGAAGTGATGAACTATTATGAGGTCATTACCGATCCTGATTGTAAAACCAATCAAATCTTAACGCATATTAAAAGCAGGTATCCAAATTTGATTATCGAAGGGCATGTCCCGAAGCTGCTCGATTTGGATTTGCAGAAAATCATTTATGCCGGGGTAAATTCCGATCATACCCATCAAACAGTAGCAGGAATGGAAGCACGGATTGCGGCAGGGATGTTTTTGGAAATCCAGGAAAAATCGATGACGCAGGAGGTCATTGATTATTTAACGGAAAATCAAGTAGGAGAACATTTCTGTTTTGTTACCGATGATGTCATGGCGGATTCCTTAAAAAGCAGGGGACACTTAAATGTGTTGTTGAAGAAAGCAATCGCAATGGGAATGGCGCCGGAGCAGGCGATTTATGCTTGTACGTATACTCCGGCAAAGCGGATGCAAATGCCAGATCGCGGCATTATTGCCCCGGGGAAAATCGCCGATTTTCTGCTCGTTTCTAATATCGAGAACTTTATGATCGAAAAAGTGTATAAAAAGGGAATGCTTAGCTATGATGCTTCAGCAGTTTATAAACCGGTGCGGTTCGGGAAACAATTTCCGGAGCACTTTTATCAAAGTGTTAAGCTTAATAAACTGGCGGAAAAGGACTTTGAACTGGCTGTTGATAGCAGAGAAGATGCATGTAAATGCCGGATTATTCAGGTTCAAGACGGTTCTACTTTTACAACGGAACAAATAGACGAGCTGCCTGTAAAGGATGGAAGCATAAATTGGGAAGAGAGCAGCTATGGACTGATTGCCACTTTTGAAAGATACGGGAAAAATGGCAATCAGATGCGCGGTTTGATCGGTGGAGATATTATCAAACGAGGTGCCGTCGCAACAAGCTATTCCCACGACAATCACAATTTATTAGTGATCGGACGCAATAAACATGATATGATGCTGGCGGCTAATGAAGTTATTGGTCGGCAAGGCGGGATTTGCTGTGTTGAAGACGGCGAAATCTGTGCAATGCTGCCGCTTCCGGTTGGCGGGATTTTATCAGAAGAGCCGCTTGATGTCATTGCCGGGCAGGTTGAAGCGGTAACCGTTGCGCTTAAATCATTGGGCTACCGACATTACAACGTCATTATGTCGCTCTCCACGCTGTCGCTTCCTGTAAGTCCGGCGTTAAAGATTACAGACCGCGGCTTAATAAGCGTAAATGAAGGGAAAATCGTGCCGCTTCTCGTATAGAGAGGGTGTTTCTTTAACGGCAGCTATAAAAACATATGTGTTAAAAAGAAGGATGTCTCATTTTTAAAATTGTGAGGCATCCTTTAACATTTATATTGCAGGTAAGCGCAACATATGGGAAAATAACAATATATCCGATTTAGAAAAGTTTACGTACGCTGAAAAAATACAGCATTTGTGGTAGATTGAAACCATTAAGTTTAGTTGAAATGAAGGATTAATCAAAGCTTATTAGCACACTTTTAAAAACTGAAAAAAATCCACGTCCCTTTAGTTTTTCTTAAGTTTGAAAAGAATCGCTGCGAGCAAACTTATTAAAATACCATAATTTAATTGTTCGATAAAAATCGGCTCGGATTTAGCTATAAAACCAGTTACTAATGTGTAAAGAATCGTAAATACAAATAGATAAATAAAAAATTTCTCGTTTTGCATACCCTCGCCCCCTTTATTAAAAATAATCTATATTAAATTTACCATATACTTGTTCGATAATCCCATTTATTATAAGAAGAAAGGTGATATTTTTATGATCTTCGAAAAAGTCATTTCCGCTGTTTTATCCTCTATTCTTTTTTCGATCATACTAG
>JAGKQJ010000181.1 GCA_017898095.1 Bacillaceae bacterium Marseille-Q3522 | reverse complement strand
AAATGTAACAGTGTTTTACAAAATGATAAGGATGGTGGAGAAATGGTAAAAGAGCACAAAAAAGAAAGTATGTTTCATTTGATTTATCGCTATTTTATGATTTTAATAGGCGCCAGTATGGCAGCGCTGTCGATTGAATTAATTTTAATTCCAAATTCAACGATTGATGGCGGGATTATCGGTGTATCACTGCTCGTTAATAATTTAACAAGTATTAGCTTCGGGATTTTGGTTGTTATTTTTAATATTCCTTTTTTATTTTCCGGATATAAGTATATAGGAAAAACTTTTTGCATTTCATCCATTTACGGTGTTGTTGCACTTGCTGTTGTGGAATCGCAACTTCATCATTTATCCCCATTTATCCTCGATCCTCTTCTGGCGACCGTTTTCGGCGGACTGCTTCTCGGTGCCGGGGTTGGTATTGTGATACGCTTTGGCGGAGCACTTGATGGAACAGAAATTCTCGGGATCGTTCTGTCAAAAAGATTACCATTTTCCGTAGGCGAATTTGTTATGTTTTTTAATATTTTTGTTTTTGGCTGGGCAGGTTTCGTAATTGGCTGGGAGCAGGCACTATATTCCGTACTCACCTATTATATTGCATATAAAACGATCGATACTGTGTCTCAAGGGGTAGAGGATACAAAGGCTATTTTTATTGTGTCCGATCATTATGAAGAGCTATCAGATGCCATTATCAGCCGGTTAGGCAGAAGTGTGACAAAGCTTAATGGAAAAGGCGGATTTTTAGATAATGAAAAAGATATTATTTATGTCGTTGTTACCCGCCTTGAAATATCTAAATTAAAAAGTATTGTCAATGAATTAGATGCAAATGCCTTTCTTACGATTATGGATACCCAAGAGGTTCACGGAGCAAAATTTAAATCTGCGATCCATTAGTTAAACTGTGACAACATAACAAATCCTCTAATTTACACTCCATTATGAAAATGGATCTTTTCGTCCATAATGAATAATGGGGTGAATCATTTGCTAAATCATCTATATGTAATTTTTTTGCGTTTTCCTCTTGCCATGCGTATCTTAATGATCGCTTTATTTTTTATTGTGACTTTCGGAACAATAATCCATTATATGGAACCAGATAATTTCCCGACGGTTTATGATGGGATGTGGTGGGCAGTTATAACCGCTTCAACTGTAGGATATGGGGATCTTGTACCAGAAACGTTATCAGGACGCGTTACCGCGGGAATGCTTATTTTATCAGGTGCCGGTTTTATTTCTACCTATTTTGCAGCTTTAGCAACAACAGCTGTCACGATGGAAAATGACTATTTAGAAGGAAAAAGCACTTTTACCGGTCAACATCATTTAGTGATCATAGGGTGGAACGAACGATCCAGGGTGCTAATTGATGAACTCAGTAAAGAAAACATAAAATTCGAAATCGTCTTAATCGATAAAACGCTAAAAAGAAGACCGTTACATAAAAAAAATATTCATTTTATTAAGGGCTGTCCGCATGAAGATGCTGTTTTATTAAAAGGAAATATCCGCTTCGCCGATAAAGTAATCATCACTGCTGACCGGGATCAGGACGAGCTTCAGGCTGACATGCAGTCTATCTTAACGTTAATTGCAATCAGGGGACTAAACCCGGAGATACACTGTATAATTGAGATACTGTCAAAAGAACAATCGGCCAATGCCAGGAGAGCAGGAGCAGATGAAATTATTGAAGCGAATCAATTAACCGGAATGTTGATGAGTGCCAGTCTGACAGCTCCAAAAATGATTGGCGGTTATCTGGAATTGATGCATAAGCTAAGCAACCAAGCGTTTCTTTTCCCTGTAAAGGAGGCGAATGAATATGGGGGAACCTTTGCGGATGCCAATACATATTTTTTAAAAAAAGAAATGTTGCTTGTAGGAATCAAGCGGGGGGAACAATACTGGATAAAACCTGATTCGGCCTTTTTGATTAAAAAAAATGATGAGTTGATTTTAATAAAGTGAAACTTCCATCAGTGGGGGTTTTCCGACGTACAGGACGTACTAGTGCCGACGTTGCAACAGGACGTTTCGATCTTAGCCGGCCTTCATCCCCCACTGATGGTTAGTCGCGCGGAGCCTGACTGATTTCTCTAAAGGCTGAAGCCTTAAGAGAAACCTTGTCGCGCAAAGCCCGATTGAAGTTTCTAAGGGCTAAAGCCCTAAGTAACTCCTTATCACGCAGAGCCTGACTGATTTTTCTAAGAGCTGAAGCTCTAAGAAAAACCTTGTCGCGCGGGGCCCGATTGAAGTTTCTAAGGGCTAAAGCCCAAAGAAAATTCTTATCTCACCAATCAGGCTTTTAGGGGCAGTTTATCCCCCACCTAAAATGATTGGTATCACCTCTATTTTTGAGGTGGGGGTATTACTGCCCCTTAATCTGCGATAAACTTGAATTTCCACTTCTATTCACTTTTAAACAGGCGGATTTCCTCAATCAGCGGGGACAAAATATCCACCTGATTTATAAGCGTTTTTCAAGCTCTTTCTTTTTCTCTTCAAAACCCGGTTTGCCAAGCAGTGCGAACATATTAACTTTGTAAGCCTCCACTCCAGGCTGGTCGAATGGATTTACCCCTAATAAATATCCGCTCATGGCACAGGCTTTTTCGAAAAAGTAGACAAGATAACCGAATGTGTAAGCATCTAATGCAGGAATGGTCACAACTAAATTAGGTACATCCCCGTCTGTATGGGCCAATAATGTACCCTGGAATGCTTTATTATTGACAAAATCAACCGTTTTTCCCGCTAAATAATTGAGTCCGTCGAGATCCTTTTCTTCTTTTTCAATCGTTAACTCGTGACGAGGTTTGTCCACTTTCACAATTGTTTCAAATAAGTCGCGCCTTCCTTCTTGTACATATTGGCCGAGAGAATGTAGATCTGTTGAAAAATTAGCGGAAGACGGATAGATCCCCTTCTGGTCTTTCCCTTCGCTTTCACCAAATAATTGTTTCCACCATTCAGCAAAATATTGCAATGCCGGTTCATAATTTATCAGCATTTCAATTGTTTTTCCTTTATTATACAATACATTGCGGACAACAGCATATTGATAGGCTTCGTTTTCTTCCAGTTCTGACTTGCTATAAACCTCTCTTGCGTCTTGCGCGCCTTTCATCATTTCTTCAATATTTGCTCCGCTTACGGCAATAGGCAACAAGCCGACAGCGGTTAATACAGAGTACCGTCCACCGACATCATCCGGAATGACAAAGCTTTCGTAGCCCTCCTCAGTCGCTAAAGTTTTCAACGCTCCTCTTGCTTTATCCGTTGTCGCATAGATCCGCTTGCGCGCTTCTGCAACTCCGTATTTTTCTTCTAAAAGCTTGCGGAAAATACGAAAAGCGATTGCTGGTTCAGTCGTTGTTCCGGATTTAGAAATCACATTAACAGAGAAATCTTTTCCTTCCAGTAAATCAAAAATATCACTTATATAGGAAGAACTGATGTTGTTTCCAGCAAAAATTATTTGCGGTGTTTTCCGTTTTTCTTTTGGCAATGCATTATAGAAGCTGTGCTGCAGCATTTCGATCGCTGCTCTCGCTCCTAAGTAGGAACCGCCAATGCCAATTACGATTAACACATCTGAATCCTGCTTAATTTTTTCAGCGGCCTTTTGAATGCGGGAAAATTCTTCCTTGTCGTAATCGACAGGGAGGTCAATCCAGCCAAGAAAGTCATTTCCGACTCCCGTTTTTTCATGCAAGGAATGATGGGCAACTTTTACGGCATCCTTTAAATATGTAATCTCATGTTCTTTAAAAAAACGTAATGCTTTTGAGTAATCAAAACGAACGTGTGTCATATATGATCCTCCATTTTCAAAATTTTTTCAACAGCACTTTTTTCGATATATGTTCGAAAAGGAACAATGATGAAATTGCTTTGCCCTTCTTCACTTTAACGAAATGTGCAAAAGTTATCAAGGAGAAAAATCCTCTGAAAGCGAATTCAGAAAAAATAAGTTCAAGAAGATTTTTCTTTAAGTTAACGAGCAGTCATATCCTTTCCTTTTTTGATAAGAAAATAATACTCTCACCCTAAGTTTGTGACCCAGCGGGTCATGGATGTTTAATTAAAAATTAGTTTCCTGTTTCGGATATAACCGCCCGTCGTCAAAATGTGTTTCTCCTTAGAACTTATAGTGAAGCATTGTAGATAGCGAGAACATCCTCTTTATAAAGGGTATTAAATCTTCCAAAAGGACCTCTTGCCATTGCTTTATCGGCCATTAAATCCAAATTGCTATCATCAATTTGATAATCGGATAACGTCGCCGGTGCGCCAATACTGTTCCAAAATTCCCTTAAACGATTAATTCCTTCCAATGCCGTTTCTTCTGTTGTTTTACCGGCAGGATCAACATGAAAAACGCGCTCCGCTAATTGGGAAAACCGTTCCGGTTTTACATGAAGATTATGCTTCATCCAATTTGGAAATAAAATCGCCAGCCCGCCGCCGTGAGGTATATCATAGACAGCAGATACAGCATGTTCGATATTGTGCGTTGCCCAATCTCCACTATATCCCATTGACAACATTCCGTTCAGCGCCATTGTACCGCAATAAAAAATCGTTGCCCGATGCTCGTAGTTATGTAAATCTTCAAGCAGTTTCGGAGCTGTTTCCATTACGGTTAATAGAAGAGACTCACACATGCGGTCTTGCAGCAATGTCGATTCTTGTAAGTGAAAATAATGCTCCAATACATGAGACATCATATCAACAATTCCGTACACCGTTTGGTTTCGCGGAACTGTAAAAGTATTTACTGGATCCAAAATCGAAAACTGCGGAAAGGTTACCGGACTACCCCAGCCGTATTTTTCTTTAGTCTCCCAGTTTGTGATCACAGAGCCTGAATTCATTTCTGAGCCGGTTGCAGCAAGCGTCAAAACGGTACCAAAAGGAAGCGCTTCATTGAGCGTTGTTTTTCTTGTTACGATATCCCACGGGTCCCCCTCATATTTCGCACCTATTGCAATTGCTTTTGTACAATCGATGACACTTCCTCCGCCAACCGCCAGTAAAAAATCAATTTTTTCTGTTTTACAAATATCAACACCTTTACGAACCGTGGTGAGACGCGGATTCGGTTCAACACCTGGTAATTCGAAAATGTTTGCTTTTATTTCCTTAAGCAGCGTTATGACTTTTTCATAAAGACCGTTCTTTTTAATGCTGCCCCCGCCATACACAAGTAAAATATTATTGTTCTTAGGGATTTCTTGTGTTAACTGCTGAAGCTGATCTTTTCCAAATATTAATTTGGTTGGATTCTTATAGATAAATGCATCCATATAAAAAAACCTCCTCTTTTCGTTAACATACTCCTTCTTTATTATGCGTTAGCTAATTCACAAAAGCAAAGAATTCTCCTTGGTTTTTACAATTCATAATTTTTTCCGATTAAAATGTTCTATTTCTGGAAAATATAAAAACAGGCTTCAATATTAATGACTATTTTTAGGAGGTAATAAAGTATGAGTACTTTACAGCGTGTCGCACTGGTATTTACAATTATTGGTGCAATAAACTGGGGATTAATCGGGTTTTTTCAATTTGATCTTATTGCGTTTATTTTTGGCGGACAAGGTGCAGCAATATCAAGACTTATTTACGGAATCGTAGGTATTGCCGGTCTTATTAATATTGGTGCCCTGTTTTCCCCATCCCCTGAAGTAGAACGGCGTACTGAAACAAGACCGACACCATAATAGAGGTGAGAGGTTGGATGTGGGATTTCACCAACTTCATAAAGTTAGAAAAGCGGATTTCCCTTGGATTCCTTTTTTCTAATTTCCCATTGCAAAATATGACTTTTTAATTTTATTTTTTGGTTCTGAAAAGGAATCCCATCTCCAAAATTGGATTAAGAGATGGGATTCTTTTTTATCGCAGATTGGTTCACCTAACTTTAAAGTACTTTTTTTATTTTTCCGATTGCCCAGTCCAATTCTTCTTTTGTTACCACGAGTGGCGGGGCAAAACGGATCACTTTTTCATGGGTTTCTTTGCATAATAGTCCTTGATTTTTTAACGCTTCACAATATGGGCGTGCCGATTCCGTCAATTCGATGCCGATAAACAGACCGCGGCCGCGGATTTCTGTTATCTTTGTGTTCGGGATCTCCTTCAATTTGTTCATAAAATAGGTGCCAAGCTCGTGTGAACGCTCCGGTAAATCTTCCTCTAAAATCACTTTTATTGCTGCAAGCGAAACCGCACAAGCAAGCGGATTTCCTCCAAAGGTGGAACCGTGTGAGCCCGGATTAAATACTGATAGAATATCTTTATTGGCAACGATGCAGGAAATTGGGAAGACTCCGCCTCCTAACGCCTTCCCTAAAATATAGATGTCAGGAACGACTTCTTCCCAGTCACAGGCAAACATTTTTCCTGTTCGACCTAACCCGGTTTGAATTTCATCTGCAATAAATAAAACATTTGCTTGCTTGCATACTTCATAAGCTTCTTTTAAAAATCCTTGCGGCGGAATGACAATTCCGGCTTCACCCTGGATGGGTTCAACGAGGAAAGCAGCTGTTTGCGGAGTGATTGCTTCTTTCAATGCTTCTATGTCACCATAAGGAATTAACTTGATTCCAGGAAGCATCGGACCAAATCCGCGTTTGTATTCTTCTTCAGATGACAGTGAAACAGCTGTCATTGTCCGGCCATGAAAATTGCCGCTGCAGGCAATAATTTCAGCCTGATTGTCATGGACGTTTTTTCTTTCGTAAGCCCATCTGCGTGCAGCCTTTACCGCCGTTTCGACTGCTTCCGCTCCTGTGTTCATTGGCAGCACCATTTCTTTCTTTGTCAGCCGGCAGATTTTTTCATACCACGGGCCAAGCTGATCATGATGAAAAGCTCTTGATGTTAATGTCAGACGGTCCGCCTGGTCTTTTAGTGCCTGAATGATTTTCGGATGCCGGTGTCCCTGGTTCAAAGCGGAATAAGCACTTAACATATCCATATATTTATTGCCTTCCGGATCTTCGACCCAGACACCTGCAGCACGGGAAATCACGATTGGTAAAGGATGATAATTATTTGCCCCATACTTATTTGCCTGCTCAATCAGCGTTGCGGAACTATTCATTTTTACATTCCTCCTCTTCAGCTTATTTTTTTGATTTAACTTGGATTTTTTCAGTTTGAGGTATGACTCTTTTCAATCTCTTTAAAGAAAAGAGCAAGATGGAAAAATTCCTATCCTATCTCCCTATTGCTATTGTACCGTGTTCATTGTGCCTAGTGAATCAGAAAATTATTTTGGCGCTCTCCATAACTTCCACCGGTCTTTTTCTGTTATTATTTATAACTTTGAAATGAATATAAAATTTTCATCCGAAGTTTGTTACCACTATGGTTCATGAATGTTTATTATTATAAAAATACTGTAAAATTCGCTGCTGTACTGATTCCCTTATTTTTTGTCCATTTTCAGCATTCTTTAATTAGGATTTGTGCAATTATGTTTAATACTTCGGTTGAAATTTACCCAGCAGGTCATAAGTGTTTGATATAAAAAACAGGCATTCTATTTAAATCGAGTAGGAGGAGGCTTTTAACCTCCTACCTCTCCCACCACCCCCATACGGATCCGTATGGGGCGGTTCAATCCTAACAGTTCCTACTGCCAAGCCTGTAGTGGACTTTCACCACCAAGTAATCGCCCATGCCGGGCGCACTAAAAAAGGTATAATCCTTATTTCAGAAGGATTATACCTTTTTTAGTAGTTTGGATTTTTTATCATGAAATA
>JAGKQJ010000180.1 GCA_017898095.1 Bacillaceae bacterium Marseille-Q3522 | reverse complement strand
CCTCAAAAATAGAGGTGAAACCAATCATTTTAGGTGGGGGATAAACTGCCCCTAAAAGCCCGATTGGTTCAACTAACCATCAGTGGGGGATGAAAGAAAACCCCCACTGATGGAAGTTTCACTTTATAAAGAAGGGTGTGATCGCTTTGTTTATCGGGAAAACATTCCATTTTTCAGAAAAAACGAAGACATTTTCATACTTGGATGGAGATGTGAAGCCGTTTAAATTGCTAAAAAGTTATATACACACTTGCAAACAACTGGAAGTAATTTTTTAAAAAAATTGAAAAAGGGGTGATTTCTATGTGATTACTTCAGCAAATTGGTCACTACATATATCAAAATGAGCAGCAAAATAAAATAAATAGAATATTAGAGAGTAAAAAGGTTATTTTTCAGAAAATAAAAAAAACAAAAATAAACGTACTTCTAGGAGGAAAAAATGAGAAAATCAGTCAGAGTATTGTTCACCGGTTTGATGATGATGGTATTACTGATTGCCGGCTGTAGCAGCAGTAATCCTGATTCCGGCAGTGAAGAAGGGGAAGAGAAAACAACACTAGTCATCGCACAAAGCTCGGATTTAACGACAATGGATCCGCAGAATTCCCTCAGTACAACGGGAGACAGGGTTTTCCGGAACATGTTTAACCGGTTATTCTACCGTGATAAAAACATGGAAATACAGCCGGAGCTCGTGGAAACTTATGAGAATATTGATGATGTAACGTGGAGATTTACTTTGAAAAAGGATGTCAAGTTCCATAACGGTGATCCGCTAACGGCAGAGGATGTAAAATTTAGTCTCGAACGTGTGATGAACGATTCTTCTTTAAAAGAATACCCTTATTTCAGACAAATTTTACAAGTGAATGTTATCGATGAGACTACAGTTGAAATCAAAACTGACGGTCCGATGCCTACTTTATTAAGATTACTTGCGAAAAGCGGCTCCGATGTTTTGCCAAAAAATTATTTTGAAGAGGTCGGTTTAGAAGAATTTTTGAAAAATCCGGTCGGTTCCGGTCCATATAAATTTAGCGAATGGATCCGCGATGACCGGGTCGTCTTAGAGGCAAATGATGAATATTTCGCAGATGCACCGAAGTGGAAGGAAGTAATTGTCCGTTCTATTCCGGAAAGCTCCACCCGCGTCGGTGAATTATTTACAGGCGGGATCGATGTTGCTGCCGATATTCCGCCTAATGAATGGGACAGAGTAAAAAGCGAGGATGGTGTCTCACTCGTAACAGGTGATTCCACCCGGATCATGCTGTTAGTCGTACGGACAACAGAAGGGTATCCGACTGCCGATCCGAAGGTTAGGGAAGCGATTGATTTAGCGATTAACGATCAGGCAATTATCGACTCTTTATTAAAAGGTACCGGTGTTCCCGTCCGTTCCCGTGTACCGGAAGGTGTATTTGGTTCCAATCCTGAATTATATAATACTTATGTTTACAATCTTGACAGGGCAAAGGAATTACTTGCCGAAGCCGGTTATGAAGACGGTCTGGAAATTACGTTAACAGCATCAAAAGGGCGCTATCCGTTAGACGGGGAGATTGCGGAAATGATTACCGGAATGTTAGGGGAAGCCGGTATAACAGTCAATTTAAAATTGCTTGAGTCCAGTGCTTATATTGAGGATTACAATTCTTACGCTAACGAAGAGCTGTTTATGATTGCTTTAGCGGACGGTTTACTAGATGCTTCCTATTCGCTCGTCCATTATACGAAGGATCGCGCTACAGGGCAAACCGATTATTACAACGAAGAAGTCGAAAATTTGTATTACGAGGCAGGAAGGGATTTAAATCAAGAAACACGGCTTGAAAAATATAACCGGATCCAGGAAATTGTCGCAGAGGAAAGACCGCATATTTTCCTTTTGCAGCAAGGTGTGAACTATGGGGTTAGTGACAAAGTGAATTTTACACCGCGTCTTGATGAAGTGATCTATTTTTCTGATATTACACTTCAATAAGCTGGTTTCTTTCGCAAGACCCTGATTGAAAAAAGGATGAAATCATAATCCTTAAAAGTAGTACAGAGCAAGTTTGAAAAGGACTTTTAAAAAATAGTGAGGCAAACCGCCAATTTCAACGAAAGATGAACCCTCTTTCGTTGAAGGAAGTCTCACTTGTTCAGTAACAAAAACAGAGAAAGGTTTGTGATGATATGAAAGTAATCGTAATTGGAGCGGGGATCGTTGGCGCCAGTACAGCCTACCACCTTGTTAAAAAGGGAGCAGAGGTGGTTGTCGCCGATCAGTTTCACAAAGGCCAGGCTACTGCTGCCGGTGCGGGAATTGTCTGTCCCTGGATAACAAGAGTCGAAGACCAAATTTGGTACTCGCTTGCGAAAGCGGCTGCCTGCTATTACCCCTCACTCATTTCTCAACTGGAGGAAAACGGGGAAGATCATACAGGCTATGGCATGGTTGGCGCGCTTGCTGTTAGTAACGATGAAAAAGTATTAGATGCGCTGGAAGCAAAAGTGAGAACACGCCGGGCGGAAACAGAAGCAGTAGGAGAAATCAGCCGATTGACTCCGGAAGAAGCGCGAAAGCTTTTCCCGCCTTTAAGGGAAGACCTCGCTGCTCTTCATGTAACCGGCGGAGCAAGAGTTGACGGGCGGTTGTTGCGTGATGCATTAAAAAATGCGGCACAAAAGCTTGGCGCGCAATTTTTCAATGGAGAGGCAAGCCTTGAAGTTGCAAAAGGGAAAATAGTTGGTGTTCATGTTAATGGTAATTTTATTGAAGCAAATGCGGTAGTTGTTACGGCAGGTGCGTGGCTGCCGCAAATCCTGGAGCCGTTCGGTATTAAAATTCATGTTGAACCGCAAAGAGGGCAAATTGTCCATCTGAAATTTCCGGATCAGGATACTTCAAAATGGCCGGTAATCCTGCCGCAGGGAAGCAGTCATTATCTTGTCAGCTTTGACGACGAAAGAGTTGTTGTCGGGGCAACACGTGAGACCGGTTCCGGATTTGATTACCGAGTCACTGCTTCCGGGGCAAAGGAAGTAATCGATGAAGCACTGGCTGTAGCTCCGGGACTGGCAGATGGAACGCTCCATGAAATTAGAATCGGCTTCCGGCCGTTCGGAAAAGATATTTTGCCGCTGCTCGGCCCAATTCCGGCAGTAAAAGGCTTGATTATTGCCAATGGCTTAGGTGCATCAGGGCTGACTTTCGGGCCATATACAGGAATGCTTGCAGCCGGATTGGCATTAGAGGAAGAGTTGCCGCACGATCTTTCTCCATTTAACCCGCTTCGGTATGCCGAAGTGACAAACGGATAGTTTAAAAGAAAACAAGGATTATAGATTATTTTTTTAAAGTAAACGATGCGCTTCTAATAGAGACGGAAGCGCATCGTTATTATTGTGGAAGTTTCAGTTTACTGAAACAAGTTCACTAACCGGGCTGTTACAATCGAATTCAACGTTGATGATGAAAAATATTTTTAAAACAGGGACTTTCATTTCAATCTGCAATCGCATGTTGCAATTTTTTCATTACGGTTGCTAAAACAGAAATTGATGAAGTTGTATCAAACCCTTCAATATCCAAAGAGTGATTTGCCTGCGGAATAACGGTTATATCAAAATTTGTTTCGTTTAATTTTTCTATTTTTTCTTCTTTATAATTTTTATCCTTGTTGCCGATCACAAGCAGGCCATGGTGCTTACTTTTTATAACGGTTTGGAAAAACTCGTCAAACATCAACACCGGCGTTAGTAAAATCATTTTTGCCGCACGGAAAGTATCGTTTTTCATGAACTCTCCCGTGATCGGAATTGTTCCAATTGATTTTCCTAGAAAAATGATTTCATTGTATTGCTTTTTATGTAAAACTTCTGTCACCACTGACCCTACATCATCGATCATCGTTTTTGCAATCGCTGTAAATGGCTGCTTTAACAGCTTTTTCGCGTTAAATGGATAGTGTATATGAATAACATCAATCTTATTTTCCAGCATAATCATTGTAGCATAATAGAATAACGGTTTATCATAAGTATAGGCTACTCCGGAAAACATAAAGCAAACTTTATCTGATCCGGTTGCGAGATGGGTGTATGATTTTGTCTTCGTAACTTCCATTTTCCGTACCTCCTTTTCTATTGTCTTTATTTTAGCACGAGACGAGCTTGTATTATAAATAAATATCAATAAGGAGCGAAAAAACTGTGAGCAATGATAGTAAGTTGAAGGAACATTTAAAAAAACTGGAAGAATCTTTGTTAACTTCTGAAGTTCGTCTTTCACATTGTGAACTGAATAATTTACTTGCTGAAGAATTTTTTGAATTTGGGAGTTCAGGAAATCTGTGGCGCAGAGATGATTTTTTTCAGGAAGATGGAGCAGGGATTGTGCAAATGTCTCTATCGCAATTTGAAATCCATCCTTTATCTGACAATGTGGTGCTTGCTACATACCATTTAACAGACAAAAAAACTCAGCGGCATACGCTGCGCAGTTCGGTTTGGAAATATATAGACGGAGGATGGAAAATGGTATTTCATCAAGGAACGGTTACCAATTTATCGCAGATGAAGAAGCAGTAAAACACTCATTGAAGGAAGTTTCACTGAAAGAAACGAAATGGAATGGCAAATTCTAAATTAGAGCAGAAGGATTTTACACATCCATCTGCTCTTCTAACGGTCATCCCGTTAAAATATCTTCTTTTGGGTAGTGATACAACGACTTATCCGGTTTTGCAAATGAGAACGCCAGCGTTAACGGACCGATTTTTCCGACAAACATTACAAAAATAATTACAATTTTACCGATCCATGTTAACTCACCGGTAAAATTCATCGATAAGCCAACGGTACCAAAAGCAGAAACTACTTCGAATAAAATCGTCATAAACGAAGCATCCTCTGTAATAACGAGGATTAAGGCGGCAAGTATGACAACTGAAATACTAATCATCGCAATCGTAAGGGAGCGGATAATGATTTTCTCTGAAATAGTTCTTCTAAACACAACAATCTCCGACTTTCCTTTCAAAAAAGCGAACACAGTCAAAAACATCGCCAGGAAAGTAGTTAACTTTATCCCGCCTCCGGTTGAAGCACTTCCGGCTCCAATAAACATTAAAATGATCATTATAAATATTGTTGCTTCCCCTAAACCTGCGATATCAATCGAGTTGAACCCGGCAGTCCGCGGAACAATTCCCTGAAAATAGGATGCCCAGAATTTATCAGCCAACGACAGGCTTCCCAGCGTTTGCGCATTGCTGTATTCCAACAGGAAGATACATGTAATTGCAAGAACATTGGTTATCAAAGTCCCTATCAGCATTAATTTTGAATGAACAGTCAGCTTTGAAAAACTTCTTTTATTCCACAAATCAATCATCACAGTAAAGCCAATTCCGCCCAAGATAATTAATCCGGTAATCACAAGATTCACGACCGGGTCGCCGACAAATGCAGTTAAATTATCGGACCATATGGAAAAGCCGGCATTGTTAAACGCGGAAACCGCATGAAAAACCGCAGCAAACAGGGCTTGTTTCCACCCCATCAGCGGTGCCCAGCGTAAAAATAAAAACAAGGCGGCGCTTGCTTCGATGATAAACGAAAAATAAAACAATTTTTTTACGAGCTGGACAACACCGCCGAGATTCGTTTGATTAAGTGATTGCTGCAGCAAAATCCGTTCTTTCAGGCCAATTTTTTTCCCTAAAAGAATAAAGATAAGAACGGCAAAGGTCATAATACCAAGTCCGCCAATTTGAATAAGAAACATAATGACAATTTTCCCGAACAACGTAAAGGCTTGTCCGGTATCAACAACAACAAGACCTGTCACAGTCATTGCCGAAGTTGAAGTGAATAATGCATTTAACCAGGTGATTCTATCCGTTGTCGCAAACGGAAGCTTTAACAGCATTGCACCGAAAATAATAAAAACAAAAAAAATCAGCAGTAAAATTCTTGCCGGGCTCATATTGACTATTTTTTTCGAAAACATTTGTTTAACACCTTCTTGTAAATATCATACTGCTTTGATTTTATCCAGACTATAAAAAAGTGAAAATATGTACATTATTACATCATTATGTAATATTATGGTGATATTATTCCTTCTTCAAAAACTTAATAGCCATAATTTTAATAAATAGTTTTAATAGAAAATTATCCTTATATCGGGGCTGTGTCAAGTTGTTGAGCCAATTTACCTATTTAAGGAGTATTTTATTCCAGTTATATCGTTACTTACTTAGAAAGAGATGTAAAAAGCTTATCAGGTATGATCGACTCCCTGAAATTTATGAACTTTATTACGGCTGTCGCCGCACGTACTTCGCAAATGGTAAATTACAAAGGAATTGCCGATGACTGCGATATAAATCAAGCAACAGCAAAGAGTTGGCTGCGTATTTTAGAGACTCTTGGTATTATTTTCTATCTCCAGCCTTATTCAAATAACGTACTGAAACGGATGATAAAAACACCAAAACTATACTTTTATGACACTGGTTTAGTTTGTTACTTGACAAAATGGAGCAGCTCCGAAACTGCGATGAAAGGTGCAATGAGTGGCGCACTGTTAGAAAATTACGCGGTAAGTGAGATTATCAAGAGCTATCAGAATTCCGGCAGAGAATCATTCCTATCCTATTATCGAGATAAAGATACCAAGGAAATTGACTTGCTTATAGAAGGTGATGGACAGCTTTGCCCAATCGAGATAAAAAAGACAGCAACTCCGGAAAAAAGATTAATCAACGATTCAGTGTAATAGAAAAATCCCCGCTTCAGCGCAGTACAGGAGCGGTATTATGTATGGCGGAAAAGTTAGGAGCCTTTGACAAAGATAATCTCATAATTCCAATTGCATTGATATAAGCAAGAAGAATTCATTCCGTTATGACCAGCTCAGAAGAAAAAATAAAGATCCAAGTGCAAATGTTTGACCTTTTTTGACCAATATAATATAATAACAATGTAAGGAAAGAAAAGCCAAATAAAGTGATTTATTTCTAAGGAGGAATGAATGATGGCTATGTTCTATCCAAGTAAAAATGATCAAGACGGTTTCTTTGATTTCTTACCTGCATGGTTTAATGAATGGGGGAACAATTTCTTTCATAACATGAATGTTGGACCATTTGCAGCTGATGTACAAGAAACAAAGGATGCTTACATTGTCAAAGTGGATCTCCCGGGATTTGATAAAGAAAATATTGAATTAAATTATGAACAAGGTGTTTTGACAGTTAATGCCTCTCGTAATCAGGAAACGAATGAAAAAGCTGAGGATGCAAGCTTTATCAGAAAGGAACGTGTTTCCGGTGCTTATGCCCGCCGCTTTGCACTAGAAGGAGTAGATGAAGAAAACATTACAGCTTCCTTTAAAGACGGTGTATTGAATGTTACTCTTGGTAAAAAGACAGAAGCGGACAAGCCTAATAAACGAATTACAATTAACTAAACATAGGTAAATAAAAGCCGGGCGGTATCCGGACAACAACGGATACCGCCCGGCTTTTTTGTGTTCAAAAAATAATAATAGATGCCGAATTATTTTTCGTAATCAAATTTTTATATAACATCTTTACAATCTATTTTTTCAAAGTGATAACGATGGACTTCATTAGAATGGTTCAAGAATTGCAAATTTTCATTGAAATAATTTCTGAAACATGATTTAATAATGAATAACATATACTTAATGTTGAAAAGGGGAGGATACAAGGAATAAAATTTGTTTGCGATCCAAGGGGTAAGTCAGCATTTTCTTTTTTAAAATTTTCAGTAAAAACGGTAAAGCAGCATTTAAAAGGAACTATATGT